>DTUJ01000041.1 GCA_012964235.1 Fidelibacterota bacterium
GGTCAACTTTAATACAAACAAAATTATCGTTCATGAGTTGCGCTACTTCTTCATCTTCAAAGGATTCGTGTTCCATTACATGGCACCAGTGACAGGTGGAATATCCAATGGATAGGAAGATTGGCTTGTCACGTTTTCTTGCTTCCAGGAAAGCTTCTTCACCCCAGGGATACCAATCTACGGGATTATCGGCGTGCTGCAGTAAATAAGGACTGGATTCTTGGGAAAGTCTGTTCATATGTTTACCTGACTGTTTTGTGCTGGGCTTCGATCCCGCATCCGATGAACAGGCTAGGAAAAGAGCCAGTGCAAGGATGAAGGATTTTGGCGGTGTTCGTTTCATGGATACCATTGAAAATCGGGAATAGTTGGTATAAGATTACAATCCTATTTGATTAATTACTAACGGTTTTAACCGAAATCATCCTAATTTTTCCGGGTGCTGACACAATAATTTAAAAGGCAGAGAATCAAAATGCTATTAATAAACCTAAGGGAATAAAATGCTTTACCTTACAATCATTTCGATTTATTTATTCTTGCTAATCGGTGTAGGGATCTATAAATCCAAAAAGATCAAGACACAGGCAGATTTTGCTGTGGCAGGAAGGACTCTATCACCTTGGATATTGGTGGGCACTATGCTGGCTACGTGGATCGGGACCGGATCCATTCTGGGCAACGCCGGTAAAACCTATGAAACGGGCATGGCAGCCTTGATCCTGCCCATTGGCGGAACATTAGGAATTATATTACTGACACGCATTGCAGGAAAAGTTCGCAGTTATGAAAAGTTCACCGTGCCGGAAATTATTGGTGATCGCTACGGCCCGGCAGCCCGGCTATTGAGCGTGGTGGCTTTGGTCATAGCCTATATGGTCATTGTAAGCTATCAATACAACGCCGGCGGCGCAGTCCTTTCTACCATCCTGACGGATGAAACAGGGAAGGCACTGATATCTGCGGAGACGGCCACCATTATTGCTGCGGTGTTTATCATCGCTTATACCATGCTGGCGGGGCTGGTGAGCGTGGCCTACACGGACGTGGGCAACGGCATTATTATGACCATTGCACTGTTGATTGCTTTTCCCATTCTGTGGTTCAAGGCCGGCGGCTGGAGCGGCATGGAAGTTGCTTTTACGGGCATGGGCAAGAGTCAGCATATGCAGTTCTTTGGCGTGTATTCAGGGCTGGACATTATCAATTTCTGTCTGCCGCCCTTTTTGCTGATCCTTGGCGATGCTAATCTGTACCAGCGCTTCTTTGCCAGTAAAGATGCTGAAGGCGCTCGTTTCGCAACTACAATTCTTGTGTTCGCCGTGCTTATAATTGAATTGCTCATTATTGCCTCTGCCTGGGTCAGCGCCTCCATGATCCCTGATGCGGAAGTAGGCAAACACGTCTTGATCTATGCTGCCCATCAGTTTCTACCAACCTTTCTGGGAGCTATCATGATGACCACTATCGTGGGCATCATCATTTCCACAGCGGACTCCTATTTATTAGTGCCGGCCACCACGTTGATGCGCGATATCTATCTTAATTATATCAACCCTAAAGCATCGGAGAAAAAGATCGTCCTCTTGAGCCGGTTGCTAGTATTGGCCTTGGGCATTGTGGCCTTTATTGTTTCTAAAGGATTTGCGGAATCGGAAGGCTTTTTCGAACGGGCTCTTTACGCTTATACCATTTATGGTGCGGCCATCACCCCGGCCCTGGTAGCAGCTATGTTTTGGAAAGATGCCACCAAAGAAGGCGCCATAGCGTCAATTCTTTCCGGGACGGTCGTTACGCTGTTATGGAAAGAAGCCCCAAACTTGTGGACGTGGCTTCCAGCGGGCATTTATGGCTCCGTGGATGAGGTGTTACCAGCCATCTGCTGCTCGGTCATCGCCCTGGTGGGTGTGAGTTTGATTACGGAGAAAAAGAATTAAACTTTTTCTGCGATTGGAGGATTATTTTTCTGTAGCTGGGACTTATTTGGATTTAAATCCCGCCGGTAGTATTCGAACGTTTTACCTGTATCTTGCCAATTATCCACCCGGTTAACAATTTTTATTTCCCCAGAAAATCGGGAGGAAACTCCAAGGATGACGTGTCCTGTAATGTAGCGAATTGAAAGACGCTTTTTAGCCCAGCTCAGATACACACGCTTCAACATTTTCGCGTATCCATTATTCTTATATTGGGCCATAATCAAAAAAGCATACGTATAAAGGGTATTCTCTTTCCCAAAATTTTCATCAAGACGTGCCCATGGTTCATGGCTCAACTCTTCAAGGGGAACCCCGATTATGTATCCAATGATATTTCCCCGGTAGCGGACAATAAAGGGTAAGGAGCCCGGTTTATTAAAGTATTTTTGTATGGTTGTTTTTGTGAGAACTGCTTTTTCTCCATACTGACTTTTTAGATGTTTAGAGATTTCGATTAAGGTGGGATAATCACCTTGACCAACGTGTTCGAGCAGTTCAATTTGGAATACTCCGCTTGAGGCGATTACACGGGTTTTGGATGTAGATTCAGTGCTAAAAGACAGTTGATTCACAGACGAAATCTACAACGATGGATTCAATCAGGGTAACTTGAAACTTGAATAAAAATACAATTTTTCCTGTACCAGCATGGATAAAATAATTTTCTCTGTGTCCCCTGTGGAAATATAGCGGTAAATTATTTTTATGAAATCTTTTAATTCACATTTGGAAGAACGGATTCTTGAAAAGAATTCAAATCTGTGTGTGGGGCTGGATATAGCTGTTGAATCATTCCCGGGTGTTGACCCCGATCTTGATTTTCTGAAGGCTCACGCTAAAAAGGTTATTGATGCTACAAGGGAGTTAGCTGTGGCATATAAGCCAAATCTTGGTTTTTTTGAACGGTGGGGAAGCAAAGGGTTTGAATGGCTGGAGGAAACGCTGGATTACATCGGAAATGAGCACATCCTTGTTGCAGATGCGAAAAGAGGAGACATCGGAAATACTGCAAAGCAATATGCAAAATCTGTGTTTGATTACTTTGGGTTCGATGCGGTCACAGTGAATCCGTACATGGGTTCAGATGCAATTCGCCCCTTCATTTCTCAACCGGAAAAGGGAGCATTTATTCTGTGCAGGACCTCCAATCCTTCCGCAGGTGAACTGCAGGACCAGGAAACACCTTCCGGTTTATTGTACGAAAACGTTGCACAATGTGCTGTCCAGTTGAACGAAAATGATAATGTCGGTCTGGTTATCGGTGCAACGGTTCCTCAGGAAATCCAGCATATTCGTGAGCTTGCACCGGATTTGCCATTTTTACTTCCCGGGATCGGTGCTCAGGGAGGGGACCTGGAAAAAAGCATGAGGTACGGGAATTCGAACGGAATTGCCTTGATTAATATTTCAAGGGGGATTTGTTTTGCAGGAGACATGAGTGAAAATGCAATACGTAAAGCTGCAGAAAATTATTTAAACCAAATAAGGAAATTCAGTAATGAATTCTGAAAATATCATACAGAATTTTCGTAAAAGCGGAGCATTGCTGGATGGTCATTTTTTGTTAACAAGCGGTCGCCATAGTGATAAATATTTTGAAAAATTTTTATTGCTTAGCCAACCGAAAATAGTAGAAGAGTTATGCGATTCCATTGCAAGATTTTTCATGGATGAAAATGTAGATATTGTTGTTGGAGCGGCAACTGGAGGAATAGTATTAGCTTATGAAGTGGGGAAAAAATTAGACACAAGCGGGATATTTTCAGAACGTGTTGATGGAATTATGACGTTTAAAAGAGGGTTCTCTTTGTCAAAAGGTCAAAGGGTATTACTGGTAGATGATGTTGTTACTACTGGAGGGTCAGTATTCGAATTAATCAAATTAGTAAAAACTTTGGAAGCCAAAATTGTTGGAATAGGAATCGTGTTTGACCGGACTGGTGGAGAAATAGATTTTGGATTTCCAACCTGTTCTCTTTATTCAGAAGTTATTGAGTCTTGGGAACCAAATGAATGTCCTCAGTGTAAACAGGGCACACCATTAACGCAAAGAGGGCGCACAGGAAAGTAAATTATTTTCAATAAATTGGAGGAACACAATGAAAAATACATTAATGATGATCGTCATGTTAACCTTATTTGTGAGTGAAGGTTGTACTCAGAATAAGAAAACAGACCAAAATAAAAATGAATCAAACTCTGCAACTGAAAAGGTAGGTAAAATGAACAAAACGCCCCAAAAGGGAAATGGATATGTTGTTGTCTTGGAAACATCTTTAGGATCAATTGAAATTGAATTGAACAAAGAAAAAGCGCCAATTACAGTAGAGAATTTTTTGAATTACGTCATGTCCGGAGCTTATGATGGTACTGTATTTCATCGTGTAAAGGATAGATTCATGATTCAAGGGGGAGGATTTACTATTGATGGTAAAAAGAAGTCAACTAATCCTCCAATCAAACTGGAATCAAATAATGGATTATTAAATGAAGTAGGGACCATTGCAATGGCGAGGACAAATATCCCTGACAGTGCAACTAACCAGTTTTTTATTAATGTAAAAGATAATAGTTTTTTGAATTATTCTTCTACCAGAACAGACTCAGCATATTTGTCTGACTCTTTCCCTGGTTATGCTGTCTTTGGAAAAGTAGTGAAAGGAATGGATATAGTAAATAATATAAAACGAGTAAAAACAACTGTACGAAACGGGATGAAGGATTGGCCTGTTGATGATGTATTGATCAAAAAGGTGTTTTTGAAAAAATAAAATTATCTAATGTTTAAAAAAGGGAAACAAACCATTGGTATAGCACTTGGCGGTGGAGGTACCCGTGGAGCTGCTCACATTGGGGTACTGCAGGGACTGCACAGAGGAGGTATCAGGTTCGACCGGGTTGTAGGGACTAGCGCCGGTGCTGTGGTTGGCGCCATGTATGCCGCAACCATGGACCCGGAATGGATTGAACAAAGATTCAAGGATTTCCTTGTCAGCGAAAATTTTAAAAATCTTGGAACAGATCGTATGGTGAAGGATAGAGATCCCCATTCACCTATGAGCCAGATAGCAAAAAGAGTTCGTGATCAATTTGTTCTTATTATGTCTTTGAATAAGACTTTTATCCTCAAAAAAGAGCGTTTGAAAAATGCTTTTAGTTTCTTATTACCAGTTAAGACTTTTGAAGAATTGAAAATTTCTCTTCAGGTAACTGCAACAGACATCCAAACGGGGGAATATCAGATATATTCTTCAGGGGATTTACTAGAGGCAGTCGTTCAAAGTGGATCAATCCCAGGCTATACAGAGCCTACCTATTCAGGGGATAAAATAATTGTCGATGGTGGTGTGGGGTTACCCAACCCGGTATCAATATTAAAACCTTTGGTAGATTTTACAATCGCAGTTGATGTCAAAAGAACAATTGTCCCCGATTTAGCTGATTTAAACATTTATGAGATTCTTCAAAGATCAGAACTCATAGGATCTACAAAATTTTTGGATCATCTTTTAAAAGAGGCTGACTTTGTTATTAGACCAAACACAATGAACATACACTGGTCTCAATTTAATTACTTTAATAAGCTTTTAGAGAATGGGAGAAAATCTGCTGAAGAAAGTTTGTCAGCTTTGGAAAAGAAAATCTCCAAGCATAAGTATCTGTATTATCGTTTGAAACAATGGTTTGTTCGAAGGAATAATTCTGTTACTTTTTAACCCAATTTTTATTAAAACATTTAAATAATATTGGATAGTTACCGTTATTGCAATTATTCATAGCAGGAAAAAAAGGAAACACAAAAAACAATGGCAAGCAAATTTAACAGAAAAAAAATCAAACTTTTAATTGCGTTGTTTTCCGTTCTTTTCCTATCAACAGGATGGGGACAACCGGACTTTATTTCCCCCAAAGATGTTGTGTCGGTGGATGTTCTTCTTTCTCAGGATAGGGTCCACCGCGGCGGGGAAGTAAAATTTGTCCTGATTACTGAAATCAAGGAAGGATGGCATATCAATGCCAACCAGGTTGACAGTGAATTTGCAATTCCAACAGAAATTATTATTGACACATTAAATGGTGTAATCCCAAGTGGTCCCATTTTCCCTGAATTTGAGAGAAAACAGTTCCCATTTTCTGAAGATGCACTCCCGGTTTTTGAAGGTAAGATCAACATTATAACGTTACTGACATTTGCTGATAATCTTCCTATTGGCGAAGTGTTTGTAAGCGGTTCAATCTATTATCAGGCTTGTAATGACCGCATGTGTCTTAATCCGACAGAAATTCCATGGGGTTTTAAAATTGATGTAGTGGAACCACGTGAAACTGTTACTGAGATTAACCAGGATTTATTCTATGATAAAAAAACTGTTGAGGAAAACACCGAAACCGATACCGTAGGAGGCTGGATTCAGAGCAAAGGAATGTTTATCACCTTTATTCTTGTGTTTTTTGGAGGTCTGGCACTTAACCTGACGCCCTGCGTGTATCCGTTAATTCCAATTACGGTGAGTTATTTTGCAAATCAGTCCACGGGAAAAATCTCCAGATCGTTTGTCTTGGCACTTTTCTATGTACTCGGAATGGCTTTAACATATTCTGTTCTAGGCGTAGTAGCAGCCAGCACCGGTTCGTTGCTAGGAAGTGCTTTACAGAATCCACTAGTGTTGATATTCATTGCTTTGGTGCTTGTTGCTTTATCGTTAAGCATGTTTGGGCTTTATGAAATCAGGGTTCCTCAGTCGCTGGCTTCGGTTGGTGGCAAGTCCCGGCAAGGTATATTCGGAGCCTTATTCATGGGACTGACGGTTGGGATAATAGCAGCGCCGTGTATCGGTCCATTTGTTGTGAGTCTGCTCATATTTGTTGGCGAACAGGGAAATCCTTTTCTCGGTTTCTGGCTTTTCTTCACACTAGCGCTGGGATTAGGTGTTCCTTTTCTAATCCTGGGGACTTTTTCAAGTATGATATCGAGCATGCCACAATCCGGTGTCTGGATGGTTTGGGTCAGAAAGCTATTTGGTGTAATCCTTATCGGGATGGCTGTTTACTTCCTGGAGACTTTGATTCCGGTTAGGATCTACCAATTTGTTTTGGCAGTTCTTTTAATTACTGGTGGTGTTTATCTGGGATGGATCGAAAAATCCACTGGCGGCAAGTTGTTCACCGTATTTCGCTGGCTGATAGGAATAGCATCTCTACTCTTCGCAGTTTGGCTTTCATTCCCTGAGAAGGATCATCAGGAAATAAATTGGCAGGCTTTTGATTATAAACTGTTAGAACAAGCAAAAACAGATGGAAAACCGGTAATCTTAGACTTTTACGCTGTCTGGTGTATTCCGTGTAAAGAATTAGACCGCAACACTTTTACCAATGAAGAAGTTGTTAAATTATCCGAGGAATTTGTTACCTTGAAAGTTGATTTGACTCACGAAAGTGATCAACTAGTTAAAGATTTGAAAAAGGTTTTCGAAATAAGGGGTGTTCCAACCATTGTATTTATTGGTGAGAACGGTAAAGAAATTAAACATCTTAGTTTCTATGAATTTATAGAAGCGGAGGAATTTCTGAATAAGATGAAGGAAGCCGTAAATTAATGATAATGATAACAATGACCTCATTCATAAGACTATTTTCACTGATACTGGTGTTGTTTACTATTGGGTGTGTACAAAAGGAAGACAAACAAAAAATTATAAACGATCCTGTTGCTGCGGAAAGACAGGAACAGAAAAAGCCAGCGACACGCCCTGCTAATTCCGTTTTAGCCCCGGATTTTACCCTACAAACAATTAATGGTGAAATTGTTTCCTTAAATGAATTCATGGGGAAGGTGATAATCCTAAACTTCTGGGCAACGTGGTGCTTTCCCTGTAGAATGGAAATTCCTGATTTTATCAAGCTTTATGACAAATATCACGATGATGGATTGGAAATCATCGGGGTCACCATTGATTCCGGCACTCCGGATGCTATTGCCAGTTTTGCCGAAAGCTGGGAAATGAATTACACTGTTCTGACTGACATTCAAGGACAGGAGACCCAGTTGATTACTCTACAATACGGACAGGCGACCGGCAGACCTATTACGGGTGTTCCGACAACTTTTATCATTGATCGGGACGGATATATTGTAAAAATGTATATTGGACCTCAATCTGAAAAAATACTGTATCGCGACCTGAAACCATATATCTGATTCCGCAGCTTCAATCTATACGATCATAACAACTCATTTGAAATATTTTTTTCAAACCTGTATTATCTTTGGGATATTATTCCATTTTCTGTTAGCGTTTGATGCGGGTTACTGGCAGCAGTTCGTTCATTATGACATGGATATATTTGTGGATACGGATTCCAGCACTTATGAAGGGATTTCAAAAATCAAATACATTAATCAATCTCCGGATACACTGCATCAAATTCATCTCCATCTATATCCGAATGCATTTCAGGAAGGCTCAGTAAAACACCGGGAATTTATGGCACGTCTTGGACGGTTGGGACGGGCAGAAAAATTTATCAAATCTCCTGATGATTATTTTAGTAAAATAGACATTTACAGGTTTGAAATTTATCAGGACGGAAAACAGATTAATGATGATTACGATATTGATGACACCATCCTTTCTTCTGACTTGATTGAGCCTTTATTTCCGGATGACTCTCTTACAATCAAAATTGACTGGACTCATCATGTGGGGGAACAGATCGAACGAGCAGGCAGGGTAGAAAAACAATTCAATGCGGCTCAGTGGTACCCTAAAATGGTAGTGTATGATAAGAATGGCTGGCACAATATTCCCTTTCACGCTGAGGGAGAATTCTACGGTGAATTCGGTACATTTGATGTGTCCCTTGATATTCCCCAAAATTACATTGTAGGGGCAACTGGAACTGTTACAGATGGTGACCCCGGTTGGGAAATGGTGAAGGTTGATACATCTAGGGATTTCGAGGAGTGGCTGAAAGAATTCAAAGCCAGAGAGGATAAACCGGATTCAACACAGAGGCGAAATGTAACGTTCCATTCCGAAAAAGTTCATGATTTTGCCTGGATTGCCTCCCCGGATTTTCTTTATGAAAAGGGGGAATGGAATAGAATTGATGTCCATGTTTTATTCAATCAAAAAAATGGTGAAAAATGGACGAAGAAAGTGGTGGACAGATCCGAATGGGCATTGGAATGGCTTACGAAACAATTTGGGGAATATCCCTATCCCCAGGTTACAACAACAGATCGGCTAAAGGGTGGTGGAATGGAATATCCAATGCTGGTGATGAACGGAAGTGAATCAGAAAGTTTAATCGTTCATGAGATCGGACATATCTGGTTTTATGGAATTTTAGGTAACAATGAAGTAGACGAAGCATGGCTGGACGAAGGATTTACGACATTTCAAACAGGATGGTATATGATAGATAAATACGGTCCCCACGGATTTGACCTTGAAAATACAGAAAGATATGATTCTTTCCAGAAAAAGTACTGGAAATTTACCAGTAGTTTTGGAAGAGCCCAATGGTCTGCATTAGGATTTATAACCAGTGGAAAAGACGAGCCCATCAGCCGGTCGTCCTTTATGTTTAAACATGGCGGTGCTTATCGTCAAAATGCTTATACAAAACCAGCACTCATGTTAGTCGAATTAAAACACGTTTTAGGTGATTCATTGTTTTCAGAAGTGATGCATACTTATTATGACCGTTGGAAATTGAAACATCCTGATGAGGAGGAATTCAGATCGGTGGTTGATGAGGTAACGGGAGAAAATATGGATTGGTTTTTCCACCCCTGGCTTCATGACACACGAATCCTTGATTACGGAATTCACGGTTGGGAAAAAGAAAGGAATAATGACGGAAACTGGGATGTTTCACTATTTCTGAGACGCTATGGAAACCGGGATTTGCCTCAGTTGGTTGAGACAACTTTGAAAAACGGTGAATCCAGCCGAGTCTGGTGGAAAAATCACAAATGGCGTTCAGAAGACACACTAAGATACTGCGTTCCTATAGAACCGGTGAGTGTTGTTCTTGATCCGGATGTCCAAACTATGGATGTAGATTTTCGGAATAATTATACGGGAAATATGCCAAATGAAAAAATGGTAACTCGTCCAGGAATGCGGTATTCACCAAGAAACAAATTTGTTACTCTATGGCACCCGGTTCTTTATTATCATGAATTGGATGGTTCAATTCCCGGAATTTCCTTTAACAGAAAATACGGACCCTGGGAAAATTTGGATGGACACATATCAACAGGATTAGAAAGTAAGAAAATATTTTGGTCATTTACCGGGTGGAGAGTCAATCCATTGGCTGTGAATTCTAATAAATTTCGATTTCATGCATATGATTTAGGTGGAGTAAGCAGTTTTGGATTTCAAATTGGAAAAACATTGTACAGGACGAATCCCCTCATCAATTTAAAATCAATTTCCTCAGGTTTTACTGTTGTGAATGCAAAGGATACATCACGAACTGATTTGTTCGACATTGGACGAATGGCACTTTTTACTTCAACCGCATCAGTCAGGGGAGGTCCGTTAAACATGCAATTCACACTTGATATTGCTCCTTCAGGTTGGTCCGACTGGAGTTTCAGCCGGTTGGTTCACATAACTAAAGTGAATGTACCGGTTGGAATATTTGGGTTTCGAGGAAGAGCGATTCTCGGAAAAATATGGAGTAGAGATTTACCCATTCCGATTCAGGAGTTATTTACAATTAATGGAGCAGGTTCAGGAGACACCTATCAAAAATCCTTTTTACGTGATGAATCCAGTTTTTACGGGAATACAGATGCGAGAGGTCAGTATCATTTACCGGGAGATGGCAATCTGAGAGGTTTTTATGACCGCAATTTTTCGGGAGCTGAAGAATTGGTCACCACATCTTTGGAAGGATATGTTTCAAAAAAATGGTTTGAAACACAATTTGAATTAGCGTTATTTACTGACGTTGGTTTGATTGATGGATCAAAATTTATTCCGGGGGATAACGGGTTTGATAATGAAATTCTAATGGATGCGGGATTCGGATTCAGAGTTAGTAGAGATTTTTTGGGAACAAATTGGTATGTTAGATTGGATTTCCCTTTTTGGATAAAAGAGGGAAAAACATCATCAACTGATTTTGAAAAATTTGTTTTTAGTTTTCAGAGATCGATATAATCTAACTGAAACTTTTTATGGATTTCAGCATTCAAAAGGAAATTTGAAAAGGAATTAACATGCGAAAAATTGTTTTTGGGTTTATATATATCATAACATCCCTGATTTTTGCTCAGAATTCTGTATTAAAGCAGTTTAGTCAAGCTTTTGCAGATGTGGCCGAAAAAGCAAATCCAGCTGTGGTAACAATCATCACTGAAACGGAATATAAAATGGAGGATTTTCATCAGGGATTGCCGTTTGATAACCCTTTCTTTTTTCCAAGAAATTCACCCCGTAAATATCGTGGACGGGCGCTTGGATCCGGGGTGATTGTAGAAGCGGAAAAGGGTTACATTCTTACGAACAACCATGTGGTTGATAAAGCAGACGAGATCAAGATTAAATTGATGGATAAACGGGTCATTTCAGCAACTGTTGTTGGTACTGATCCTAAGTCCGATTTGGCAGTATTGCAGATCAAAGCAGATAATCTCTCTGAACTGGAGTTGGGGAATTCAGATAAATTGCGGGTGGGAGATTGGGTGCTTGCTGTGGGGAGTCCATTTTCAGCGAATCTTAGTCATACCGTAACTGCAGGAATTGTCAGCGCCTTGGGGCGAAGTAATGTGATTTCTTCACGGGATCATTATGAAGATTTTATTCAGACTGATGCAGCAATCAATCCTGGAAATAGCGGTGGTGCTTTGCTTAACATGGAGGGTGAACTTGTTGGCATTAATACTGCCATAGCCACGGGAGGATTTGAAAAAGCAAATCGGGGTGTGGGATTTGCAATCCCGTCTAATATGGCTAAGAAAGTCATGCAGGATCTTATCACGAAAGGCTATGTGGTCCGTTCCTGGCTGGGGGTGTATATTCAAAATGTAGATGACAATGTAGCCAAAGCATTAAAGCTGTCCAATCGTGATGGAGCACTCGTGAGTGATGTTGTGGAAGAAAGTCCTGCAGAGAAAGCAGGATTGGAACAAGGGGATGTCATTGTGGAATTTAATGATGTCCTGATTTATGACTCATCCCACCTGAAAAATATTGTATCCTCAACACCTCCTGGTACTCTAAGTAAAGTAATTATCTTTCGGGATGAAAAAAAGAAGTCAGTTAATGTTACCTTAGAGGAGATAAAAAAATCTGACGACAAAACGATTGCTTCAATGCCATTGAACGATCGTGATTTCGGATTGGAAGTTAAAGATGTCAACAAAACACTTGCAGAAAAATACGGTGTACCCATGGAGCAGGGAGTTGTTGTTATAAATGTTATTCCTAATAGTGAAGCATTTGATGCTGGGATTCAAGAAGGTGATCTTATAACGAGAGTGGGAACCGAAAAGATAAAATCAAAGCGGGAATTCAAATCTCAATTGAAAAAAGCAAAAAAACAGGGTTCAGTTCTTTTATTAGTCAGCCGGGATGACGTTTCCCGTTTTGTTGCTTTGGAGGTACAAGAATAGATATTGAGTATTGGATTATACTTATCAGGTATCTGACTCCCGTATGTTTTTTCCACCGTCATTTCCCCATGTGACGTTGATTTAATCTCTATCACATCATATTTATTTGTCTCTGGTGTTAATATCAAACTGTTGTCGTTGGTATACACTTGTTTTACATTTAAATTCCTGACCGAAATTTTAGTCTAAACTCAACGGTTTTATTCGATGCCAATCAAGAAGGTTAATTCAAACATAGATTTTGTTTCCATGGAGCACAAAATCCTGGATTTCTGGGAAAAGAACCAGATTTTTAATAAAAGAGTGGAAATGAACCAAGGGAGATCCAAGTGGAGTTTTTTGGATGGTCCCATCACAGCAAATAATCCGATGGGTGTGCACCATGCTTGGGGAAGAACTTTAAAAGATCTTTACCAGCGCTATAAAGCAATGACAGGACATGAACTTCGTTACCAAAACGGTTTTGATTGTCAAGGGCTCTGGGTGGAAATTGAAGTAGAGAAAGAACTGGGTTTTACCACAAAACGGGATGTGGAAAAGTACGGAATTGAAAAATTTGTTAACAAATGTAAGGAACGGGTACAAAAATATTCGAAGGTTCAATCTGATCAATCCATCCGTTTGGGCTATTGGATGGATTGGAACAATTCTTACTACACTATGTCCGATGAGAATAATTATACCATTTGGGCATTTTTAAAAAAATTATTTGAAGAAAATAAAATTTATATGGGAACGGATGTGGTTCCCTGGTCTGGCCGCTCTGGTACTTCATATTCTCAGATGGAAATCATTGAGGGCAGGAGATTGGTGGTTCATGATGCCATTTTCATTCGATTTCCTTTAAAAGGGAGGAAGAATGAAAATCTGCTTATTTGGACGACTACTCCCTGGACACTTACTTCTAATGTAGCAGCAGCGGTAAATAGAGATTTAGACTATTCGATTATTCGTGCTGTGGATGGATCAGTCTATTATTGTGCTTCGGAAAACCTCGAACATCAGCGTCTTGAAAAACAGTTTAAGGAGAAAAAAGAATGGATTGAGGGTGTACCAAAGCTAAAAACCATTGCCCAGATTTTTAAAGAACATGGCGGGTTCACAATTGAAGGCTCTGTGAAAGGGTCTGAAATGATAGGTTGGGAGTATGAAGGTCCTTTCGATTCTTTGGAAGCTCAGTCAATCCCTGGAGGATATCCATTTACAAAACCTGATCTTGAACAGAAAAAAGTTAATGGTGTTACCTGTCATAAAGTGATTGATGGCGGGAAAGACAATTTTGGAAATGATGTTGTTGTAGCCGGAGAAGGAACAGGTATTGTCCATATTGCCCCCGGCTGCGGTGATATAGATAATCGAATTGGAAAAGTCCAGGGATTGGTTGATATCGCACCTTTAGATGAAGAATCCAAGTTCATTGACGGGTTCGGCTGGTTGACAGGTTTGTGTGCCACGGCCAAGCACACAAAAGGCAAAATTATTGCTGATTTGAAAAATCGAAATTTACTCATTCATGTTGAACAATATCCCCATGTATATCCTCATTGCTGGCGTTCAGGTGATGAACTGGTTTTCCGGATTGTGGATGAATGGTACATCAATATGGACTGGCGGGATCAGATCAAGAAAATTGTAGGTGACATCCAGTGGATTCCTGAATGGGGTCATGACCGGGAAATAGAATGGCTGGATAATATGGGGGATTGGATGATTTCCAAGAAGCGCTTCTGGGGATTAGCACTGCCTATCTGGACTTTTGAGGATGGTTCCTTTTTTGTGGTAGGTTCAAAAAAAGAATTAAAAGAGCTGGCTGTTGAAGGATGGGATGAGTTCGATGGTAACAGTCCCCACCGTCCTTGGATCGATAAGGTAAAAATCCGGCATCCAAAAACTGGTCTTATTGGCACACGAATTAATGATGTTGGAAATCCCTGGCTGGATGCAGGTATCGTTCCCTATTCTACAATAAAATATACAACCGACAGAGACTATTGGAGACAATGGTTCCCAGCGGAGTTCATAACGGAATGTTTTTCTGGTCAATTTCGAAACTGGTTCTATTCTCTCTTGGCAATGTCTACTACAATGGAAGGAAAAGCACCATTCAAATCGCTTTTGGGTCATGCTATGGTAAAGGATGAAAAAGGACAGGATATGCATAAGTCTTCAGGGAATGCTATCTGGTTTGATGATGCAGCGGAAGAAATGGGCGTTGATGTGATGCGTTGGATGTATATAAGCCAAAATGTTGAACATAATCTCCTATTTGGATATGGCTCAGCTAATAATGTTAGAAAAAAGTTGATTACACTTTGGAATTCTTACTCTTTCTTTGCCACCTATGCTTCAGTTGATGGATTTGAACCAGGTGTAAAGGAAGTGAGAGAAAAAGATTTGACTGTCCTTGATCGTTGGATACGGTCAAAAACACACCAGTTAATCCAGGATGCACATTCTACTTTTGATAATTTTACGGTTGATAGATTTATGCGAAAAATGGATCGATTTTTTGAAGATCTATCCAATTGGTATATCAGGAGAAACCGTCGCCGGTTCTGGAAAAGTGTGGATGATCAGGATAAATTGGCTGCGTACCAAACTATATATGATGTTCTCTTCAATACAATAAAACTACTGGCACCGATGGTTCCCTTTATCACTGAAGAAATATACCAAAATCTGATAAAGAATGCAGATCAAAATGCAGTGGAAAGTGTTCATTTGTGTGACTATCCAACTGTAAATGAAGACTATATTGATGAAAGCTTGATGCGTCGTGTGGATACTTTGAAAAAGTTGGTTGAACTGGGAAGATCGGCACGAAACAAGGCAAATCTCAAGATTCGCCAACCCTTATCCGGTTTAAAATTCGTTGTTAAGAGTGATGATTCGGCTGAATTTATTCTTGATCAAAAGTCTGTAGTATTGGATGAATTAAATGTCAAGTCAATTGAGAGGGTTGATAGTCCTGAAATGTTGATCAATTTTCATATAAAGCCTAATTTAAAGATCCTTGGTCGGAAATATGGGGAAAACCTTCAAATTATTCGTAAATTTATAAATGAGAAAGGTAGTGATTACATATTACATGAGTTGGAAAGCGGAGGTGAATTGAAAGTTGTTTCAGGTTCTGATTCTTTCATTCTTACCCGAGAAGATCTTCTCATCGAACCAAAACCGGTGGAAGGATTCACGTCGGCTACTGATGAAGGGCTCACTGTAGGTCTGTTGACTGAATTGAACGATGAATTGGTTCAGGAAGGTGTTATTCGGGATTTTATCAGGCAAGTTCAGATCATGCGTAAAGAAGCAAGCTTTGCGGTAGAAGACCGAATTGAGATTTTTGGAAAGATTGAAGGAAAATGTGGCAAGGCTCTTGAAGTGTTCAAAGAGTATTTTTACAATGAGACACTGACCGTTAACATGAATAATAAATTTAAACATGGCGAGTACCATTCCACATTTAAAGTCAGGGATGAGGAAATCACTGTTGGTATTCAACGCATAACAAAGAATTGAGAGGAAATAAATGACTAAAAAAATAAAATATCCTAAAACAAAACTCAAAAAATTCAGGAAAACCATTCTAGATAAAATGGAAAATATTTCTAGGGAGATGGGTGAAATGAAGAATGGTGTTTTAAATACAGATTCATCGAAGGCGAATATGTCGCCGGATTCAATTTACAGTGTTCATATGGCTGATGCCGGAACGGATTCACATGAACGGGAGAAGAGTTTTTTATTCCTTTCGCGGGAAGACAGTTATTACCGAAACCTTGAAAATGCACTTGAAAGAATTGATTCCGAAGCATTTGGTGTTTGTCAGATTTGTGGAGAGTTGATCCCGGAAGAACGAATGATGGAAGTGTTAAATGCAACCAAATGTGTAGATTGTAAAACAAGGGATAAACTGAATCTTTGATGGGGGTGTTATTTATAACTGCACTTATTATAACTGCGGATCAAATTTCAAAATCACTTGTTAAGAGCACGATGACACTCTACGATGTTATCCCCGTAATCCCGGGATTTTTTCAGCTGAATTATATCACCAACAAAGGGATGGCATTCGGAATAAATTTACCTGTTGGTATCTCTTTTTTTTCTGGAATCTCCCTAATAATAATCTGTTTTTTGGTATGGATCTTATGGTGTGAAAGAAAAAATAATCTTCTGATGAGGATTTCACTTGCTTTGATTTTAGGAGGAGCAATCGGGAATTTGATTGATCGAATTCTATTTGGTGAAGTGATTGATTTCTTTGATTTTATGGTTGGTGATTTTCATTGGTACATATTCAATATCGCTGACTCAGCGGTCACTGTGGGAATTATTTCAATGCTCTTTTATTCTTTTTTGTTCAAGCCAAAGGTTCAGCCAACACACAGCATCGTTTGACCACCATTCAGTTCACCCCTGAGAACGAAAATATTCGTCTCGACCAATATCTCTCTTCAGAACTTCAAGATTTTTCCCGGACCCATATTCAAAAGCTCATTAAGATGGGATTCGTACTGGTTAATGGAACTATCAGAAAACCTGGATTTCGCCTCTTTGGGGGAGAAAATATTAAGGTAGAACTACCTGATGAAAATCCAGTTCCGGAAATTCTGAAACCGGAGAATATCCCACTGAAAATTGTGTTTGAAGATGATGCCATTGTAGTACTTGATAAACCAGCAGGATTAGTTGTACATCCCGGCGCGGGTATCAAAGATGGAACGCTTGTGAATGGTCTTGTGTATTATTTTAAGTCACTGTCAAATATTTCTGGTTCAATCAGGCCGGGCATTGTCCACAGGTTGGATAAGGATACTTCAGGATTGATCCTCGTTTCCAAGACCAATTCTGCCCATTTACATTTGGCAAATCAGTTTGAAAACCGTAGCGTAGTAAAAAAGTACATGGGAATAACCTGGGGAGAGTGGAAACCTATTTCAGGAAAGATCGAAGAACCAATTACCCGTAAACGATCAGATCCCACATCCTTTACAGTTTCAACCAGTGGAAGGTCGGCACGTACAGATTATGAAGTGGTTGAGGCAACGCGATATCTGAGTCTTGTTCGATTTTTTCCTCGAACAGGAAGAACACACCAGATTCGTGTCCATTCGACTTTCCATGGAAATCCTATTTTTTCCGATGAGAAATACAATGGAGGGTTAAACCGGATTAAAGGATTTCTTCCGGAAATATCAAAAAAATTAAAAACAATGCTGAATTCTATTGGCAGGCAGGCTCTTCACGCTCATGAACTTTCCATAACACACCCCACCACTGAACAACAACTTCAGTTTGAAGCACCTCTTCCAGAGGATTTTACTAATTTAATCGAAGATATGAAGGAATTAAATGTCTGACTTTACCCAAGATATCATCTCCGATTTTCTTACTTATCTAGAGAAAGAACGTCATTACTCGAAATTTACTTTAATAGCATACAAACATGATTTGAATTTGTTCGACAAGTTTTTAGAAGAACATTTTAATAAACCACTGTCAAACTTCCGAAATATTGATAAAAAAGTAATACGTGATTTTTTAGGGTATTTGTTCAAAATAGAATATATAAGAAAAACAAAAAAATATAACTATTCGAGTAAAAGTGTGGTAAGAGGTCTTGCAGCTGTAAAATCCTTTTTCAAATATTTACTGAAGATTGAAGAAATTCAGGATAATCCTGCTATTCATTTAAAGACACCTAAGACACCAAAATCACTTCCGGTTTTCGTGAACGAGGATATGGCAGAAAAACTGATGGATGCGCCCGCCAACGATTCCTTTATCGGACTGCGGGACAGGGCGATGCTGGAACTCTTTTACAGCACA
>DTUJ01000042.1 GCA_012964235.1 Fidelibacterota bacterium
GGTTATACTTTCATTCCACAGGCAGTATGGGTAGTAGCACCTCTGGTATTTTACGTTTTATTAATTAAACTTAAGAATACCTATAAGGAATGAATATAGAGAAAAACGTATACGATTATTTATTCTTTGCGTTTTGTTTTAAAAAAAGCTTTGAGAAGCTCCTTACACTTGTCTTCGAAAATTCCGCCTCTCACTGAAATATTATTGCCAAATCGTGGATCACCGCATAATTGATATAATGAACCGCAACAGCCCTTTTCTTCATCATAGGTCCCAAATATGACCATTTTCAGTCTGCTGTTAATTATTGCCCCAGCACACATGGGACATGGTTCCTTGGTGACATAAAGAGTACAATCTGTTAAACGCCAATCACCGATTGTATTTGCAGCTGCAGTAATTGCGATCATTTCTGCATGAGCAGTGGGATCTTTGAGAGATTCTCTCTGGTTGTAACCTCTTCCAATAACATTGTTTTCTTTTACAACCACAGCCCCAACAGGAATTTCTTCCAATCCTCCCCCCATTTCAGCCAAACGTATTGCCTGTTTAATAAAACGTTCGTGGGTGCTGTTTGAAAGTAAATCCATGCCCTAATAATATCATATTTATTCAGGAGATAAAATTAACTGGAGCTCCTCTATTTTTGTAATAAGTGCTAATCTTCCTTGGGGTGTACTGATATCTGGATTAAATGATCCGAGATCCTTTTTATCCATAATATAATTAACTCGGTTTATGCTCATTTCAAAATCAGCAATGAAATATGCGGACTTTGCAACTGTAATTAATACATCAAGTGAATCTAATCCCGGTTCATATAAAAAAGACCAATCATACCATCCAAAACTGAAAAGTAAATCACCATAGCCAATAGCCGTTGAATCTTCTCCATTAGCGCTATATGCAAAACAGAGACCTGCAAAAATATCTCTTATTGTCCATACATCATTGAGTGATAAGTTTGCTGCTGCTGCAGAATCCAATAAAGTCTCATACCCCAGGAAATTAACAATTGCAGAATCCAATAAAGTCTCATACCCCAGGAAATTACCAATGCTTATGTCCAAATGATCCTGATATGATAATTTTCCGTAGGACCATCCCAAACCATTATAGCCGTCCAAGGTGGGGTTAGTATTAATAGAATACTGAAACCATTCAGCACTCTCTAAATATTTACCATCACGATATAAGTCCCATCCTTCTTCTGCAAGATCACTTTCTGTGGCAACATATTCTGGTCGACCACCACATCCCGGCAATGTCAAACAGTATGTAATCAGTATTATAGAAAAAATAAAATTGAATTTATTGATCATTTCAACACCGTTATCTTTTTTGTTTGAACAAAGCCAGACTCTGATCTCATATATACTAAATACATTCCGCTTGCTACAGGTTTTGTCCATTTATCTCTGGAATCCCACCGAATGGAATGTCTTCCTATTTCATGATATTTGTCTACTAAAGTAGTAATATGTTGACCTAGAATATTATACACCGAAATATTTATTTTTTGATTCGGGCCCTGTAAAAATCCCACATCATACATAATTGTTGTGACAGGATTAAATGGATTGGGATAGTTTTGATGTAAACTGCTTATTTCTGGGATGATCATAGTTTTAGCTCCAAGCCTGAAATATCCCATTTTTTTTGTATAGGCAATAATTTGTCCATTCATTGACATAGAAGGTAATTCTATCCAAGTGTCCCCTTCCATTCGATAAATTGCAAGGTCATCACTAGATTGGATAGAAACAGTAACCGCTTTTTCAAAGATCATGGATTCATTGCCTATACGGTAAGAGGCCCGATCACGGAAAATAATACTAAACAATGTGGAGTCTACTACAAGAACAAGTTTGTCGGATCTTACTGTCCCTTCAGTACCGTTGATACGTAACAGGCTATCCGGACTAAATCCGACCCAGGGAGCATTTGCTTTAGCTACTGCGATATTAAATATCCGTGAGATGGATGTATCCCCTACATCTCCTTCTGCTTCGACATTGATAGCAAAAATACCTGGGATTGTTTCAAAATAATGGTGGCCACCAAATGTAAAATCAGCAATTGTTGTTAAGCTGACTTCTTCATCAATGGTACTGCTCACGGTTAACCTAGGTTCCTCTATAACTTTTGCCATAGTGTCAACTACAACAAATTCAAAATGATTAGAGAAAGCATTGTTCTGTACCACTGCAACAGCCGGGTGTGGTTTGTTTATCTGAGCAATAAAAACATTTACTAGTAGAGTATCAAAGAATTCACCGTCGCTTGAAATAGCTGTAAAAGTAGTGTCTCTTGTATAATTTGGTGGTATCCCATATATACTGTCACCATTGGTCACCATCCAGGAAGGAAAAGAATGAAAATTCCATGTGAATAAATTATCATCCGGGTCTGAGGCAGTACCAAGGTATTGGAAATATATACCTTCAGTAGCATATATGGAATCTTGAGATGTGATGAAAAGTGGATCATTCACGTTAGTTACTTGAATTATTCGGTCAAATGGAGCACTTTCCTTCTCCCCATCATTTACAGAAATCTCAATTGTACGATCTTCTTCCATGGGATTATCACTCAAATTTAGATAGTGTACATTTTTTAATACAAATGCCCAGACTGCCAGGGAATCGTCACCAATAAGCTTGAGTGTCCCTGTTGAATCGGAAAACCCATTTTCCCCCCAGGTTGTATCAACTGTAATCCCATTTTGTTCAGTAAACAATAACGTGTCTTCTGTTGAATAATAATTAGTTGAAATTCTTACAATAGCGGATGATAAGCTATCATCATTCAAATCAGAAACCGTAATGATTTCATTTTCACCAAACAATTTTAGGGTATCATGTTCACTATAGCTTAGAACTTCATCTGGAAAACTTATTACAGGAGCGGAGTTAACAAATACCCATCCTGAATTACCGCCTGCATCCTGAGAATAGAGACATACAAGGGTATCGCCAGTAGATACGTTACCATCTTTGATCCGTAAATATTCGAGTGTTTGTAAACCATCTTGAGTTAAAGCAAGTTGAAACGGGATAGGACTTAAATCATCACTATTACTTCTCAGAACCAAACGGTTGTTTACATTCCCGCCAATCAAATCAATTTTGCTCGCTATGGTTTGAAGGGTTTCTTTTTCAAAGGTGAGCGTATCAGCAACTGAAGTTTCTTTTGTAAGTTCATAAAAATCAGTATTTCCGTTAATTGATTGATTAACTCCTTTAAATATTACTTTTCCATTATTATGCAGAAATGCTCCGTCATTGCTCCAGGAACCCGTTAATTGAATTAAATCTCCTGATTGCAGAGTACCTTTTTCATTAATAGTCAATGATTCTAAGTTGCTAGAATATGGGAGATTTAATCTTCCAGTCTCTATAGATACTCCGTTAGTTACAAATATTACATCGTTTGTATCTGACAATTCAACAACACAGGAATCACAACTTTTTATATAAAGACTATAGAAATTATTTACTCCAGAAATAGTCTGGGTTGTGTCCCCATTAAAAGTGATGCTAATTGAATCACTGTCAAAAACCCCCTCCTCATTAACCACTAAATCGCCTCTGTTATATAGTGCAAGCGATGGTGTATGACCAAATGTTCCAGTAGAAGGAATAAAAAGATTGTCCACTGCCATATCCGTAAAAATAAATAAACTATCCATAACTTCAACACGACCCAAATTACTTACTTGAAGGTTTGTGTCAGAAAATTGGGTACTACCGTTAAATATGAGAGGTTTATTCCCTTTTATCCATACTACCCCATCACTTATGGTTAAATTTCCTTTTATTTGGATACTTGGATCAACATCTTCCAAATCTATCGTTCCACTTTCAAGTGTAAGATTGTTCTTTATATCAAAATCTCCACCCATGACAACAGTATCAGTGGCACCAGTATTGTTGATAGTTAAATTATAAAAATCCTGTTGTTTATAACTTCCACTTAAAGAGTCGACTGAATATATATGTTGAATATCATTCCC
>DTUJ01000043.1:0-15736 GCA_012964235.1 Fidelibacterota bacterium
TTTTTCTTCATTTTTACGGCCCACCCAAGTCCCAGTTCATAGGGGGAAGATTTCCGGGATTCTATGATAGCATGGCGGGATGATATATAATCCACATCCAGCAGGATCAGCCCTGCTTCAATACGTGCCATATCCAAAGCATGGAGGCCGGTGGGGGTGATGCTGTAAGGTTTCCCACTGTCTAAAAGTAAATCCCAAACGGTCAGGGCGTCTTTTGGATTCATCCAGATTTCGTAACCAAGATCGCCTGTGTAACCAGTACGTGAAATAGAGACAGGTATATCGCCGAATCGGGTTTCCATCATCCAGAAAAATTTGAGATTGTTCAAGGAATCGCTGGCAACAGCATTCAAAATAGTCCGGGAGTTTGGGCCTTGAATAGCCAGGGCTGCGGTTGTATATGAATCATCCAAAATAGATAAGTCCATACCAGCGGCGTTGTATTCAATCCATTCTAAATTGGGTTCAGCGCTGGTAATACGAAATTTTTGATCAGATAAGCGCTGGATCGTTCCATCATCAATCTGTTTACCGTCTTCGTCGCACCAAGGGGTGTACATGACCTGACCTACCTTGCAGATACCTATATTCCGCGTTACCATGCGATCTAAAAAGCGCTGAGCATCGGGGCCTTCAATGATGTATTTGTATAAAGGTGTGATGTCTAATAGAGCGGCTTTGGTCCGAATGGCGAAATATTCATTCTCGTGGGTCAGTTCATAATTGGTGGCTGCAAGATAACCGGACCATCGGCGCCACTCCTGAGATTCATTCAGCCTGGAAGTTCGTTCGAAAAAGGGAGACAGTTTGAGCTGGGTATGGGCCTTGAACTGGTTTCCGTAACTCATGATGCTGATCTTAAAAAGAGTCGTATTAAACAGGTTGGGCCGCCGGCACCCTTCAATGAAATCTCCGATCCACCATTACTTCTGTTTTTTTACATCACCATTGCGATCATAGGCATTTATAATTTTTCGGACGAGATGATGTCGAACAACATCAGATTCAGTTAAATACACAAATCCAATCCCATCTACACCTTTCAATATTTTAATGATTTGAATCATCCCAGAGTCTGATTTTTTTGGTAAGTCGATTTGGGTAATATCGCCGGTAACAATAGTACGGGAATTCACTCCAAGCCGGGTGAGAAACATTTTCATTTGCATAGCAGACGCATTTTGTGCTTCGTCCAGAATCATAAAAGCATTGTTCAGAGTTCTGCCCCGCATATAAGCTAGTGGGACAATCTCAATGATTTTCTTATCCAAAAATGGCTTCAACCGGTTTCGTGGTAGCATAATACCCAAAGAATCATAAAGAGGTGTAAGATAGGGATCTACTTTTTCTTTCAAGTCCCCAGGCAGGAACCCGAGGTTTTCTCCAGCTTCCACTGCTGGCCGGCAAAGAACAATCTTTTCCACATCATGGTTTTCTAGGGCCGCCACTGCAAATGCCACTGCAATAAATGTTTTCCCTGTTCCGGCGGGTCCAACGGAAAAGACGATGTCATTTTTTTGAACGGTTTGCACATATGTTTCCTGTCCCTTTGTTCTTGGGAAAATGCTTCCTTTTCTGCCGTAGTGAATGACCATATCAGGGACTTCAATGGTCTTGCCATTTTCTGCATGGATGATTTTGATTAGTTGTTGTACATCAGTTTTCGTCAAGCTTCCTTTTCGGGCTAGTGTTTGTGCCATTTCGTGAAAAACTTCTCGCACTTGGCTTATTTCATTTTCTTCTCCTTCTACATGAATCTCTTGTCCCCTTACTACAATTTTTGGAGAAAAAGAGTCTTCAATAAGACGAAGGTGAGTATCTGAAACTCCAAGAAGGCTCTGGAGATCAACAGCTTTTAATTCAATAGTCTTTTTCATTATTACAATAACTTAATTACTTTCTACAAGTGAATATACGGTATGCAATTATTTAACGCACAAATTATCCATTCATGAAAAACTTAAGAAGTCAAATCCCCTTCATACTGATTTTTATTTTTTTCTCCTCTGGGTGTCATACTTTACTTGATACAGATAGAAATTTATTAATTCAACAAGCAGACCATCTGGAGAAAAAGGGGCGGTATCACTGGGAGAGACGTATAAATCCGGACCATGCAAAAAAAGCTCAAATTTTCCTTTCTATAGCTTATGAATTAAAACCAGAGGCAGATAATTTAGCTATTCTGTATAGTCAAGCTTGTTATTTTAATGGGCTTTATATTGAACAAATCCCTGAAAAAAAAGACAGTCTTTTTCTGGAAGGATATCACATCGCAAAGGGAATAGTTTATCATTCAAAATCGTTTCAAAAAGGGTTTAATGCAGTGGAAGATAACAACTTAATACGAGAACTCAGAGGGATTGAAGCATTAGAAAAATCATTTGTTCCCGCTCTTTATTGGTGGGTTGCTAATCTTGGTAGATATCTAATTAATAAACCCGTTGTTGAAAGATTAAACTATAGGGATCTACAGGAAACAATAATTCATAAAATATTAACACTTGATCCAACGTATCATTATGGCGGAGGATATCGCATGTTGGGAACGGTTTACATTCGTTTACCTGGAATAGAATTGTCCAAATCAAAACAATATTTTGATCAAGCCATATTAACCTTCCCTAATTATTTAGGGACAAAAGTATTGTTAGCTCAATACTATTACACCAAGGCCGAAGACAGAGAGCACTTCCATAGAGAACTTCAGGAAGTACTTTCAGCTGATCCAGCACAGATTCCGGAAATTATGCCGGAAAATCTATTCGAACAGGGAGTTGCACAACAACTATTGGAACAGGAGTCTTCTCTATTTGAATAATTGTTTCGATTTAACATTGATGCACTTATTATCTGAATTTTATATGTTTAAAAGATTTTATGAAAGTAAATGGATTTAATCAGGAATGTATTAGTCTTCGATTTTTCTTTTTTTTAGCTGAATTCCCAATTCATACAACTGATCAGTTGAAACCGGGGATGGTGAATCTTCCATTAGGGATGATGCGGAGGTGGTTTTGGGGAAGGCAATCACATCACGAATGTTCTCGGTTCCCGCCAACAACATAACCAGTCGGTCAAAACCAAAAGCAATGCCACCATGGGGAGGAGTGCCATATTTTAGAGCCTCAAGTAAAAACCCAAATTTTTCTAGTGCTTCCTTATGACTCAATCCAAGAAGTGAAAAGATCTTTACCTGAATATCTGGTTGATGGATTCGTATGGATCCGCCTGCAATTTCGTGTCCGTTTATGGTGAGATCATACCCGCGGCTACGGGTATTTAAAGGATTACTATCCAGTTTTTTAAAATCCGCTTTCTTTGGTGCGGTAAAGGGATGATGCATTGCAGTATAACGGTTAGTTTCTTCATCAAATTCGAACATGGGGAATTCCGTGACCCAAAGCGGGACAAAACTATTTGCATTAGACAGCTTCTCTTGTTTTGCAATTTCTGCCCGAAGGGAACCCAAGGCATTTAAGGTGATCATTTTTTTATCACCGATAAGAAATATAATATCGTTATCATTAATTTTAAGAGCACTGCGCATTTCCACCTGAAGATCATTTGAAAAAAATTTTGAAATCCCGCCCGTAAGTACACCGTTTTCGCCTTTCATCCATGCCAGGCCTTTTGCCTTATATTTTTTGACAAATTCAGTCAGTTCATCGATGATCTTACGGGAATATTTTGATCCGCCTTCAACAACCAATCCCTTTACCACTTCCGCAGATTTGAACGCATTGAAATCAGACGCATCTGTGAATTCTTTCACATCCTTAAGAGTTATTTCATAGCGGAGATCCGGTTTATCTGAGCCATAAATATTCATGGCTTCATCATAGGTCACCCGCAGAAAGGGATCAGGCAAATCAATCCCCCGAACTGTTTTAAAAATGTAACGAGTCAACCCTTCCATAGTTGTGTAGATATCTTCTTCGTCTATAAAGGACATCTCCAGATCAATCTGTGTGAACTCCGGTTGTCGGTCTGCCCTTAGATCTTCATCTCTGAAGCACTTCACAATCTGGAAATAGCGGTCAAACCCGCTGATCATGAGGATTTGTTTATAAATCTGAGGAGACTGGGGAAGAGCATAAAATTTTCCATGATGAATTCTGCTTGGGACAAGATAATCCCGGGCACCTTCCGGTGTAGATTTCATTAACGTTGGGGTTTCCATTTCAATAAAATTCTGCTCAGACAGATAGTGCCGGGTTGCCTGATAGGTCTCATGACGAATCATCAAGTTTCGTTGAAGCTCATCCATTCGAAGTTCTAAATAACGGTATTTTAGACGGAGGTCTTCTTCTGAGCTTTCTCTGTCAGAAAGAACAAAGGGAAGCGGGGCCGCCTCATTTAGCATTTCCATCTCAGAAACAATTACTTCTATCTCGCCGGTGAACATGTCCGGATTCACAGCCCCTTCATTTCTCGCCTGCACTTTTCCAGAAACGCTTAGAACGTCTTCCATTGAAAGCTTTTTGGCCCCTTCGAAATCACCGGAATAGTCCTCTGAATTAAATACGATCTGAGTTTTTCCGTAGCGGTCGCGCAGGTCCACAAAGATCACTTTCCCGTGGAGGCGGACAGTATTCACCCAGCCATTTAAAATGACAGATTCACCTGTATCATCTTTGCAGAGTTCTCCGCAGGTATGTGTTCTTTTTAACATTTTTTAATTAGTATTAGTTAGAAAAAAACCGCTCAAAGTTACGAGCGGTTGTATAAAAAAAATATTGGAAATTAACGTTTTGAAACTTTTAATCGAATCAGTGCTCGAAGCAGTGATGCCTCATTTCTTGCAGTATCAATTTCTTTTACTTCTTTCCGGTCTTGTGCTCTTTGCAGTGATGATTTTGCTCGTGCTGCATCTATTTCTTCTACCCGCTCAAAAGTTTCCAGTAACAGTTCTACTGTTTCTTTTGTGATTTCAGCAAAACCACCACTAACTGCAAGATAGTGATCCTTTTTATTTTGAGTTACTTTTACTTCGCCGATTCCAAGGGCAATAATCGCATCCCGATGATTGGCCATTACACCAAAGTATCCATCTAATCCCGGGCAGCGGATATGCTCTACCTGTCCTTCATCAAAAACTTTTGTCGGTGTAACTAATTCCAAGCTGAATGTACTCATCAGGCGTTAGCCTTTTTTGCATTATCAAATGCTTCATCAAGAGAACCGACATAGGAAAACATATTTTCATGAAGCTCATCAGCATCGCCATTTAAAATTGCTTCAAAACCGGTAACTGTATCCTCTAAACTCACATAACGCCCTTTTGTGCCAGTAAACTGTTCTGCCACAAAAAAAGGCTGACTCATAAACTTCTGCATCTTCCGAGCTCGAGCCACGGTCAATTTATCTTCATCAGATAGTTCATCCATACCTAGGATGGCAATAATGTCCTGTAGGTCTTTGTATTTCTGCAATACTATTTGGACATTTCGTGCTACATTATAGTGACGATCACCAATCACACGAGGGTCAAGAATTCTGGAAGTTGAAGCCAGAGGATCTACTGCTGGGTAAATGCCTAACTCTGCAATTTTTCGTTCCAAAACTGATGTCGCATCCAAATGAGCAAAGGCCGTTGCAGGAGCAGGGTCTGTCAAGTCATCCGCCGGGACATAAATTGCCTGTACAGATGTAATTGAACCTTTCTTTGTTGATGTGATCCGTTCTTGTAAATCTCCCATTTCTGTAGAAAGTGTAGGTTGATATCCAACAGCAGAAGGCATACGACCTAAAAGAGCTGATACTTCTGAACCGGCTTGAGTGAACCGAAAAATATTATCAATAAACAGCAATACATCCCGCCCTTCTTCATCACGGAAATATTCAGCTATGGTCAGGCCGGTCAAACCTACTCGTAAACGAGCACCGGGTGGTTCATTCATTTGCCCAAAGACCATGGACGTTTTTTTAATTACTCCGGACTCGCTCATTTCCAGATAGAGGTCGTTTCCTTCACGGGTACGTTCACCGACACCTGCAAAAACGGAATAACCACCATGTTCTGTTGCAATATTGCGAATCAATTCCTGAATTAATACAGTTTTACCTACACCGGCTCCGCCGAAGAGCCCTGTTTTTCCACCTTTGGTATATGGCTCCATCAGGTCGACGACTTTTATTCCGGTCACCAGTATTTCAGTTGATGTCGACAAATCTTCATGTTTAGGTGCTGGACGATGAATAGGGTATTTTTCTTTGGTGGTTATTTCACCTTTTCCATCAATTGGATTCCCATTCACATCTAAAAGACGCCCCAATGTTTCCGGTCCAACAGGTACCAAAATAGGCTCTCCTGTATCAAGTACTTTTTGTCCTCGTTTCAGACCGTCAGTAGAATCCATAGCCACTGTTCGTACGACACTATCCCCTAAATGCTGGGCTGTCTCTAGAACCAGAGTGCCGTTTTCACCACGGTCTATTTCAAGGGCATTCATTATCTTTGGAAGTTGTCCATCCTCGAAAACGACGTCTACAACTGCGCCCATTATTTGTGATGTTTTTCCATAAACTGACATATCAATTCCTTATTTAGTTTTGTAAAGCTTCGGCACCGCTAACAATCTCCAGCATTTCTTTTGTAATAGCGGCCTGGCGAGCTTTATTGAATTTCAATGTTAATTCTTTAATCATATCTTCTGCATTTCCTGTAGCATTTTCCATGGCCAGCATACGAGCTGCCTGTTCGCTTACATAAGATTCCAAAAGATATTTCCACATCTGTATATTAAGGTGCCTCGGGATCAGGTTTTTGACCAGGTCATCTTTATTTGGTTCATACAATCGATCAATGATTGGTTTTTTGTCACTTTCGAAAACCAAAGGTAATAATCTTTCCGAAACCACATGTTGCGAAGCCACGTTAACAAATTCATTGTAAACAACATGAATTTCATCGACGTATTTTTGTGTGAAATGGCTGATAATCCCGGTGCCAATAGCAAGGGCATTCCCAAATTTCAGTTCATTCCAAAATTCAATATGACTTTCGATAATATTATAATTGCGCCTTTTGAAATGATCTCTGGCTTTTTTACCAATGCAGAACACATCCACATTTTTTTTACCAATGGTTTCTATTTCTGCCTGCGCAGTTTTCAGAACGTTCGTATTAAATGATCCTGCCAAGCCCCGATCGGATGATACAACAACATATCCAACACGTTTAATCTTACGAATATCCAGTAGCGGCAGCAAATTCTGATTCACATCAGGCAAAAGATGGTTAATTACTTCTGCCAGGCGTTTGGCATAAGGGCGAGCCTCCTCAGTTCGTTCCTGGGCTCGCCGCATTTTTGAAGCTGCCACCATTTTCATGGCTTTGGTGACTTTCTGGATACTTTTGACGGATTTAATCCGGTTACGAATGTCCTTGAGGTTGGCCATGGTTTATGCCGCGAATCCTCCTTGAAATGCTGTCATGGCTTTGTCCAATTTGGCTCCGACATCATCGCTAATGATGCCTTCATCCCGTATTGCTTTTAATTCAGCAGCATTATTTGCATCCAGGTAATCAAAAAGGCCAGCTTCAAATTCGATGACTTTGTTGGCAGTGATTCCATCCAAATAGCCTTTTGTCCCGGCGAAAATAATAGCAATTTGTTTTTCTACATCCATTGGCGTATACTGGTTTTGCTTCAGAATTTCTACCATACGTTCACCGCGAGTAAGCTGAGCTTGGGTTGCTTTATCTAAGTCTGATCCAAATTTAGCAAACGCTTCCAGCTCCCGGTATTGAGCCAAGTCCAAGCGAAGAGTTCCGGCAACACTTTTCATGGCCTTAACCTGTGCATTGCCCCCCACGCGGGAAACGGAGAGTCCCACATCAATTGCCGGACGCACCCCAGAATTGAACAGGTTTGTTTCCAGATAAATCTGACCATCTGTAATGGAAATCACATTTGTGGGAATATATGCCGCTACATCACCTTCTTGCGTTTCGATGATTGGCAATGCAGTTAATGATCCGCCACCTAAATCATCAGAAAGTTTGGAAGCACGCTCCAGCAAACGACTGTGCAGATAGAATACATCACCAGGATACGCTTCACGGCCGGGAGGACGGCGCAAAACCAAGGACATTTGTCGATATGCTACAGCCTGCTTAGATAAATCATCGTAAATAATTAAAGCATGTTTGCCGTTATCACGAAAATGCTCACCCATGGCACACCCGGAATAAGGAGCAATATACTGCATCGGAGCCGGGTCAGATGCATTAGCCGTCACAACGGTGGTGTATTCCATAGCACCGTTGGCTTCTAATTCAGCGACAATAGTAGCTACAGTAGATGCTTTTTGACCGATAGCCACATAAATACAATAAACCGGTTGATCTGTTTGATGGGTAGATTTCTGATTAATAATTGTATCAACGGCAATGGCCGTCTTACCTGTTTGCCGGTCACCAATGATCAATTCACGCTGTCCCCGGCCAATGGGAATCATAGAATCAATAGCTTTTATTCCGGTCTGCAAAGGCTGTTTTACGGGTTGGCGCTGCATTACCCCCAATGCTTTACGTTCTATAGGTAAGAAATCCTTAGAGTCAATCGAACCTTTTCCATCCAAAGGTTGTCCCAAAGGATTCACCACCCGGCCCAACATACTTTTGCCCACAGGGACTTCCACTAGCCGCTCTGTACGTTTTGCCAGGTCTCCTTCTTTCACCTTGCTGTTTTCGCCAAAAAGAACCAGACCAACATTATCATCCTCAAGATTCAGGGCCATGCCAAATACACCATTCGGAAGCTCGACTAATTCGGAGCTCATGACGTTTTCCAACCCGCTCGCACGGGCAACACCATCACCGATCTCGATCACTTCACCCACTTCAGATACATCGATTGAAACATCAAATTGTTCAATCTGTTGTCGCAATAATTCTGATATACTATCCGTTTTTATTTCCATGTTGTTTCCTTGAGATTAGGATTGCAATAATTTTTCCCGCAAACGAATCATCTGGTTCTGTAAAGAGGCATCCAGGAATGTGTTTTCAATACGCAGTTTAATTCCTCCTAAAAGTTCATGGTTAACCTCAACATTCAAGTCTGCTTTTTTATTCAAGGCAGATTCAAGGTTAGTACGCAAATTGTCAATTTTACTATCGTCTAATGTGTGTGAAATGTGAGCAGAAACGAACACGACACCTTCCTCTTTCTTGTAAAGTTCATCATACACCTTTACAACTCGACGAAATAAATTATTAGAGAATTCTTTAGAAATTATTCCTAGGAATTCAATGACCAATTGATGTGCATAATCCGCCAGTACATTCCTTAAAATATTAACTTTTTTTTCTGTTGCAATTCGCTTTGATAATAATAAAGTACGAAACTGTACATCTTTGTTTAATAAGGCAACTATCTTTCTTAAAGATAATTGTACCTCATGCGCGTTTCCGCTTTTTTGCGCTGATTTAAGCAGAATGACTGCCAGTTGTTTTGCCCGGGAATTAAGACTCATATTCCTTTATATTAGATAATGATTCGTCTATCAACGCTTTGTTGTCTTCCGGGGATATGTTCTTATTGATCAGTTTTTCAGCGATGCTCATAGATAAGTTCACCACTTCACTTTTTATTTCAGCTATGGCTTTATCTTTCTCAATGTTAATCTGTTTTTCAGCTTCACTGGCAATTTTCTTGGCTTGTTCTTTAGCAACATCCAGAGTTTCATCCTTCAGCTTCGCTGCTGCCGTTTTACCTTCTGACAAAATCGATTGGGCTTCTGAACGGGCTTGATTAATAATCGCCTCACCTTCTGCGTTTAACCTTTCCAGTTTTTCCTTTGCTTTTTCAGCATCTTCCAGAGAAGACCGGATTAATTCTTCTCTGTCTTTTAACATTTTCAGCAATGGTTTCCAGGCAAATTTTGCTAATACTGTCAGCAGCAATAAAAATGTTAGAATGGTCCAGACAAATAGTCCCGGGTCTAGCTGGACTAAAGGGTTATTCATTATATTTCTTTATAGATTGTTATTTCATCAATACAATCAACAGGGCAAATACTTCACCCAAAATTGCCACACCTTCGAGCAGGAATAGGGGCAAGTTAACAGCGGCTGTGATCTTATCGGATGCTTCCGGCTGACGGGCAATGCCTTCAGCTGCACTTGCTGCTAAGCGGCCAATGCCAATACCTGCCCCGATCACGATGAGCCCCAGACCAATCCCTACACCAAACAAATGTAGATTTTCCATCTTACGTTTCTCCTTTTTATTATTGATTAATGATGCACATTAATTGCCATACCGATAAACACAGCGGACAATAGTGTGAAAACATATGTCTGTACCAAAACGACAATTATTTCTAAACCTGAAATAGCTGCGGCCAAAGGTACTGAAAAAAGGGCTACCCCCATACCTGCCATTGTACTGTGAAACATTTCTGCAAAAATAGCCATGAATGATAAAATGGCTAAAATTGCTATGTGACCTCCAGTCATGTTGGCCGCCAATCGCATGGTTAATGCAAAAGGTTTTACAAACATTCCGATAATCTCTATTGGGATCAGGATGATATATACTGGCCAAGCCAGTCCGTGTGGTGCTAAATTTTTCCAATGATTAATAAATCCATGAGCGCGGGATCCAGCTACCATTATTGCAAAGAATGTGATCATTGCCAGGGCAGCGGTTACATTAAAATTTCCTGTCACGGTTGCACCTCCATGTAACAGGCTATTAATAAAGTTGTGGTCTTCAACTCCAGGAGGTGCCGCAGGAATATCTAAAATAAATCTATTAAACGCTCCTAAAATATCAAAAATGGGCAATAGTCCTATGCCATTTGCAAAGAGGATAAAGAAAAAGAATGTCAGTATCATGGGTGCCCATGTGTCAGTAAACTTGGGACCTATATTTGGTTTAACAATTGAATCACGAATGAACTTTACAACTGCCTCTATTACATTCATCCACCCCTTTGGTTGAGGTTTATCTTGTTGTAAATATTTTCTAATAGGTATTATAACTGAACAAGCAACTAAAACAGCAACGATCCATAGCATGAGCACATGCTTGGACACCGACAGATCAATGCCCCAAATATTTGGTAATTGTATGAGTGGATGATCTAATGAACTGTTAGAAACATGGCGGATAATGTTTTCACCAACTTGGTCTAATACACTTCCACCAGCGGTGTGGCTCTGCTCAGCAGCTGTACTCATTTGATGATGTAATTTTTACCTACTTAAAAATGGATTTAAAAAATAATGCCTCACTCATGTGAAGCGTTATAAAAAAACATACAAAACTAATTACAAAAGGCACTGGATTGAAAGTGTAAAAAGTGAAAATATATATAAAATATGTCCCATAAAATATTATTTTGACCATAAAAGCTTTTGTCATAGCATTAGTCGTCCTTTCAGGTGTTTTTGTATATATAGATGTAATATAGATAATTGTACATACACCAACTGCTAATGGTGCGATCATCCCCAGAAACATTTCCCAACGAAAATCTGGGAAGAAAAATCCTGCAGCGAGTCCCCAAGATCCTAAGGAAAAAAAGGACAGATAAATGATAAACTTCATTTCTTTGGAGAGCCAAAAACTACCTTTATTAATTCGTAAAATCCCACTGCAAGACCCAGGAAAAGTCCTACCAAAAGTAACCACGGTCTGGTATTCAGATATTTATCCAAGAAATATCCAAGACCCCCTAATAATAAGATTGCTCCTATCAGAGAATAGGAAGCAGCGGCTGCAGGACCGCTTTCCCTAAGGATTTTTTGCATATAACGGAAAGAATTGCTCCAAGAATTATTCTGATCAGATTTCATCGAATTATTATGGTTTCTTTCAGTAGAGTCAATGGCAAGAGAGGGGAAATAAAGATGCGATATTATTCCTAATCCTTTCTCCTAATCCTAATCTTCTATACTATCACTCACTGAACTAACTAATTCGCATTTTCCCTTAAACTGTGCCCCTTCCTCGATCAAAAGGTGTTTATAAGTCAAATCTCCAAACAGAGTTGAGAGACCTCCAAGAACAGCTCTGTCTTTAACAATCACATTTCCTTCTACCTTTCCTCCGATATAAATATCACTAGCAATGATGTCGCCCAATACGCTTCCATTTTTTGCTACACGAATTGGTCCTTCTGTTGTAATGGTTCCAAAAATCTTTCCGTAAACAATCAACCCGCCGCTTAGTTCTATATTCCCATGAATAATTGCATCAGCACCAATCATGGAATGGATATTTTTAAAGTTAATTTTGTTCATGGTACTGAGGACTTACGTCAGTTTTAGTGTAACCCGGGAAAAATTCCAGAGGATCCAAGACTTTTCCTTCTTTCCAAATCTCAAAATGCAGGTGAGGTCCAGTCGTGATTCCTGTACTGCCAACCAGAGCAATAACATCTCCCCGTTTCACAAAATCCCTTTGTTTTTTTATATTATTTTGGTGATGGCCATAGTGGGTAAAATAACCATCTCCGTGGTAAAGAATTACTACATTCCCCAAGTCGTAGGTCCAGTCTGAAAATACAACAAATCCGGAAGCTGAAGCTAAGACTGGTTCCCCCTCCACTGCAGCTATGTCAATTCCATAATGATTTTGATCTAGGGAAAATGCTGACGTATTCATTCGTTGAGTGACAAAACCTTCGACTGGTATCTGGGAGGGAACATTTTCCACATAACTAAAAGGAAGGTTTTCGCTGTTATCCAGATGGATATTTTGAGACATTTCTTCAGTATCTGTTGTTTTTTGATTCAAAGCAAGATCAGTGCCCAGGGATTTGCGGATTTGTCTATCCATATATTTTATTCGTTGAAGATCATCCATGAGATTCATTACAGTTACCCGTTCTGTCACTGTTTTATCATATTTTTCTTGCATGGCTTGATAATCTTTTAGTTTTGGCACTGAATAAATTCCAAATCCAATCACTCCAATGATGATTAATACAACCAAGAGAACCAAAGACCAAAGCCAAACATATCGGACAGAAAACTGCCGATTCCGATCATCACTATCCGGGATAAGAATGACTGTAAATTTCGATGGACTCATCTATTCGAGGGAACGAATCATTTCAGTGATCCTTTCCAGATCATCATCTGAAAAATAGCTGACCTCAATGGAACCGCTTCCTTTCTTGTAAATTATTCGAACCTTGGTACCCAAAATTGATATCAACTCATCCTCAAGTCTTTTGATTTGAGGACTTACTTTTCTAATAACCTTTTTTTTCAACTCTAGTTTTTTTAAAGTTCTCTCTTTAGCCCAATCTTCTGCAGCGCGTACGCTCATTTTCCCCTTGATAATTTTCTTCCAAAGTCCAATCATTGAATTATGTGTTTTCATCATTAAAATTGCACGGCCATGTCCGGCAGACAGTCTCCCATTTCGAATGCTCTCTTTGATCTCTCTAGGTAGGGTTAAGAGCCGTAAGGAATTGGAAATGGTCACTCGTTTCTTTCCTACCGATTTTGCAATTTTCTTTTGGGACAAATTGAATCTATTGTTTAAATAGTTGTATGCTTCTGCTTCTTCAATTGGGTTAAGGTTTTCTCTTTGAATATTTTCAATCAGTGCCATCTCGACCATCTCTGCATCATCGGCCACATTAATAATATAAGCCGGGATTTTTTTCAGTCCGGATTTTTTGGAGGCGCGCAACCTTCTTTCGCCTGCGATGAGAATAAACTGATTACCTACTTTTCGTACTGTGATTGGAGTCAGGATCCCCTTTTCCTTAATAGATGCTGTGAGTTCTTCCAGCGAAGTTTTGTCAAATTTCTGCCTTGGTTGATAGGGATTAGGTTTGATGGAACGAATGGAGATTTTATCCACTCCATGGTGTTCCGGGATCTTTTCGGCGCTATACGGTTGAATCAGGGCTTTTAAACCTTTTCCCAATCGTTTATTTGACACGTTCCAGGATCTCCTCAATTAAATTCATATAATTTCTGGCTCCCGTTGAATTCGCATCATACAGAAGAGCAGGTTTCCCAAAACTGGGAGCTTCACCAAGGCGGACGTTACGATGAATCACTGTCTCAAACAATTTGTCTTCAAAATAACTTTTTACTTCCTCAGTTACTTCTTTAGAGAGGTTTAGCCGCCTATCGTACATTGTTAAAAGAACACCAGTAATAACCAAGTTTGGATTGATATGTTTCTGAATGAGTCGAATGGTATTTAGGAGTTGGCCGAGACCTTCCAGAGCATAATATTCGCACTGAATAGGGATGATGATTGAATCAGAAGCTGCCAGTGCATTGATGGTAAGCAATCCGAGTGATGGTGGACAGTCGATGATAATATAATCATATTTGTTTTGCAATTTTTTCAAAAACGATTGGAGTTGATATTCTCTTGCCATGATACTCACAAGTTCAACTTCCGCACCGACTAAATCATTGGTGGAAGAGATTAAATCAAGGTATTCAATTTCTGTATGTGTAATAGCTTTATTAATTGAAGTTCCCCGAATTAATACATCATATATAGTCGCAGATATATCCTTGGTAAGATTAGCGATTCCCATGGTTGAATTACATTGGGGATCTAAGTCTATGAGAAGAGTCTTACATTCCGTTACTGCTAAACCAACAGCAATATTCACCGCGGACGTGGTTTTACCCACCCCTCCTTTTTGATTGACTAGGGAAAAAATATGTGACATAAAATTTGTTTGAAAAATGAGTCGAAATTTACTGGAAAGACAGTTGTGAAAACAAGATGCATCCTCCAAATCATTCCACTAGAAGGAATCATATTGATTTATTTGTACACTAGTCAGGGCAGAAGTAAATTCTTTATAGAGGTTGTCCAAAAAATTAATTTCCATTTTAATGAAAGCACTGATTAAAAAAAGTCCTGAAAAGGGTATTTGGTTAGAAGATGTCCCAATTCCAGAAGTTGATACAAACGATGTATTAATCCGGATTCAAAAGACTGCTATTTGTGGAACAGATCTCCACATTTATCAATGGAATGAATGGGCAGAGAGAACCATTAAAACTCCATTGGTTACCGGACATGAATTTTCGGGAGTTGTTCAGGCAATTGGTCCCGGGGTAACCCATTACAAAAAAGGAGATCGGGTATCTGGCGAAGGACATATTACCTGCGGAAACTGCCGGAATTGTCGGGCAGGGAAACGACACCTGTGCCATAAGACTGTCGGAATCGGAATCAATAGAAACGGTGCTTTTGCAGAATATCTTGTTATACCGGAACGAAATGTGTGGCCTCTCCATCCAGATATTTCATCAGATATTGCTGCCTGTTTTGACCCGTTTGGTAATGCAACACATACTGCTCTTTCTTTCGAAATGGTCGCAGAAGATGTGCTCATTACAGGAGCAGGCCCGATTGGAATTATGGCAGTCGCAATTTGCAATTTTGTAGGTGCCCGTCATGTAGTGATTACAGATGTGAATGACTACCGCTTGAAGCTGGCGAAAAAAATGGGAGCATCTATGGCGCTGAATGTCACCCATGATGGTATTAAAGATGCGATCAAAGAACTGGGAATGTCAAATGGATTTGATATCGGGTTGGAAATGTCAGGTGCTCCGGGTGCGTTCAATGATATGCTTCAAAATATGTATCACGGTGGACGAATTGCTTTGCTCGGGATTCTTCCAAAATCCACGCAAATTAATTGGGACGATATTATTTTTAAAGGTCTTCATATCAAGGGGATTTATGGTAGAGAAATGTTCGAAACGTGGTATAAAATG
>DTUJ01000043.1:15836-18440 GCA_012964235.1 Fidelibacterota bacterium
CAGAAGATGCTGTTATAAGTGATACACTGAACCATGCATCGATCATTGACGGCATTCGTCTTTGTAAAGCTCAGCGATACAGATACGCGAACAGTGATATGGTGGACTTAGAAGAAAAGTTGAAGGAGGCTCAAAATGCACGTCTTAGGCTTATTGCAACGGATGGGGTCTTTTCCATGGATGGAACCATCGCTAAATTAGATAAAATTGTGTCATTGGCAGAAAAGTATGATGCCATGGTTATGGTGGATGATTCCCATGCCACAGGATTTGTAGGAAAGACTGGTCGGGGTTCCGGTGAATATAATGGTGTGTTGAACAAAATTGATATAATCACATCAACCTTAGGAAAAGCCCTTGGGGGGGCATCGGGAGGTTTTACTACCGGCAGGAAAGAAATTATTGATTTACTACGGCAAAGATCCCGTCCATACTTGTTTTCTAACACGTTAGCGCCGTCAATTGTTGCTGCCGGGAAAAAGGTTTTTGAAAAACTTTCTGCAACCACTGATCTGCGGGATAAACTGGAAGAAAATACTCATTTCTTTCGTGCCGGAATGACAGAAGCTGGCTTTGATATTATAGAAGGGATACACCCCATTGTACCGGTAATGCTTTATGATGCTAGTGTTGCTCAAAAAATGGCAAAATATCTTCTTTCAGAAGGCATTTACGTGATTGGGTTCTTTTACCCAGTGGTTCCTAAAGGAGAAGCACGGATTCGAGTGCAAATTTCCGCAGCCCATGAAAGGGAACACTTATCCCGGGCAATTGAGGGCTTTAAAAAGATTGGGAAAAAATTACAGATTATTTGAAAAAGGATTCATATCGTTATAGGGTTTCCCCTGGATAAAAAAGTATTTTTTCTAAATCTTGACACATCTCTTTTCTATATAATAACTTCTACAATCATTTTTCGATGTCAAATTGCCCGGGCGAACTCAGAAAAATATGAATATGAACAAGAAATCTAAACTACAAGTTATAATGCTGGTTTTTTTGCTTTCAGCATTTTCTCTCAAAGGCCAAATCCCTGATGTTAGTTCCTATAAAAGAATAACCTCTTCCCCAGTAACAATCGAAAATAACACAGGAGATTTTATAGATCGTAATACTGATATTTATTTAGAAGGAACGATAGATCCTGGGAAATATATTGTCGGCCCGGGCGACAAATTTTCATTTAATATGCTTTCCAGTGATGGGATTGTATCATTACTCCTAACAATTACCCCAACAGGGGAAATTTTGATCCCTGCTGTTGGTGTTATCTTTGTTGATAAATTATCTTTAAATGTTGCTATTGAAAAAATAAAAAAAATGTGTCTTGAAAAATATAACAATGCAAAAATTAATATATCCCTCAGGAGTTTGAGACGATTTAAAATTCAAATCTCTGGAGCTGTAAATTCTCCTGGATTCGTCAATATTAATCCAGTGAGTCGTTTAGGAGATATTATAAATGTGGTGGGGGGGTTTCACCAATTAGCCAAAGAACATGATATAGAAATCCAAAGTCCCTCTGGTGAGAAAAGATATGTAAACTATACAAATTTTGTTATCAACGGAGATTTAGATGCGAATCCACAATTCATTGAAGGAGATAAAATTTATGTACCATTTGGTAATATTGAGGATGAGGGTATTATCCTTAGAGGAGCTATAAAAGGTAAGGGATATGATATTATTCAAAAAGGAGAGACTCTACAGAATTTACTTCAACGAAAAATTAAGTTGGAACAGAATGCAGATATTTCAAACATTTTAATAACACGGGAAAACAATGATGTAAAAGAAGTGATAGTTGTTTCTCCTAAAATATTTTCTTCCACAATACTTAAGCCAGGAGATATAATCGATTTTTCTGAGGAAAAAGCTGTAATGGTTAATGGATTTGTCAAGGTGCCTGGAAAATACAAATTCTCCCCTGGATTTAAGGCAGCGGACTATATAGGAATTGCTGGTGGAAATTTAGTTGATGGAGATTCCAAGAAGGTTACTATTTATCATATAAATGGGAGTATAGAAGTGGGACAATCTATTACTGTTCAAAGAGGTGATATACTTGTTGTCCCGCAAACGAGGATGAGTATGTTTTTTGGTAAATTATCTTTATTAGAGTTGGTGTCTGCTGTTTTTACAATTTATTTAGCCTTTTTGGCAGCGGGAGCATAATAACATAGTGGATTTAACTCCCCACGAAGAAAAGATATTAGAACTCATCAGAAAACATCCTGAGGTAGTATCAAATCCAGAAATTCGCAGGCAGGTTGCCGAGAAAAACAGTCTGTCGGAGAAAACTCTCCGGAATCGTATTGCTGATTTTAAAAAATATGGTTTATTAGGTACGGATAAAAAAATCGTATCGGAAAAGAGTCCAAAACATCTTATAACTGAAAGTGATGAAATTGATCTGGTTGCTATCTGGCATACATTGATTCAGAGAAAATGGTTCATTTTTAAAGTAACAGGCCTTTTTACAACAATTGGAATTATTTACTCGGTGCTAGCCACTCCGTATTATAAATCCACAATTTCCTTGTACCCTGCAGGTGAAATTACAGAATCCAGTTCCATTTTGGGAGGAAACTTTAAGGGAGTAGC
>DTUJ01000044.1 GCA_012964235.1 Fidelibacterota bacterium
CTCTTCTGCATCGGAATCTGGCTGGGAACTCCTGTTTAGTTCCTGATTCGCAGGATCCCGTTCTGCGCAATTCCATAGAAAGGTCCTTTTACTAGGGATTTTTTTATTATAACTACATTGCATATTTGAATATGACAAATCGTATTTGAATTGCCATGATACAGAAAAAAATCTCCTCCCAGTTTATTGTATTACTTATCAATTATCACTTTCGTAGTTTCGAATGAAGGAGAAAACAGAGTAAATTCAGTGACAGTATGTTTAGAAAAAAAAACTATTACTATCAATTAAATGTGCCTTTCATTCTATAACCATTACTTATACCATTAACAAGAAAGTCCCAATAGAACGAGCCTTCTCAACATGCAACAGCAACACTGTACACAGAATAAAAAAGATAATGCCAAAATAGATTTCATTTTATTTCAAATCCCGACGATATTAAAGTTGACGTTTGTTTGCAATGTACGGGCACTCAAATTACAAGAATAGAAGAGGAAAATAACAATGAAGTTACAGGATAAGCTGAAAGAAATGATTCCGACCTGGAGGGAAGAAAAAAAGGAAGTTCTCTCTACCTACGGAAAAAAGAAGATTGCTGATGTAACTGTCGCTCAGGCTTTCGGTGGAATGCGTGGTATTAAGGGTATGATCTGTGACACTTCCGTTGTTGAACCGAATAAAGGGTTGATTATTCGTGGTCATCCGCTTTTAACAATCAAGGAATTATGGCCTGAAGAAGTGTTTTATTTGTTGCTCACTGGTGAAAAACCTGATAAAGAAGCCACAGCCGTCCTTCAGAAAGACTTGGCAGACCGAAGTGAAGTCCCTGGTTACGTATGGGATGTTCTGAAAGCGATGCCTGAAGATTCACATCCAATGTGCATGTTGGATACCGGGATACTTGTCATGGAAAGGGAATCTGAATACCGGAGAAGATATACTGAAGGTATGCGGAAAACTGAGTACTGGGAACCCATGCTTGAAGATGCACTGAGATTGCTTGGTGTATTGCCGGGTATGGCAGCTGGAATGTACCGTATTCGGTATAAAAAAGGCGATCCCGTCCCGTACGATAAGAGTTTGGACTGGGGAGCTAATTACGCAAAAATGCTTGGAATCAACGATCCGACAGGTAACTTTACCAGACTTATAAGGCTCTACCTCATGTTCCATTGTGATCATGAGGGTGGTAATGTGAGTGCAAACACCTGCCATACTGTTGGGTCAGCGCTTTCGGATGCGTTCTATTCAGTGTCTGCAGGACTGAATGGATTATCTGGACCGCTTCATGGCTTAGCGAACCAGGAATGCCTGGGATGGGTGCTGGAAGTCATGGACAAATTTGGAGGAACTCCATCCGAAGAACAGATAGAAGAAATGGCGTTCGAGACTCTCCGGGCTGGGAAAGTAATTCCCGGATATGGCCATGCTGTATTGCGGGTAACCGATCCGCGTTTTACCGGTTTCAATGAGTTCGGAAAACAGTATCTGGCGGACGATCCCGTATTCATGACTGTAGACCGTGTGTTCAACATAGTACCGAAAGTACTTAAGGCTTTTTCAAAAGAACGGGTTGATGCAGGCAAAGCTCCGATTGCAAACTTCTGGCCCAATGTTGATGCCGGCTCAGGGGCATTGCTTTATCATTACGGTCTTACGGAATTCCAATACTATACCGTACTGTTCTCCGTATCTCGAACCATGGGAATGTTATCGCAATTAGTCCTAAACAGAGCCCTAGGGACACCGCTTACACGGCCAAAGTCAGTGAGTACAAAATGGGTTAAAGAAAATATTCAATGACAGTAGACCAATGCAGGTCAACTTGCATTATCTGAATTCACTCAGATAATGCACTAAAAACTAATGTGTGATTGATTTTTCACACAGGAACAACGTACAAAATTATAAAAGGAGAAATACCATGACCATAAACAAGCTTGGTTTGATTGGCGGGGGAAATATCGGCGGCGTTCTCTTTGCCGAAGCGGCGAAAAGACGTTTGGCCAAGAGGATCGGTTTCATGGATATAAAACCTCCGGATTTAGCCAAAGGCAAGGCGCTGGATATTGCGGAAGGGGCACCGACCATTTCCACCGATATTCATTACGACGCCGGGAAAGAATTCAACGTCCTGGAAGGTTCGGAAATCGTGATCAATACGGCTGGCGTTCCGCGGACCAAGCGCCCTGACGGTACGATTCCCACCCGCGAAGAACTTTTGCAGACCAACATCAAGATCACCAAGTCAGTGGCTGAAGGCATTCAAAAGTATTGTCCGGATGCGACCATTATTTCGATCGCGAATCCGCTGGATGCTATAGTTTATACGCTGTATAAGATTTTGCAACCCCCGAAAAATAAATTGATGGGTATGGCCGGTCAGTTAGACAGCGGCCGCTACCGATATTTCGTGGCTCAGGAAGCCGGGGTATCGGTGGAAAACGTTGAAGCCCTTGTTTTAGGCGGACACGGCGACAATATGGTTCCAATCCGGTCATGCTGCCGCGTCGGCGGTATGCCGGTGGAGAAATTCGTATCCAAGGAAGCTTTGGAGGCAATCGAAACCCGCACCCGTAAAGCCGGCGGCGAAGTTGTCGGTTTAATGGGCATTGGTTCCGCCTTCGTGTCTCCTGCCTGGGCAGCATTGGATATGGCCGAAGCGATCATTTACGACAAAAACAAGATCATTGCCACCTGCGCATTGCTGGAAGGCGAATACGGGGTAAACGGTTTGTTCGTTGGAGTACCGGCAATACTGAACAAAGACGGCGTGGCCAAAGTTATCGAAGCTGATTTGAATTCCGCAGAAAAAGAAGCGCTGGCAAAATCGGTGGCCGGCGTGCGCAATACCTGTGATGAAGTGGAAGCAATGCTAAAAACTATGTAAGATCGTATCTTTGAATGGAGGTAGAAGTCTGGAAACGGGCTGTAAACCGGTATAAATCTGCTTTCATTAAATAGCCTTCAGCTGAAGGCTATTTTTTAAGCCTGAGTAATGTATGAAACCATACAAATTGTCACTTGTATTATATATTTTTTCCCATTATATTAAATACGACTAAAATAATCGGATATGCTTAAATTAACCCGTAAATTAGAATATGCTCTTATTGCCCTGACGCACATCCAGGGACAAGCTACAGAAAAAATTGTAAGCACTAAGGAAATCGCTGAAACCCATCGGATTCCTCTGCAGCTACTGGCTAAAATACTCCAGGAATTAGCAAAACATGATATTCTGGAAGCTATTCAAGGTGCCCATGGAGGATATAGATTGAAAAAATCACTGGATGAGATGAATTTGACAGCATTAATTAAAATTTTGGAAGGGCCGATCGGAATTATGGATTGTTCCATCGATACAAACTGTGTACAGCTTGATATTTGTAATATCCGTAAACCCATCAGCCGTGTAAATGATGCTATTATATCGATGTTTGATAATTTGACATTATCAGAGATTACCGGGATTTAAAATAATGCAAGAAATTTGATATAAATGAAATGAAGGACACATTGAAAAAAGAAAATACTATAATTGATGAAGCCATCAGCCAGGATTACAAATATGGATTTGTCACGGATATTGAGCAGGACACAATTCCCCCGGGGTTGAATGAAGATGTAATACGGGTTATTTCCGCAAAGAAAGGGGAACCGGACTGGCTCAAAGACTGGAGATTGAAAGCATACAAAAACTGGAAAAAAATGAAAAACCCTTCCTGGGCAAATATCACATATCCATCTATTGATTATCAGTCAATTAGTTACTATTCTGCCCCTAAAGAGAAAAAAGAATTAAAAAGTCTGGATGAGGTTGATCCGGAATTACTGGAGACCTATAACAAATTAGGAATTCCACTGGAAGAACAGAAAATGTTAGCAGGTGTTGCGGTGGATGCTGTATTTGACAGCGTGTCTGTTGTCACAACATTTAAGAAAGACCTGGAAAAACACGGCATTATTTTCTG
>DTUJ01000045.1 GCA_012964235.1 Fidelibacterota bacterium
CAGACCAGGAAGATGGTGCTGTTGAAGTAAATATCTATATATTCTTATGTGAAATTATCTAATAAATTATTTTGGATTGTAATCCTAATCGGATTTACCGGCTTATCAGCGCATAATTATCTAGGTCCGGAACATGAAAAGCATCTTGATCATCCTGTAAAAGGTGAACACAATCCTCATCCCGGGTGGGTGCCCCGGGAGATGCGCCATTCAGGCGGACCGGATTCTTTTGGTTATGTATTTCAGGATAGCCATGAACCTGATGGTCCTGAGTTTTTTTATCTTTTTCCTGATGGCGAAACTATTACCGATATGGGTGATGATGATTATAGCGGCCCCATTCAACTCCCCTTCGATTTTACATTTTATGGTGAGACTTACTCTCAGGTTTATATCAATTCCAACGGCTCAATTTCATTTGGGAATGGCAGTATCGTTTATAATAATACCGTAATCCCTGACCAGGGATCTCCAAACAACATTATCGCTTTATTTTGGGATGACCTTGATCCTTCATCCGGTGGGACCATCGAATATGGCACTGTAGGCTCTTCCTGGGTGTGTTCCTTTGTTGATGTTCGCGAATACGGTGGAAACGGAACCATTTCTGCTGAGGTTATTCTCACTGATGATAATGAGATTATTCTGCAATATCTTGAATTGAATAATGGGATTCATATTGGTGGTGAAACAATCGGGATTGAGAACAGTAATGGTATTGCGGGGCTCATGGCATCTTTTGATAATAATCCGGGATCCTATCCCCAAGAGAGTTTAGCTATTCGGTTTTACCAGATAGAGCCTGATGCTTCTGTTTCCGGGATAGTTATTGACCAGGAAACACAAGAGCCTATTTCCAATGCTGAAGTGGTTTTTGGTGCAATTTCAACTACGACGGATTCTAATGGGTTTTATGAACAGTCTGAAATATGGTCAGGCACTTATGATGTAACCATTTCTAAAGACAGTTACCTGGATTTTTACCAAGAAGAAATTGAAATTATGGAGGGTGAAAATGTTCTGAATGCTGAATTGGTATATTCCGGGTTTCCCAGCGGATTGGTGGGGTACTGGACATTTGATAATCCTAATAATTTAGTTGGTGCATCTGTGGGAAATGACCTCAGCCTGGTTGGGACTCATGCTCCAGCAGAGGGTCCTGAAGAAGGGGATGGCGCCGTTAATATCGGTGTGGGAAGTTTTTATCGTTGTTATCACGATATTGAAGCCAATGGCTATTACAGTAATCCTGACTGGGTGAATATTTTTACCATTGTTATGGATATAAAAATTCCACTAGTAGGTCAATGGTATACCATATATCAGACCAATTGGCCTAACAGCAATGATGGTGATGCTTTTGTGAATCCTGAAGGTCAAGTTGGAGTTAGCGATACTGGATATTCCCTTTATTCGCTGATCCCGGGAGAATGGTACCGTCTGGTAATTTCTGTCAATCTTGGGGTACATTATGATTATTATTTGGATGGACAATTGCTGCACAATGGAGGTCCCCAGGGATTTGATGGAAGGTTTTCACTTTACCCGGCAAATGATGCGAACCAGGTACTCTTTTTTGCTGATAATGATGGTGATGACAATCCTTTAGATGTGGCGATGCTGGGATTATTTGATCGGGATTTATCTGCCGAAGAGATTGAATCTATGGGAGGGTACGGGCATGAATTTGAGAGCCCTCCATCAACATACATGACTCCGTTCCTTCAAACACCAACGCCAAATTCAATTTATATTTGTTGGCACAGCGATGGTTCTACCGAATCAAAGGTTGAATACGGGCTCACTGAAGAACTGGGACAAATTTCCACTGGAAGTTATCATACATTTAGCGAATCATTAATTTGGCATTGGGTAAAAATGGAAAACCTGTTACCGGATACAGATTATTATTATAAAGTGATTTCTGATTCTTCCGAATCCTCAATAAGATTATTTCAGACCCACCATCCTTATTCGGATACATTAAGTCATGTGAGGTTTGCTATTTACAGTGATTCTCAAACTTATCCTTCTGTTCATAGCTCCGTAGTGGGAGCAATGAAGGAGACATTTGAAGAACGCTATGGCACAGATTATTACCAGGAGGTCCATTTAGCCATGCTTTCCGGTGATATTGTTGATAATGGTTACAGTGTAGGTCAATATACAAACATGTTTTTTAACCCCATTGCCCAGGTGAGTGATCACCTTCCGTATATGACAGTAGCTGGAAATCATGAAATGGAAGCACCGGAATTCTACCATTATTTGAAGTATGAAGATTTTGGTGGTACTGAAGGAGAAAAGTATTTTTCATTTTTTATTGGTCCGGTTTTATTCATTGGTTTGAATAGTAATGTTCAGGGAAATACTCAGTTAAATTGGCTGGAGGATCTTCTTGAAACTGCCCAGAATGATGATGCTGTAAAATTTATTTTTGCTTCTTTACACCATCCTGGCCATAGTGAAACATGGCCTGATGGAAATACTTGGTGGGTTCAAAATCAGGTCATTCCTCTCTTAGCTTCACATGAGAAAGTGGAACAGCTTTCTTACGGTCATACCCATGCATATGAACGAGGAGCCACTATGGAAGGGAACCTGCGCATCATGTGTTTTGGCGGGGGCGGAGGCTACCTGGACCGCTGGAGAATGTACTCAAATCAGGTGGATTATCCTGAGATCCACAGGTCCCATGATTATCACGGTTATACCGTGATTGATGTGGATTGCGAGAATGACAGCTATACTGCGACAGCATACAGCCTTGGAAATTCGGATGTTCAGATGGATAATGAAGAATTTGATTCATGGTTTCGTGACCGCAACGCATCACCACCTGAAACACCCTTAGGATTATATCCTAATGCCGGGAATGGAGATATTGACGGACGGCTTGTGGCATCTCCATATACCGGAGAAATTGATATCATGAGTTCTCAGTTTCAATTGAAAGAGGCAGGAGATGCCTGGTCTCAGCTCATAATTGATTCAAAGCGTGACTGGGAAAATGTTTATTATGATACGGGACCCCCAAACTATGTACCTATTGATCTGAATGCAGGAATTGATTTACAACGATACCAGATTCCTGAAGGAGCTTTGCAATCTTCACAGCTTTATGAATGGCGTATCAGGTATAGAGATCAAAATCTTTTATGGTCAGATTGGTCGGCTCCTGTAACGTTTACTGCTATGGAAACGGGAAACACGGTTGATTTTAGTGCCGATATAACTGAGGGAGATGTTCCTCTACTGGTCCGGTTTACAGATTTTTCCACCGGGGATCCTGTTTTGTGGTCCTGGGATTTAGATGGCGACCAAATTACTGATAGTGGGGAACAGGATCCGGAATGGCTATATGAATTAAGCGGGACTTATAACGTATCTTTAACAGTGAATTATCAAAATGAAGAATTAACTATAACCAAGGAAGCCTATATTACTGCGGGTCAATTTAGCCAGGTTGATATTTCTTTCAATGAAGGTTGGAATATGGTTGGCCTGCCTTTAGAGGTTGAAAATCCTAATTATCAAATCCTGTTTCCTGAAGCAGTTGAAAATACTTTATACAATTTTAATATGGGCTATAACCTGGCTGAAGATTTGGAAGCTGGCATCGGCTACTGGGTACGGCTTTATAATTCAGGAGTAACCCAACTGGAAGGCTATGTAATATCAGAAATTGAGATCGAATTAAATGAAGGATGGAACTTAATCTCAGGAATTTCAGAAGTAACTTCCATTGCAAATTTCATTGATCCGGAGGAAATTATAATTCCAAATACAGCCTATACTTTTGAGAACGGCTACATCAATACTGACGTTTTTAATCCTGGAAATGGTTATTGGATTCGTGCTTACCAGGATGGGACAATTATTATAGATAATTCGGGATTAGCTTATCGTGAATCAAATTTTGATTATGATATTTC
>DTUJ01000046.1 GCA_012964235.1 Fidelibacterota bacterium
CTGAGCTAAAATTAGTTGGGTAAAATAAATGAAATATTTATACTCTCTTAAAATATTTGAAATTAGTATTCTATTTTGTGTAGGTAATTTCTAAGGAGAAACCGTTATTCTATTGACTATGGAATAAATTCGCCATTTTTTTTATAGAATTCCTACTTCAAAAAATTGAAAAAATAAAAGTGGAAAATAACTCTTTGAAGCTCCTATTATGCATGATATTCCTGTTCGCAATGATTCCCGGGCAGACTATTTATATCAATGAAATTGTATCCAGTAATAGTACCGTTTTATATGATGAAGAGGGGAATACTCCTGATTGGATTGAATTCTACAATGGCACCACAGCACAAATAAACCTGGAAGGGTATGGCGTTTCTGATGATCCTGAGGAACCTTTCAAATGGGTATTTCCAGGCGTGACTATTGATTCTGAAAGCTATTTACTTGTTTTCGCATCAGGAGAAGATGAAAGTTCAAATGTACAGCATTGGGAAACCGTTATTAACTGGGGCGACGACTGGAATTACTTCATCGGCTATACAAACCCACCTTCCAGCTGGCGGGAATTGTCATTTGATGACTCTGGCTGGTTAAACGGTCCCAGCGGATTTGGTTACGGTGACGGTGACGATGCTACAGAAGTTCCCCAGGTCATGTCTGTCTTTGTAAGGAAAACGTTCCAGGTTGAATCCGTTGATAATATTGCAGCCCTCGTGTTTCATGTGGACTATGATGATGCGTTTGTTGCTTATTTGAATGGTGATGAGATCGCCCGTGCAAATATCGGAACTCCTGGGGTTGTACCCAACTATGATGAAGGTGCCTATGAATGGCGGGAGGCAGAGATATATAATGGCGGTTTTCCTGAACGATACGAAATAGATCCCGAATCCGGTCTTTTGACAAATGGGGAAAATGTTTTGGCGATCCAGGTGCATAATTATAATATAACTTCTTCAGATATGAGTCTGATTCCCTTTTTCACCCTTGGGATGGTCCAGGCTCCTGATAATCCTTCAGGGACTCCTGATATCCTTAATTTTTCATTAACCAATCTTCATACTAATTTTAAAATTAAATCAGAGGGGGAACCTGTTTTATTAACGCATCCTTCCGGTGAGCTTATGGATGTGGTTGATTCAACGGCAATCCCGACAGATATTTCATACGGGCGCCAGCCTGACGGTAGTGACACCTGGTTATTTTTCCCTGAACCAACACCGCAGGCACCGAATGATACGGAAGGATTTAGTGAATTTTGCGAAACTCCTCAAGTTTCTCATCAGGGAGGGTTTTATTCTGGCCCAGTTATCATATCCTTATCAATAAACTCAGATACTCATCAAATTTATTACACCCTTGATGGTTCAATTCCATCAGAAGATTCATTCATTTATTCAGAACCAATTTTTATCGCGACAACCATGGTTTTGAGAGCAGCAGCGATTCACTCTGAATGTTTTCCAGGTGAAGTTACTACTCATTCCTTTTTAATTGGTGAGGAGTCAACCCTTCCTGTTGTGTCACTTACTTCGGATCCATTTAACCTATGGGATGAGGATTATGGAATATATGTTATGGGTCCAAATGCTCAGTGGGATTTTCCTTATTTTGGAGCAAACTTTTGGGAAGACTGGGAAAGACCTATTCATGTAGAATTATTTGAGCCGAATGGAGAACTGGGATTCAGGTTAGATGCAGGAGTTAAAATATTTGGTGGATGGAGCAGGGGATTCCCACAAAAATCTTTGGCAATCTATGCAAGGCCGGGCTATGGAACGAATGAGATTAATTATCAGGTCTTTCCAGATAAAGAGATTGATTCATTTGTGGCAATAGTTTTAAGGAATTCTGGTAATGAATGGTTTGGTAGTGGGCAAGATAATGCAACAATGTTTAGAGATGGAATGCATACCAGTTTAATGGATAATACTGGGGTAGAGCACCAAGAATATCGGCCTGCGGCAGTTTACATTAATGGAGAGTATTGGGGCATACACAATTTAAGAGAAAAAGTGAATGAGGAATTTTTAGCCTCCAACAATCCTGGAGTTGACCCGGATGAATTGGATGAGCTTGAGGCTAATGCAGAAATTATTGAAGGAGATAATCAGGATTATTTAAATATGATTGATTTTGTAGAAAATAATGATCTTTCAAATCCAGACAATTATCTGATTGTTGAAGAGCAGGTAAATATTGAAAATTTCATCGACTATAATATTATTCAAATTTATGTGGGAAACACGGATTGGCCCGGTAATAATATCAAGTTTTGGAGACCACACATTGAAGGTGCAAAATGGAAATGGATTCTTTATGACACTGATTTTGGCTTTGGGCTATTTCCAGGTTGGGCTTCAAACGTATATCATAACACTTTATTATTTGCATTAGATGATAATGGACCAGGATGGCCCAATCCGCCCTGGTCAACACTTTTATTCAGAAGCCTTATGGAAAACGAAGAATTCCAAATAAAATTTATAAACCATTTTTGTTACTATTTAAGCACACGTTTTGAGCCAAGCTACGTAGTAAATCAGATATCAGATATAGTTGACAATATTGCACCAGAAATGCCAAATCATGTTAGTAGATGGGGTGGGAATATTGGTCAGTGGAATCAAAATATTATTGATGTACAGGAATTCGGGGCTCTAAGAGCTGATATAGTTTTCAATCATGTAGGAAATTATTTTGGACTTTATGAATCCTCAAATTTGAATGTTTCTGCAGTTCCGTCGAATGGAGGAACTGTATCTGTTTCGGGCCTGATCATTCCCGAAAATCCATGGACAGGTGAATATTTTAATGACATACCCATAGAAATCACTGCCATTTCAAATCCGGGATACAGTTTTTCCCATTGGGCAGGTTCAACTGAAACGGAGGAAGGTATTACCGTCGTTCTTGATGGAGATTTGAATGTAACCGCAGTTTTTTTAGAGGATGACAATCCTGGGATTGCGGTATACATCAATGAGATTCTCGCCAGCAATGATACAACAAATGTGGATGAAGCAGGAGAATTTGATGATTGGCTGGAACTATATAATGCTGGAATTGAATCAGTTAATATAGAAGGTTTGTTTCTCACAGATAATGCAGATAACCTGACAAAATGGACAATCCCTGAGGAGATGGTAATCCAGCCCCAAAGCCATCTTCTTTTCTGGTGTGATGAAGATCAGGAGCAGGGAGAATTTCATACAAATTTTAAGTTGAGTTCTGGAGGTGAATTTCTGGCTCTTGTGGATTTTGATGGGATAACACTTTTGGATTCCATAACCTTTGGCCCCCAATCAACTGATATTTCCTATGGAAGGGTTTCTGATGGAAGCAGTGATTGGGATTTTTTGAGTCCTTCACCTGGGAATTCAAATAATCTGTCTATCATGGAAATCACTCTTCCTCATAATGAAGGCTGGAACCTTGTTGGTCTTCCTCTTGATACCACTCCTTTTCCCTGTGATGGATATATTGATGGTTCACTCTATTCGTTTGAAACCGGTAGTTACCTAAACATTTCTACTGATGAGATGGCCATCGGCTCCGGCTACTGGCTCCGCTTTGAGGAGGAGGATGAATGTACGTTCTCTGGTGTACCAATAGATAATATTACCGTTTCCCTCGATGAAGGATGGAATTTAATCTCTGGTATTTCCACATCTATAGCTATCAACACCATCATTGATTTAAACGAACTCATTGTTCCCGGTACGATCTACGGTTTTGACGGAAGCTATGTCGAAGCAGAATTCCTTGATCCAGGCTATGGCTACTGGCTCAGAAGCTCAGGCGAAGGTGAGATTAGCTTATCATCCTCAGCGCTTCTCAACAAATCAACAACCTTCCAACTCCCAGATCACCTGAACACATTGACACTAAATAACATAGCATTA
>DTUJ01000047.1 GCA_012964235.1 Fidelibacterota bacterium
TTTTTTTTCGGACCAGTCTCATTCCTGAATGACCTAGAGCTCTATCATGATTTTGCAACTTCCCAAGGAACTTTGTCTTGATAGATACCCAATATCCGTCTAAATTGATTTTTTCTTTTGATAGTATATTTTCAATCTCAATTTTTAGCTGCCTGTTACACCTTTCATCCGAATCAATGATCAACACCCAATCGTGAGACACCTGTGGCATTCCCCATGACCTTTGTGCTCCTGAATTCTCATATTCATTCTGGACAATTTTAACATTGGAATATCTATGGCAGATCTCAAGGGTCTTATCTGTGCTGAATCCATCAACTATAAATATCTCATCCGCCCACTTTATGGATTCAAGGCATTCTTCAATTATGTCCTCTACGTTCTGGACAGGGATAAAGACTGACAGTTTCCTTTTATAATTAATCATTTCCTTCAAACAATTTGAGATATTTCCCCCCAATTACTTCAGAATCAAAATTAGAAATGATATAGTCACGATTTTTTCGAAGTTGATTCATTTTTTCTTCATGGGATAACTTTTCCCATTTCAAAATACTTTCTAACATTTCAGATTCGGAATTGTAACCCCAAGATCCCCAGAATTCTTTTATCATAGTATTGTCCCACATATTATAAAATCCTTGTAGTCCGCTTAATAATCCTTCTGCAAATGAATAATGAAAACTTTCAATCTTACTGAAACTAATGATTATTCCATGTTTCGATAATTCCTCTACAACTCGTTCTCGATTTTTTTTTATAGAATAAAGTAATGTATTTTCAATTATTTTGATGGAATTAGATAATTGTAATTCATTTATCAATAGTTTCATAGCTTTTAAATTGCGTTTTGCTGATGGTTGATTAGTGTTTTGTGCCATAATTGTCAAAGAGTATGTAGAATCAATCTTAAATAACTTATTAAAAAATTTAATGAGTTCAATATACCCTTTTACAGGAAAAAAACTATAGCTATATGCAATGATCGATTTAGAGTTTTGAAGAGTGTTGTGCATAGGATAGGCATTAGTTGAAATCGCATTGGGTATGGTTAAAGTTTGAACAATATTCCCAAATTTTGACTGAAATTGTATATTAAGATTGTTGTTAATAAAAACTAACATTGTCACATTTTCCCAATTTATCTTTTTCATATATTTTGTATCGATTTCACCTCTATGTATCCTGATAATAAGTTTTTGATTTTTTAATGGTTTTGAAGACAATACTTTTGCTATATCCCCTGCCCACTCTACCCAAATAATCTTTCCCTTTATATTATTTCTCCAAAATCCAAAAGATGAATTAGGATACATTTCCTGAACTCGTATATGTTTTTTTAGGTACTTGATAATAGGTTGAGCGAAATGGTTATTACCTTTTTGACATATAAATGTTATATCATAAATAGGCTTTTTTTTGAAATAAAACACGTCATTTCCCCTTATTAATTATGGATAAATCATTAATGATAGTGTCCACACGTTGTTGCCAATTTTCCCTATTTTTTATGGCTTCCATAGCATTTTTAGATAACTCAATCCTTGTTATTTTGTTTTGTACTAAATATTCAATTTTTTTTGCTAAATCTTCCGATGTTCCATCAAAAAATTTACAAACATTATATTGGTCATTAAATCTTACGAAGGCAGGCAGTTGTTGACAAATTACCGGCAAACCATTGCTTAAATACTGCATAAATTTCAGGGAAAAAGCCATCTTATAATAGTCTGTTGGATTTAACGGAATTATACCAATGTGTACTTTTTTAAAAATTTTATCAGTTAGCACATGATAAACTTTAAAATTGCTTGGTTTGGTGAAATTAAAATTTCGCATTATAATATAAAATGGGATGTCATATCCCTTTTTTAAAAGTAATTCATTTGCTATAAGTAGTTTGTCAAAACCACTTTTTTGTGAGCCGGAAAATAATATTCCAATATTTTTTTCTTTACTTAAATTGGTGATTTCTCCTGCAGGAGGAAGAAGACATTTTGGGTCAAGTTTTGCGAATTCTGCGAATTCTTTTGTCGGAGAATAAATGTGATCAAAATAATTTTTATAGAACTGAAACTGTTTGGTCGATTTGTTGAACTTTCTCCTAAATTTTATTCTTTGATACACGGTTTTTGAAAAAACGGGGAATTTCCAATGAATATCACGATAAAACATGCTCATTGGAACTTTGTATTCATTGATTTTTTTAAGGAAATCAATATCAAAATATTTTAAAGAACAATTTGGTCTTTCCATATAAAATCCATCGATTCCCTTCAAATTGCTCTTTAACAGTATTTTATATTTCTTTTTTCTTTCTTTTGCATCCCCACAGACTAAAACTACTTCACATTTCTTCCGTAAATATTTGTATATATTGTAGCACCTTATGCGCGGTGCTCTATCAAGTGAAAATTCTTGATTTTCACTCATATTGTATGGGGCATAAAAGATAATTTTCATATTTGACCTATACGATAAATTTAATGCTTGGAATTTGCAATTCTATCTCAGTTGGGGAAATTGTATAAGAAATAATTTATTTTGAATTAACCTGTCCCAAAAAAATAAATATCCGAAAGTCCAACCGCATCAACTCCATTCTTTAATATTTCAAGGTATCTATCAAATATGTTCCCTGTAATCCAATCGTCTGAATCAATCCGAAATACTGCATCAGGATCAAACTGTTTTGCGGTCCTGCATGCTGCATTGTACTTACGGTTTAAAGGAACATTTTCATATTCAACATAAAAAAAACCTTGTTTCACATAATCTTCGGGATACATCACCCTCAGAGCCGACAGTAATTAGTGCTAAATTGATCTTGTTTGATAACTCAACTTTAATATTTTTAAATCTGTTAAGAACTAGTCCTGTTAATTCCGGACGTTTCCAAACGGCAGTGATGAGAACAATTGTGGGTTTGTCCATTCAGTAAATTATTAGTTTCCCTGAAATTGAACTGCGTATAGTTCTGAATATTTTCCTTTAATATTCAACAGTTCTGAATGACTCCCTCTTTCAATAATTTTTCCTTTTTCAAGAACGACAATTTTATCTGCATTTACCACCGTAGATAACCGATGCGCTATCACAAGAACTGTCCTGTCTTTCATAAGCTGTTCAATTGCTTGCTGGACTAATTTTTCAGATTCAGTATCCAATGAAGAAGTCGCCTCATCCAAAATAAGAACCGCAGGATTTTTGATTATTGCCCTGGCAATGGATAATCGCTGTTTTTGTCCTCCTGATAATGTAACCCCCCTTTCTCCAATGATAGTGTCCAATCCTTCAGGAAAAGACTTTATAAATTCCATTGCATTTGCTGATTTTGCAGCAGAAATAATGTTGCTTTCCTTTAGTTCGGGCTGTCCATAAGAAATGTTATTTCTTACAGTATCATTGAATAAAGTAACATCCTGACTGACGATCCCCATCATCTTGCGGAGGCTTGATAATTTAAATTCCTTAATATCGTCTCCGTCAATCTTCACCGAGCCTGAGGTAGTATCGTAAAACCGGGGAATTAAATCAGCAATGGTGGATTTCCCTGATCCACTAGCCCCTACAAGTGCAACAACAGAACCTTTAGAAATTGAAAAAGATACATTTTTTAACACAGGAGCTGATTCTTCACCATAATCGAATGAAACATTGTCAAATCTGATTTCTTCAGAAAATGATTTAATTTCCTTTGCATCCGGTTTATCATTTATATCCGGCTTTGAATCAAGAATGTTGAACACACGTTCCGCAGCCGCTAAACTGTTTTGAATGGTAATGTTTACCGCCCCCAAAGTCTTGATTGGAGCGAGCATGGCAAACAGAATTAATATAAATCGCAAAAAATCCTCAGAAGTCAGGGTTTCCGTCTGGATTACCTGCATACCTCCATACC
>DTUJ01000048.1 GCA_012964235.1 Fidelibacterota bacterium
GCCATCGCGGAAATTTTCTCTCCTGTATCCTGGTGGTCTTTCGCTAAACGAAAACCGTCAAAACGAACTTTCTTTTGAGGATTGTATTCTCCGGTTTGAAGATCCAAAGATAAAATTTCTTTTTTCTCAGTTTTTTTATAAAACCCTGCTTTTGTTTTTGCTCCCAAACGTCCTTCTTCAATCAGCTTATTTAGAATCTCAGGAGATTGAAAAATGTCACGTTCTTCATCTTGTTCACATAGATCATAGCAAGTTTGTGCTACATGAGCCATCGTGTCTAAGCCTACGACATCTGCAGTACGGAAAGTGGCGCTTTTTGGTCTTCCTACTATTGTTCCTGTAATCTTGTCCACTTCTTCCACAGTTAGTCCCATTTCCTGTGCCAGCTTCATCGTGAGCATCATCCCGTAAATCCCAATTCGATTTGCGATGAAATTAGGAGTGTCTTTCGCGTGGACGATTCCTTTTCCCAAAGTAGTTTCACCAAACTCAGCCATGGAATTGTACACTTCATCCGATGTGTTTGTACCCCGAACCAATTCTAACAATCGCATATATCTTGGAGGGTTGAAAAAATGAGTAATCATAAAACGTGATTGAACCTCTTCCGGTAAAACGGAAATGAGTTCTTCTAGAGGGATTCCGGACGTATTAGACGTTATTATTGCGGAATCCTTCAGATGCGGAAGCAGGTTTTTGTAAACAATATGTTTAATCTCAAGTTTTTCAGCTACTGCTTCAAGGACCCAGTCTACTTCCGAGATTTTATCTATGTGATCATCATAAGAACACGGTGTTATAAGTTCAATGTTTTTTGGTTTATAAAGAGGGGCAGGCTTCAAGGAGGTGAGATTGGCTTTTCCCTGTTCTGATAAGTCTTGAGAAATATCAAATAAGAAAGATGGGATACCAGCATTTGCCAAGTGACCGGAAAGCTGGGCACCCATAACCCCTGCCCCTAATACAGCTACTTTTTGAATTTTATCGGACATATAAATACCTTATTTATGATGGTCGTTGAATAACCGTTGCGATCCCTTGACCGCTTCCGATACACATAGTAGCAAGACCGTAGGATAAATCATTTTGTTCCAGAACGTTGATGAGGGTAGTGATAATTCGTGTTCCAGAACATCCCAGAGGATGCCCCAGGGCAATCGCTCCTCCATTGAAATTAACTTTATCCATATCCCAGCCCCCTTCCCGGATGACATACAGGGACTGGGCGGCAAAAGCTTCATTTAATTCGATAGCGTTGATATCATCCAATGTAAGCTCAGCTTTTTTCAAAGCCTTTTCGGTAGCAGGAAGAGGTCCCTTGCCCATATGTGTCCATTCTACACCTGCAACAGCCCGGGAAAGAACTTCAGCGCGAATTTTTATACCATTTTGTTTGGCGTAATTATCGCTGGTAATTAAAATAGCAGATGCACCAATAGAAATCGGGCTGCTTGTTGCGGCAGTGATTGTTCCATTTTCAATAAAAGCTGCTTGTAAACTTTTTATTTTTTCTATATCTGGCTCCCGGGGTCCTTCATCTTTTTCAACAGTATGGTCACCGTATACATCAACAGGAATTAATTCATTTTTATAATTTCCATTTTCTGATGCACTAAGTGCTTTCCTGTGAGAATGAATGGCAAACTCTTCTTGATCTTCCCGGGAAATATTACCGTCTTGAGCCAGGTTTTCTGCTGTTTCGCCCATACCAATATAAAATTCCTGTTCAGCTAATACAGGATGGAAGTCCGGTGCAAATCCACCCATTGGAACAGAAAACATATCTTCTACTCCTACAGCAATTCCCACATCAATATCACCACTTTCAATGGATGTACTTAATTGATGCAATGCGTCCATTGAAGAACCACAAAACCGATTTACTACCTTCCCGGCAGTTTCGATTGGTAGTCCTGCCAGTACTCCTACGGAACGACCAATAATCATTCCCTGTGGTCCCTCAGGAAAAGCACATCCAACAACCAAATCCTCCACATGTTCCGGTTTTACATTTGGGTTCCGTTCTAATAACCCCTTAACTATCTGAGCTGCAAGGTCATCCGGGCGGATACCTACTAAATTGCCGTTTTTTATCCCTATGGGGGATCGAACAGCATCAACAATGACTGATTTTTTATTCAATTCAAGCTCCTTTAATATTCTTCATTAAAATGGATAATCTTTCATAGCATATGCTTTTTCTGCGACAGTTCGTTTCAATCCTATAACATCCGTTGGTAAAAGTAAATTGATTTGAAATTTTCTCAAGTGATCAATAATAGATTCCGGCAAATGTGCCCGATAAATTCCGTTTAATCCTGTCAATGCGAAGTTTAATAGTTTCAGGCACACTTCAGCTGAATAAACTTTTGCCACGGAAACCGATGTCTGGTCTAACGCGTTGCTTTCTTTCGTCTGCTGGACCCGTGCGATGGTGCTTTCGGCGGTATATATTTCCGTAAAAATATCTGCTAAAATTTCAGTGAGCTGTTGTTCATGTTTCAGATCCTGTCCAAATCTGCACAGTGCTTCATGAAACAAAAAGAGAGCCAACCGTTTCCCGCATTCAATTGCCTGGGCTTCGCGACTAAGTATTTGATCAGAATCTGGTTCTTGGTAATTCGAAAGAAAGGTATCAATTTCCTGAATTGCATCCCTGATGGGGAGTTCCTCCATGAGAGCTTTTTTCATAAAGTAGCCTGTGATGATTTGTCTGTTGATTTCATTAGTTCCTTCCCATATTCGATCGATGCGTGCGTCCCGATAAGCACCAGCCATTGGGTATTCTTCAATAAAACCATATCCCCCCATAATTTGAACGCCATGATCAGCACAGAGGGCTGCTGTTTCGCTTCCGTACACTTTTGCCATAGAGGCTTCGATAGCATACCGCTCCATTGCTTCACCCATATGAATATAATAATCAGGATCAGATTTATCTAGAAGATCTATCTCATTTTGAACAAGTCCAATAGTTCGGTAGATCATACTATCAGTAGCGTAAGTGCGGATTACCATATCTGCTATTTTACCCTTGATAACATCGAAGTTAGTGATGGCTTGTCCGAATTGTTTCCTTTCAAGCCCATAACGAATTGCACCTGCAGTTATTATTTTGGCACCACCTAAATCCGAAGCAGCTAGTTTCAATCTTCCCATATTTAATGTATTGAACGCAATGGTTGCTCCCTTGCCAATTTTATACAGAAGATTTTCTACAGGTACTTTTGCATCTGTAAAAGTAAGTGAAGTGGTGGAACTACCCTTCATACCCATTTTCTTTTCTTCGGCACCTACCCCAAAACCTGGTGTATCCCGATCAACAATAAATGCGCTGAATTTATCCCCTTCTATCTGTGCAAAAACTATATATACCTGACCCCAGCCCCCATTTGAGATGAAGATTTTTTCCCCATTCAGGATATAGTATTTTCCATTGTCAGAAAGGACAGCACTTGTCTTCCCAGAAAGGGCATCTGAACCTGCAGAAGGCTCTGTAAGACCATACGCACCTATCCATTCTCCAGTAACAAGTTTTGGGAGATATTTTTCTTTTTGTTCTGGTGTACCAAACCAAACAATTGGGAGAGATCCTATCCCAGTTTGAACGCTCCACGTAACTATAAAAGAAGCAGAACTCCCAGCCATAAGTGATTCAGCAACAATAGCAGATGTAATCTTATCAAGATCCATCCCTCCATACTCTTCAGGAATATCAACACCTAATAAACCTAATTCTCCAATTTCTCGAATAAGACTCAAGCTTAGCTCTTTATTGAATTTTTCAATTTCCTCTTTATTTTCTAAAACTCGTTCTCTTGCAAATTCCTTAACCATTTTTTCAATTTCGCAGTGTTCATCAGAAAATTGTTC
>DTUJ01000049.1 GCA_012964235.1 Fidelibacterota bacterium
CAAGCCTAACTATTAAAAATAATCGCATGGAAAATGGGTATGTTGGTTTTGCAGATCCTTCCGGGTATATCGTATCTGTCAATTCAGAAAATATAATTGAATCAAACATAATTATAAATCCCTCTATGGGCTATTGCTGGGTATGTGCTGCTATTTCTATCCTTGATGGAAGCAATTGCACCATCCGAAATAATCTGATTGTCCAAGCATATGGTGATGGATATGGTGCGGTAGTTGCAAGTGAGAGTCAGTATGTATCAAACAATAATACTTTTGTATCCAATGGTATGGGATATGCCAACTTGTCCAGTGATGGCACAGTGAGTAATGATATAATTTATGGATCAAGCAATACGGTTTATTTAGATGAAAATTCAAGCATAGAAGTTACCTACAGTGATATAGAAGGAGGCTGGGAAGGTGAGGGTAATATTGATGCTGACCCACTCTTTGTTTCCCCAGACAATGGTGATTTCCATCTACAATCCGATTCTCCCTGTATAGATGCTGGTGATCCAAACTCATCATATGACCCCGATGGCACTATTGCTGATATGGGAGCTTATTATTATCACCAGGGTAGTGGTGTACCCATAGAAATTATTATTGACTATCAATCAGACTGGAACCTTGTAGGTTTACCACTTGAAGTAGAAAATGCATCATATACTTACTTATTCCCTGAATCAATAGAAGAAACTTTATACTCTTTTGATGATGGATATAACCTTGAAACAAGTTTGATACAAGGTGAAGGCTACTGGTTAAGATTTGGCGAGGCAGGGAGTATTAATATTTCAGGCATATCAATCAATGAGCTTACACTTAGCTTGAGTGAAGGTTGGAATCTCATATCAGGAATAAGTACTCCTTTAAATATATCGGATATACAAGACCCGGGTGGAATTATCATTTCCGGCACGATTTATGGATTTACTTCTGGTGGCTACTCAAATACAGAAAATATAGTACCAGGCAAAGGATATTGGGTTCGGGCAAATAATTCAGGTTTTATTACCTTAATTGACAATTAAGGTATCCCACCTCTTTGTAAAAAAGCAGGAGATGATTTAGTGTGAATGATTATTAACTTTAAAAGTTCTACGAAAAAAAATATTATTATATGGTTAGCGATATTTTTTTTCAACCTTTTTTCATCCTTTGCTCACATTGCTGGAAAAGAGGCGGTCATGCAAATAGCACCAGGGAATATTGCCTTCTTTCGTTCTATTTTGGCAGTGTTTGTTCTCTGGATAATGATGAGATTCTCAGGCAAAACTATTTTTCTTGAGCGTGTTGACAGTTTCAGGTTTGTTATTTTAGGTGCGCTTGCGGTTCCTTTGAATCAGCTTGCATTTATTACCGGACTCCAATATACCCCGGTTTCCCATCCTGCTCTTTTCTATGCAACCACATCTGCATGGGTGCTAGTCATATCTGTATTAATTGGTGTAGAAAGACTGCGATGGTGGAAATGGGTTGGGGTAGGCTTATCTATTGTTGGTGTTTTTATTTTAATGGGAGATAAGCTCCTGACTTTTGGAAATAAAACAATTCTTGGAGATATGATTCTTCTCTTTGCTGTACTTTCATGGTCACTATATACTGTCATCTGTAAGCCTATAGTTGAGCGATATGGAGCGCTTGAGACAACATTTTTAGTTATGAGCTTTGGAGCCCTGCTTTATTTTCCTTTTGGGTTGTTTTTTACAGTTACCGGTGACTTTAGCTCAGCAAGTATCAATGCTTGGTTGGGAATTATCTACTTGGGTATAATGACATCCGGTGTAGCCTATTTTTTATGGATCTGGCTGTTAGAAAGAATTCGTCCATCGCAGGTTGCAGTGGTTGCTTCTGCACAACCACCTACCACTGTTCTTCTTGCCTGGCTTGTGTTTGGAGAAATCCCATCTTTAAAATTGGTATTTAGCATTATCATAGTACTTTCCGGAATTATTCTAATGGTAGGTTATGGCGGCTCTAAAAGGGGAGCTGATACGGAAGGTTCCACTATTAATAACGAATAAAATCAAATTTATTCAGAAAAGGCACAACTTTTTAAATGACATACTCTCAACACTATGATTTTAAAATAAGCATATTCCATTGGGTGTGATCCGGTTAGCACTTTATAAATCAAAAACCATTTGTGTAATCAGTGATGCTATCCTACATTGGAATTGAGGACAAGATTATTTTTTTACTTTATTGTCCTAAAAAACATGAAAAATATATTCAAAAATAAATTGTATTATTAAAATGATATCCCGCAGACGATTTTTACAATTAAGTGGGATGACAGCAGTAGGATTGATGATTCCAAAACGGTTGGAAGGAATGCCCTGTGATCCATCTACAGCTGATTTAATGGGACTCGGTCCATATTGGGAACCAGATTCTCCATACAGGAGTATACTGGCGTCGCCGGAAGAACCGGGAACTCGCCTTTTCATCAGTGGAGTTGTTACAGCGAATGATTGTCATACACCAATCACAAATGTGATCATTGATGCATGGCATGCTGACGATGAGGGGTGTTATTCCGTTTTTGAAACGTGTGATACAGGTAATCCTGAGAGTGATGAATTCAATTTACGAGGGCGAGTCTTATCAGGTCCTCATGGACAATATTTTATTGAAACAATTAAACCCGGACCTTATCCACTGGGTTTAGATCGGTTCCGCCCCAGCCACATTCATTTTATGATGACTCCGCCGGCGGGAGAACCTCTCATAACTCAGCTCTATTTTGAAGGGGACGATTATTTAGATGAGGATACCGGTTCATCGGACCCTGGCGCCGTAGACAGGATAATCCCACTCAATGAAACGGAAAACGGAATGGAGGGAATTTTTGATATCAAGTTAGACATTGACCCTGATCAAAAAGCGATAAACGTTAATTATCCAATCTCTGGTAATCGGATCCAAAATATTGCTACATACCCAAATCCCTTTAATTCTCATATTGAGATTCAATTTGATTTAACAAAACCTTCACACGTTTTGGTTTCGGTTTATGATATAACTGGCAGATGGGTTCAAACCATAACCAATAAATTTTTTTCAAAAGGTAGACATTCCTTTCTTTGGAATGGGAATGCTTCTTTTGGAGAAACCGTTCCTTCAGGTGAATATTTTATCCATATTCAAACCGCTAATGAGTATCAATTAAAATCAATTACTTTTTTGAAATAAAAAAATTGAGAAGTCTAATTATTTTCAATCAGGAAAGTTTGTGCAGACCAGGAAGATGGTTCTGTTGAAGTAAGAAATTGATTCCATGTATAATATAAAAGTTTACCATAATCCACGCTGAGGTAAAAGTAGGGAAGCCGTGCAGCTTCTCAGAAACAATGGCATTGAACCAGAGATTGTGGAATATCTCAAATATCCGTTATCTGTAAATGAGTTGAAGTCAATTGCTCAAATGCTTGGCTTAAGGCCAAAGGATTTTATTCGAAAAGGAGAGCAGGATTTCAAGAACCTTGACCTAAAAGAAAAGCTGGAAGATGATGAAGTGCTTTTTTCAGTGATGGCTGATTTTCCAAAGCTGATGGAAAGGCCGATTGCAGTGAAGGGTGGTAGGGCGATAATTGGGCGCCCTCCAGATGAAATATTGGATTTAATCTAATTTTTTTAGTTACCAATAACCTCCAAATTGATTCCTCTGGGTAAAAGACTTTTACTTATAGCATAGGCAGATTGACTTTAACCTTTTATAGAGTTAAACTCAATAGAGGATTAAGGAATTATAATTTTCTACACCTTTTATAGTGAATAAATTATTACAGAGCATATAATTTATTACCATAAATTTTAGACCACAGCAAAGTATTAGACGAGTGAAAATAAAAACAGTTTTAGT
>DTUJ01000050.1 GCA_012964235.1 Fidelibacterota bacterium
ACAGATTCAAAGAATATTAACTAAAGGAACCTTTGCTTCCGATGTAGCAGTGATGGCCTCCGGTACTGGCTTTGGCCAGTTAATCTTTCTTGGCTTTTCTCCAATCTTTATGAGACTATTTACACCAGAAGCATTTGGCAATCTTGCTCTAGTAATGTCTATTTCAGCTATTATTGCTATCGTAATAACCTTGAGATATGAAATGGCTATACCAATAGCTACTGATGATAAAAAAGCAATAAACCTTTTTATTCTATCCATCGGTTTGAGTACCATATTTACCATAGTTCTTTTAATATTTTTCCTATTATTTAAAACAACGATTATGAGTTTTCTCAATTTTCCTGAATTTAAAATTTTGTTTTTTATTCCTTTAACAGCATTTATTGAAGCAACCATCAATACTTTCCATTATTGGTTCATTCGTGAAAAAAGATTTTCTATTCCTTCAATTAGCCGAACCCTTTTTTATAGTGGAATGGTTGGCACACAATTCCTGCTGTTTTTTACCATAAATGAAAAAATTATTGCTTTATTGACAGGCTTGATTGCAGGACAGATTTTTAGTTTACTTTTTCTGGTAATAATATTTTTTAAGGAAAAGAATAATATTTCCCTTTATTTCAATTTTAATATGATATTCGAAGAGGCAAAGAAATATAAAAAATTCCCCTTGTTTTCTACCTGGAATGCCGGTATTAATACTCTTGCAAGAAACCTGCCCCCAATACTGTTAAATCTATTTTTTACGAAAGCAATTGTTGGACAATTTTATATTGCAATGCGTTTGATGAATATTCCCTTAAATATTTTACAGAGTTCTGTGAGTCAAGTTTTCTATCAGAGAGTCTCAGAACTACTAAAAAACAAGCAGCCTCTCAAGCAATTTTTTAACACTACAATCCTGAAATTGGGAGCTATTATAATTGTACCTTTACTCATAGTATTTTTCTGGGGAGAGTCAATATTATCTTATATTCTGGGTGATAAATGGAAACTTGCTGGGCAACTGACATCAATATTAGTACCTTTGTATTTCTTTCGTTTTATAATAAGTCCCGTGAGTATTATTTTTACCGCAACTGGCAAGCAACATTTTGTTCTGGTATGGCAAATAGCTTATGCCATTTCCACCTTTCTGTGTTTTTACATTGGGGGAAATATGAATGTTAGTATCCAAGTCATATCTTCAATTTTCAGTTGGACATCAGCTGGATTTTATTTGATAATATTATTATTACAACGAAAAATAGTATTGAAAATACCTGAAAAAATTTATAGATGATTTTATCATTTTGTTTTTATGAATGATAGGAGAAAAAAAATCAATTATGGTTCTAATTGGATTAAGAAACTTGAATCATTAAGAAATATAATATTAGTAAAAATTGCAATTTTTCGTTTACTTCGTTCGGGAGATAGAGATTCTATAATCCTTGCTGATACTCTAAAAAGCACATTAAAAATTGATCTTAGTCCTGAGGAAAAAATATGGATTGATAAAATAGAACAATTAAGGGAAAATTTAAATGCATCTACCACTAAAATATCCCTAGTAGACTACGGAGCGGACAAATCGGGTGAGCATCGCACCCAACAGGATATGTATGCAGGAAAAACTGTAACTACCACTGTTGGAGAAGTATGCCGTTTTGGAAGTAAATCTCTTTTTTTGGTCATTCCTTTTATTTAATCTTGTTCGAGAATTTAAACCAGCTGTCTGCATAGAATTAGGCACCTGATTAGGAATTTCCGCCTTATACCAGGCAGTGGCACTCAGTTTAAACAAGGCAGGTAAAATTGTTACTATAGAAGGTGCAAAAACATTAGCAAAATATGCAGAACAGAATATTGAAACCATCGGCTTAGAAAATGTGAGGGTAGTCGCTGGTCGATTTCAAGATGTTCTTGATGAAGTCCTTAATGAATCCAGCCCCATAGATTTTGCTTTCATTGATGGGCATCATGATGAGAAAGCAACCATGAGATATTTTGAACAGATTATTCCCTTCCTTTCTAATCAACCACGGGTACTTGTTTTTGATGATATTCCCTGGTCTCCAGGGATGAAGAGAGTCTGGAAGAAAATAAAAGTGGATGAGAGGGTAAAAATTTCTGTTGATTTTCGGAAAGTTGGAATTTGTCTCATGAACAAGAAAATTGAGGAATAACAAATAATGACATCAAAAATTTTGCAGCCTAAAAATAAAGAAAAACGGAATCTGTATTCCAAGATTGGTGATTTATCGTTTGCGAGTCTCATGGGGAAAGGATGGTATTCACTTCCAAGGAGCATATATAGAAGATTTGTTATCTTGTTGAATATTTTTAAGGTTGGATATAAAAAAGTAGGTGGTAATCATTTTGCAACAATCACTACCTATTATGGTGTCACTTTTCTCGGGCCTACAAATTCAGAATATTGGAATTGTCATCAAAAAAAAATTAAATATCTAAAGACCCTTTTAGGGCAATTATATGATTATCGAGAGATTGCAGATGAGCACTGTGCACTAGTACATAATATAATATTGAGATATATGACAGAATTTTCCTCCCCTCCTTATCAAGCATATCGTACTTGCAATTTACAATCCGGGGACATTTTTTTTGATATTGGTGCTTTTCGTGGGTATGTTACAATGAAAGCTTCGCAAAAAATTGGAGAGGAAGGTTTTGTTTATGCAATAGAACCGATTAACGAAAATATTGAGTTTATAAAAGCACATATTAAGTATAATAACCTGACCAATATAAAAATGATTGAAGGTGCAGTTTCTATAAATAAATTGAATGAAGATATTCAGCTATATAAAACACGCAATCAGGCAAATTCTTCTATTCCAGATTACTTGCCATCAGTTGCACAATCAATTAGAACGAGAAATATTAGTACTGTTAGTTTAGCAAATTTATTTAATAATGAACTTTCTTCACATAAGAGGGTCATAGCATCAATAACAATAAATGGAAATGAAATGGATATTGTGAAATCATTTGTGGATGAATTTGAAAAAATCTCAATACAGTATCTAGAAATAACTATACCAATAATTTATACAAGGGTAAAAGTTCCTGCTTTTACAGACTATATGAAAAATAGAGGATTTCGAGTAGAAAAGTATTATCCCTGGCTCAAAATGATAAACATGAGATAATAAAATGAATATTGTTAGCAATGTAAAGAATTATGTCTGCGGTTTGAGACAATTAGTAAAATTTCGTTCAAAGAAAATATTTATTAGTAAAGGTACGTTTCTTCATCCAAAAGTTGTTATTGGCAAATGTACGCGAATTAATGCAACATCACATATAGACCAATGTACAATTGGAGCATTTTGTGCTATTGGAGGACGGCTAGTAGTAAGAAGTTCTAATCATTTTCATAATTTTTTAAATATGCAAGACTGGGCACAACAATTTGTTTTAAAATCAAATATCAAAGTTGTTGGGAAGTCGGAGGGTTCCGTAGAAATTGGCAATGCAGTATGGATTGGTGACTCAGTAATAATTCTACCAGATGTAGAAATTGGTGATGGAGCAGTTATTGGAGCTGGGAGCGTTGTAACGAAATCTATTCCTCCCTTTTCGATAGCTGTCGGAAATCCTGCACAGGTAATTAAGATGAGATTCCCAAAAGAAATTATTGAAATTATATGTCAAATTCGTTGGTGGGAATGGGACTTAAAGACTATTCAAAAAAGGCGTGAATTGTTTGAAATTGATCTTAACAATTCTTCTCCAAATGACCTTTTAAAGATTATAGATAAATATAAGATGATAAATAAAACCTAGCATTTTTTGGAAAGATATTTACCCTTATAAGAAAGTGGAATAGATTGTGATACGAAATTTAAAATATATGTTTACATTATTTCAAAAGTGGTATCTGTTTCAAAGGAAGAAAATACCCATTCAAAATTTAACAAGGTTTGAACCATTCAATAATTATAAATGCATTTTTGTTTTGTCTACAGGAAGATGTGGAACGAAATTATTAACTAAAATACTCAATTTTAGTAGTGAGCTTTGGGTCGATCATAAGCCATCCCCCGAACTAGCTTTTCAATCTTATCGTGCATATAAGTATCAATATACCTTAGATCAGTTAAAAACTGATTTTTCACATTCGCGATTAGATATGATTAAAAAGTGTTATAAAAATTCCCTCATATATTGTGAAACTAATAACCGAATTTCATTATATGCTCGGGCCATATCAAATATATTTCCTAATGCAAAATTTATTCATTTAGTCAGGCATCCTGGTGAATTTGTTAGAAGTGGAATTCGACGGGGGTATTATACTAGGATGAATGCGGAGATTTCAGGACATTTAGAGCCAAGAGAGAATAGTTCTTTAATTGAAAAATGGTCTATAATGTCTCAAATTGAAAAAATTGCATGGCAATGGAATACAATCAATTGTGAAATTGAAAATTTTAAAAAAACTATACCTCCGAATAAAATTTGTACAATTCAAAGCCAGTCTATGTTTATTAATCCAGAGGTAACTATCCAATTATTTGATTTCATAGGAGTTGCGAATCCGTTTATTGGCACTAGAGGGAGAAGCTGCCTAAAAAATATATTAAATCATCCTATCAATGTTCAAAAAATTGGTTCATACCCCACATATGATAATTGGTCTAATAAGGATAAATTAACGGTAAAAAGGATGGCTCCCCTTGCAAAAAATTATGGTTTTACATTGTAATGGGGCTTGGTGAAAAGTTTTAGAGTTTTATGTTAAATATAACTGTTTCCAAAAATAATTTAGAAGAACGCAAAATCATCCTTGAACTAATGTTGAAAAATTTCCTTGGTTTAGTATATAGTTTTGATACAAATGATCTGCAGCATTATCAAATTGTTTTTCTCAATGGATATGATGATTCTGATAAAAAGGGAGGAGCTATGTCATTTTTACTGTGGAACGGTATTTTGTTAGCTAAGGAGAAAAACCTAACTTTTGACTTTGAAGGATCTATGGTACCTGGTATTGCTGAGTTTTTTCGGTCATTTGGTTCTGAGGCCAGCACCTATTATCAGGTGGTAAAAGTGAAACCATTTCTTTTGAAATTTTATTTTTTCTGAGAGGAATATTTTAAAACTATGACTCATTGGGATAAGGTGATAAAAGGGAGAGGTTTTCCACGGCCAATAAAAAATAAGGTTCCCGATTTTGCTTTTAGCCAGGTTAACATGACTGGGAATTTATATAATCCGGTTATTGATCAGATGTGGATAGATGAGAAGAGTGAAAAGCCAAAATGGCCAGATAATAAACCTTACGCTGTTTGTATAACACATGATGTTGATGTGATTTCGTTGCAATCCAAAAAAGAAAATTTTCGCCGGATGAAACACGTATTTAAAACATGGAACCAACAAAAAACAAAACAAAATATGATTATTGCTTTTGAATCACTTGAGAATATTACAAATAGCATGTTCTCAAGTATGGACCCTTATCATCGAATTGAGGATTGGTTAAAGGTAGAGCAGGAAGTGGGTGCACGATCCACCTTTTTCTTTGCCCCTGAATATGTTTTGAAATCACATTTTACTGATTGCTGGTACAAGTATAATGATAAACTTAGATTTGAGGGAAAAAAAATTACTGTAGCAGAGTTAATGAGGGAATTAAACAGACGAGGGTGGGAAATTGGCTTGCATCCGTCTTGGTATTCTTATAATTCTGTGGATGAAATGAAATATCAGAAGGAACAAATTGAAAAGGTGCTTGATTGTGAGATTGTAAGTGTCCGTCAGCATTTTCTTCATTTTGACAACAGAATAACACCATCAGTTCAAGCAGAAGCAGGTTTCAAATATGATAGCACCCTTGGTTTTAATGATAATATTGGGTTTAGACGCGGGACCTCATATGCTTATCCTCTATATAATATTGAAAATAACAAGATACTGCCTGTTTGGGAAATCCCTTTGATAGTTCAGGATGGTGCCATGTTTCATCCTAAAAAGGGTATGCGACTGGATAAGGTTAAAGCATTGGAATACATTCAAATGATTGCGGAAAAAGTGAAAGAGGTTGGGGGAATTCTTACTTTATTGTGGCATCCACATTTAATTGTCGATGAAAAAAGGTGGGACACATTCCAAGAAGGATTGAAAATGTTACAGAAGGATGACCCATGGTTTGCTTCTGTTCGTGAAATTGGGGATTGGTGGAACAATAATGTAAAAACAGATCTAGTATCATTTATTGAAAATTTAGAGAAATAATATGCGTCTATATCAACATACGGGGAATATCAAAGCCGGTCTGTTTCTTCTTGGATTAGCACTAGTATCAGGGTTAATGCTTCATACCCAATCGCTGGTAAAAAACCTGCGTGAAGACAATAGAGAAATTGTCCAGCTTTATGCAGAGTTAATGGCAAAAGCCGTCGTTAATGAAAGCGATGAAAATTTAAATTTCATTTTTGAGAACGTAATTAAAAAAGTTCAATTCCCCATTGTTCAAACAAATGTAGAAGGTGAGCCATTGTCTTGGCGTAATCTTTCAGAAGATATAAAAACATCCAAAGATGTAAAGCCAATTGTGGGAGTAATGGATAGGCAGAATGAACCTATTTCACTCGTTTATCATGATTTAAAAACAGGAGAGGAATATATTTGGGGAGTTCTCCATTTTGGAGATTCACAATTAATTCAACGCTTAATTTGGTTGCCCTATTTTGAAATTGGAGCTATCTCCTTATTTATTCTTCTGGGCTTTGTTGGGTTTTCCTTCATTAGAAATAGTGAAAAACAACATATTTGGGTGGGGATGGCACGGGAAACTGCTCATCAACTTGGAACACCGGTATCAGCACTTATGGGATGGGTGGACTGGCTAAGAGAAAACCCTGAGAAAACTTTGGACATTGTTGAAGAAATGAACGCAGATTTAAATCGTCTTAATCAAGTTAGTGAGAGGTTTAGCCAGATGGGATCGACGCCTAAATTGGAAGAGACGGATCTTTCTGAACTGGTAAAAACAGTTGTAGATTACTTGGAGAAGCGGCTCCCAACCAAAGGAAAGAGTCTTAAACTGGTAAATGAAATCACCTCTAAAACAAATATCTATGCGAACATAACACTTCTTTCCTGGGCGATAGAAAATATCATCAAAAATGGAATTGATGCCATCACACAAGAGCGTGGGGAGGTTCGAATCCGTTTGCGAATGGAGAAAGAAGAAGTGAGGATTCAGATTCATGATGATGGTAAAGGTGTCGAGAAAAAAGACTTGAAAAATGTGTTTCGTCCCGGGTTTAGTACGAAAAACCGTGGCTGGGGATTGGGACTTTCCTTAACACAACGAATAATTCAGGATATTCATCGCGGGAAGATCTTTATTAAACAATCTTCACCTGGTTCAGGGACAACCTTTGAGATTATTCTTCCAACTTGAACGAACTTAATAAAACTGGATTTCGAAGTTGCCCTGAATTTATTTTTTGAAAGGGTTATTATTTTTTACTTGAAAAGTTCTAATCATTTCAGATACCGAATCAACCTGTAGTGTTTTCCTTCCAAATAATTTCTTTTGGTAAGAGGATTACTTGTGCAGAATTTGGAAAATCCACTATCTATAAATCGGTACAGTAGGTGATCATCTCTTTTCACAGGTATTCCAAGTCGGGTTGTTTGAATTATCTGTGTTGGTGTAGATCCAATATCTTCAATATAGAATCGGTTAGGATCGAACTGTTGTTGATCCCATTCTTTGACAGTAATCCCTAGAGATTTGCACAGGAGGGTCTGTCCAGCGCAGAGTCGTTCAATCGGACGCACACCATTTCCGTATTTTGGTGGGTTCAATTTTTGCATTACTGGAATCATTTTATCTGTTTTTTTTCCATTTTTATAAGGATATCCGGATTTAATGAGTACAGCGTTTCCTTTTCCCCTGCAACTTACATTTAAGGAATCAGACCCCCGTGCATAGTACATATAAATTGTACCGGGAGACATAAACAACGCTTTTCGTTTGTCAGTGTATCCCAGGGAAGCGTGACTCCCTTTTTCATTTTGAAAATATGCTTCCGTTTCAATGATTTGTGCACACAACCAGACTTTATCATACCGTGCGCGGAGAATTTTACCTAGTAATGCCTTAGCTGTTTTGATTGCATCCCGGTTAAAAAAGTTACGAGACAGCATTATTATTCTTTTGATAGATCAATTGGCTGTCTCTGTTTTTTTATTTCGCTGCGATGATGTTTGTTTTTTAATCGCTTTTCTTTAGATCCAACGGGAGGAGTCGTTTTTTTGCGTAGTTTGGACTTTTGTGTAGTTTGTTTAATAAGGGTGATTAGGCGTTCAACTGAATCCTTACGGTTTCTTAGCTGTGTACGATAACGACGAGAATCAATAATCAGTATTCCTTTTTCAGTCATTTTTTTCCCGGAGATTTGAATCAGTCGTTTTTTAACGTCTTCTGGTAAGGTTGCAGAATTGGCTACATCAAACCGAAGTTGAACTGCGGTTGAGGTTTTATTCACATTTTGACCTCCTGGACCGGAAGAACGGATAAAATCGAAATGTAGTTCATTTTCATCAATAGAAAGTGTTGAAGTGATAATAATCATACGTATAGATTAATAATGATAATCCGTTAACTCAAGGAGAATTCAAAACTGATTATCTTGTCATTCGGTGCGAACATCGGTAATTTTCATCCTAATTTTAAGGAGTTAAAATTGGAAATAATATATGCGTTATCTAATGGCGGAGGGCAAGGTGGTGGAATCGCGGCATTTCTACCATTTATTCTGATCATGTTCATCATTTATTTCCTGATGATTCGTCCCCAGACAAAACGCCAAAAAGAAAAGAAAAATATGATCCAATCTCTTCAAAAAGGAGATAAGGTTATCACAATTGGAGGTGTTCATGGATCAGTGGTTGGTTTCAAACAAAAGGGGACAATTCTTATTCTGAAGGTAGGGAAAAATATGGACATTTCCATAAACCGTTCTGCAGTTGCCGGCTTGGAAAAAAATGTCGCTCCAGATGAAATTACAACGATTGATCAGAAAGCTTAATGGCAGTCAGAGAGATTGTCAAATATGGGGATCTGATCCTTCGTAAACAATGTGGAGATGTTGAAGATATTTTTAGTGTGTCGCCCTTAGTGGAGGATATGTTTGATACAATGTATGAAGAAGACGGTATAGGATTAGCTGCAAACCAAATTGGTGAGGATTTAAATCTGTTTGTAATTGACATCAGCCACACAGATGAAGCCGAGAAACCTCGGGTTTTTATTAACAGCAAAATTATTGATAAGAAAGGTGAATGTTTATCTGTTGAAGGATGTTTATCCATCCCTGGTATTCAGGTGGAACTAAAACGATCTGAATTTATTACACTACAATATTACTCATTGGAAGGTGAACAAAAGAAAAGAGAATTTAATGGTCTATTGGCGCGTGCAATCCAGCATGAGATGGATCATTTGAATGGAATCTTCATCGTTGACCGTATAAGTGATCTGGTTAAAATGCAGTATAAAAAAGACCTTAAAGAAATTGAGCAGGATGCATTAAAGGAATCAAAAGTGAGGGAAAAAATTCAGGGAATTGTCCTTTAATATTCAAAGAAATATTCAAGACAAACATGTAAGCTCAAAGTGGATTCAGATAATATAGAATCCTTTTTGATATCCTGTTTTAATCAATTTATTTGTAGAGTATAATTACTATGCGTATTATTTTTATGGGTAATCCTGAATTTGCTGTTCCGTGCCTGAAATGTTTGGCTCAATCTGATCATCATGTAACTGCGGTGATGACGAATCCACCAAAGAAAATGGGCAGAGATAATAAGGAACGTCGATCACAAATTGACGCTGCTGCATGTGAATTGAACATCCCGGTAATTCATGCAGGTTTGTTAAATTCTATTGATTTGATTGATCAGCTAACAGAATTGAACCCAGATCTATTTGTAATTGTAGCTTACCGGGTTCTCCCAAAGGAATTGCTCTTAATACCATCAATGGGTTCGGTGAATTTACATGGTTCGCTGCTTCCTGCTTATCGTGGTGCAGCACCAATCCAAAGAGCAATAATGAATGGGGAAAAGGTCACCGGGCTTACAACCTTTCTGTTAAAACCATCGGTGGACACGGGAGATATCTTGTATCAGGAAAAGGTAACTATCCACCCTGATGATACATATGGCACCCTCTCTGAAAGAATGAGTCAAATTGGATCGAGTCTGCTGCTGAAAACCATTAATAATCTTATGGAAAAAAGTATTACTCCTGTCAAACAGGACAATTCAATTGCAACCCAGGCACCAAAGATTCAATCGGCAGAACGGATTATTAACTGGAATGATAATGCTGTGAATATCACAAATAAGGTTCGAGGACTAAATCCAAAACCGGTTGCCCATACGACTTTGAATGGTAAATGGATTAAAATATTCCATGCATCTCTAGTAAATGAGAATTATCAATTAACACCCGGAACAATCATCGAGCGTACGAAGATGGGATTATTGATTCAGACGGGTGAAGGCGGGTTATTTATTCATTCTCTCCAGAAGGAAGGAAAAAAACGGATGGATATCCAAGAATTTCTCCAAGGAGCTTCCATTAAGGAAGGAGATCAGTTAGGAACCTGATGACCATAGATCTTATGTTATGAAAAAACTATTTCATTTTGTGATTGTCATTTTCATTTTTTCCTGTATTATTCTATTGATCATGGAAAATATTTTGATGCCAGCTTATGTCCGATTTGGTCAGACTCGATATCTGGTAGATGTGAAAGATCTGCCTTTGGAAATTGCTCTTTCTCGTCTTCATTCTGAAGGATTTAAAGGAATTGTAAAGGATACAGTGTTAACGAATCTTGTAACCCCCAATTATATTATTGATCAATTTCCTCTACCGGATTCCCGGGTGAAACCGGGCCGGACTATAAGGCTAAAAATTGCCCAGCCAGAGAAAATGGTTCCAGTTCCAAACCTACTTGGTCAGTCGCAGAGAAGTGCTGAGATTATGCTCCATCAGTTAGGTTTAGCTATAGATACGATTTATACAGAATACAACCCTGTGTATCCCAAGGGGACTGTTGCATGGCAATCACCAAAAGGGAATGATCTGCTTAAGAGGGGTTGGGGATTACATTTAACCATCAGCAAGGGTATGCCCCCAAATTTTTTCCAGGTTCCTAATCTCTTTGGCCTCAGCCAAGAAAAAGCTGAATTCGAATTAGAGCAGGCTGGTTTGAAGTTGGGGAAGGTATCGTATGAACAAAATGAGGATCTAATTCCATTCACAGTTTTGGATCAGTCTATTAAGGAAGATACAGTTCTTGAGAGTCCTAAAAAAATAGATATTACAGTAAGTGTACTTGATATTAATGATATTTTCAATCAAATGATGAATAAATAGACTGTATGATCAACAGAGGTGAAGTTTCTCGAAAACTGATTCATTTAACAAACGTTATTATTCCTGTTGGTTATCTGTTTCTTTTTCCTTCCAAAATCCACATGTTAATAATTTTATTTTGTTTATCGGTTATTTTTATTTTTCTAGATTTCTCTAGGACCCGGATTGGTTGGATAAAGACTATTTTCGGAAAAATGTTTAATTTTATGCTTCGAACTCACGAGTTAGATGGGCGACTAACAGGGGCGACCTGGGTGGTTATAGGATCTTTTCTAACGGTAGCTTTATTTCAAAAAGAAATCGCAATTCTTGCACTTTTATTCATGGGGTTAGGTGACACAGTTGCGGCACTATTTGGAGCTCAGTTTGGAAGGATTCGTATTTGGGATAAAACGGTTGAGGGCACTCTAGCGGGCTTGGTTGTTTGTTTGATGGTCTCTGTCTGTTTCCCGGGGATGTCAGTTTGGGTCAGAACAGGGGGTGCTGTTTCTGCCATGATCGCCGAGCTTATTCCTTTGCCTGTGGATGACAATATACGAATTCCTCTAATATCTGGAACCATAATGATGTTTTTGAGTAGTCTAAGCGTATGACATTTTTATCTCCTACTGTTCTCTGGGGACTTGCGGCAGCATCAATTCCAATTATTATTCATCTTCTTAGTTTAAGGCATACACGTGATGTGGAATTCAGTACCCTGCGCTTCATCAAGGAACTTGAGCATAAAACCATTAGACGGCTAAAATTAAGACAATTGCTTTTAGTTCTTCTCAGGATTTTGGTGATCATCTGCCTGATACTGATGGTTGCTCGTCCGGTACAACAGGGATTTGTACCTGGTTGGATGGCGGCAGAGAAAGAAACAAGAGTCGTAATCTTTTTAGATAATTCTGCCAGTATGTCCCTGGTTTCAGATGGAATTACTCTACTGGAAAACGCTAAGGAATCCGCCTTGGAAATTGCAGATTCTTTTGAAGGGCAGACAAGGATTGAGATCTATCATACTAACCCGGCAAAACGTGTGTTCAATGGAAAACCCGGGGATACATCACTCCGGAATGTTGTTGCGGCTATTCCGCAGACCTTTTCTACAGACCATTTATGGGTTACTGTGAATTCCGTATTGCAAAACCTCAAAGTGAAGGAGCCTAACAGGGAATGTTTTATCTTGAGCGATATTCAGTCTTTGCCGGAATCTGAATCCTTTTTAGCTGAGATGAGACTGGACACTACTCGTCCTCAATGGAGGTTTTACTGTCTTGGTCAAGGGGTGCCAAAGGATAATTTATCCATTCGCCAAGTTACCGCTGTAAGTCAGATTCGTCTCCCGAATCATCTCCTTAAGTTAAATACGAATATTGTGAATGACGGTACTCTGGACAAAAGAAACCATCCTGTAGAATTATTCTTGAATGAAAAACGGCTTGGACAAGTTGTTTCAACCTTTCAACCTTTCCAGTCTAAAGAGTTTATGTTTCAGGCCTATCCGGGGAAAAGCGGGTTGATCAAAGGCCGGGTTGAACTGTTGGAGGATGATTTTGCATTTGATAATGTATGGACATTTGAACTGTCTATACCGGAACAAATTGCCTGCACCTTGGTAGGACGAACTGCAGAGGAAATTTTTCTTTTGGAGATGGGATTATCTTCAATTGATAATCAAGCCGGGTTTTTGTTGCTGGATTCTCGTGTAGACCCCGATCCGGAAAGATTGTACCTTGGTGAAACAGATGTTTTAATCCTTCATAATCCCGGTAATTTATCAGATAAAGCAGTAGAGGATATTCAGACCTTTCTACACAGGGGTGGTGGGATGATTTGGTTTGCAGGAGACAAACAGACCGAAAAATTATCGCTTCATGCTGTAACTGCTTTGAAACTTCCCGAGTCCAAAGTTCTTCACAAGCTGAGTGGAGAAGGATATTTTTCTGTGATTCCTTCTAAGAAGGATCACCCCATTCTTGCTGATTTAGAATTAAGGGATATAGATCGGGAATTACCACAGGTGTTCAGTTATTTGGAATCTGTCCCTCGAAAGAATCAGAATGAAATCTTGTCATTAAATAATGATCATCCCTTTTTGCTTGAATTTTCTTCCAACGGTGGGCAAATTTATTACTTTACTTCCCTGATGGATTTAACGTGGAATGATCTTCCTGTACGAGGACTTATGGTGCCTTTACTCCACAGGATTTTACTCCTCCTTGCTACTGATGAATTCAATACAAAACCGGTTTTTGTGGATGAAGAAAAAATTATTTCCATTGATCAGGAACACATGAATTCTCAATGGTCTCTGAAAACGCCTTCGGGGAAAACCATTCTGTTAATCCCAGATTTTAACACCGAATCATTGAAAATCATCCAGACAAGTGAAATAGGATCTTATGATGTGTTATCAGACGAATATCCCTATACGTCCTTTTCCGCACTTTTGTCGCCGTTAGAATATCCCTCCAAAAGGGTTACCAAAACTGAGGTTTTGAACACTCTTCCTTCAGGACAGGCGGTCTGGATTGATCCTGTAAAGAATTTATCAAAGGAACTTCAGAATATCCGTCATGGAAAATCCTTATGGCGAACTTTTCTCATCTTGGCAATTATTCTTTTGTTTCTTGAAACAATACTTGGCAGAGTAAGGCCGGCAAGCATGAAAAATGGAGTTGAATAGCTGTGTCTTTTGAAGCAGAAAAATTGGAGAAGGCAATTTTAATCGGAGCAATTCACGGCAAGTTCGATGAACAATCTGTTAATGAACATTTAGATGAGTTAGAACTTCTCTCTGAAACAGCAGGTGCAGAAATTGTAGGGAGAGTCACCCAGAGGCTATTAAAGATTAACCCTGCTTTTTTCATTGGGAAAGGGAAGGCCGAACAAATTGTTCGCCAGGCCAAAGAATTAGATGCAGATTTACTCATTTTTGATGAGGATTTGAATCCGGCACAGACAAAAAATTTCCAACGGCTTGCTGATAATCTGAAGGTTATTGACAGAAGCGCTCTGATCCTGGATATTTTTAGGAAACATGCAAAAACCAAGGAAGCCAAAACACAGGTGGAATTAGCTCACCTTCAATATATTCTTCCTCGTCTCACCCGGATGTGGACGCATCTGGAGCGCCAGATGGGCGGGATTGGCTCCCGCGCCGGTGCTGGTGAAACACAAATCGAAGTAGACCGAAGACTCATTCGGCAACGGATTGGAAAGTTGAAAAAGGAACTAAATCGGATAGACCGGGAACGGGTTACCCAGGGAAAACGACGGAGAGATCAATTCAAGGTTGCCATAGTTGGATATACAAATGCGGGAAAATCAACACTCATGCAAGCGCTTACAGGTGAGAAAATTTATATTCAAGATCAATTATTTGCCACTTTAGATACAACAATTCGATCCGTTTCATTTAATGGCACTCATAAATTTCTTTTAAGCGATACAGTTGGATTTATTCGAAAACTTCCCCATCATCTGGTAGCTAGTTTCCGGAGTACTCTCAAAGAGGTTATAGAAGGAGACCTGATTCTGATTGTATTGGATGCATCCTCACAACAGGTTATGGAACACTTGGAAACAATACGAACTGTTTTAAAGGAACTCAAAGCAGACAAGCATCAGACCCTGTTAGTTCTTAATAAAATTGATTTGATTCATGGAAGTGCCAGGATGGCTTACCTGAAACGAATTTTTCCGGATGGAATACTGGTATCCGCACGCGACCATCTTCGGATTGATCAGTTGATGAAAAATATTGCCAAGGTCATGGATGAAAGTGCTCAAACTATAAACGTATTTTTTCCATTTGATCAGGGGAGGGAACTTGCTATTGCCCAGGAAGGGGTTGAGGTTTTGGAACGGTCGTATGATGATGATGGTGTTCGGCTAAAGATCCGCGGGTCCCCTCAGAGGATAAACCGGATTCTTCTTTCCACGGAAAAATGGGCCAGTAAAAAGAAAGCCCTCTAGTTTTGGAGGGCTTTCTTAACCTGTTTCAGGTAGTTATTCAGGACCGCTATTTACATGTTGGGATGCCTCCCGAATACAGCAAACTTCCTTCATCCACCAGTTTGCGGAAAGGCCCGTTTTTTGCATTCGGAGTACAGCTTCCAAGATTTTGATACTGAAGATCCTGAATTAACAGATCCTGAAACAGGAATTATTAATAAGCTTGGATGAAATTACGTATTTCTCCGGCTTTTTCAAACTAGGAATACCTTATTAGTTTAACGAATAAACTCACTGGCCGGCGTTAGCTGTGAATCCGGTGGAGTGGGGGTTAGAAAGCATTTATCATTCTTTACCTTGTGTTAATTCAGGAGTTACAATTGAACCAATTAGTTTTTGTTGTTCTTGGCTCATTTTTGAGTTTGCAACTATACTATAAACGGTTTGTATTTGCTGTTCTTTATGATGATACTTCATAAAGAGAAATACAGGTTAACGATTTGAATGCCAATCAATTTTTGATTAAGTCCATTGTTATAGAAAGATCGGTGGTGGGCAGTTTACAGGCAAAATTTTCACAAATATATGCTGTCGCTTTTCCATTTATAGTTGTCTGGGATTCTGTCCATGGAGCAAGGGTGGAAAGAACTGAATTTTTATTTGACATATCCTTAAATAGAATGATTTTATTCGGTTCATAGTATGAATTAACAGCAGTAAGAAATTGCATTGATTCCTCCTGGTTTGAATTTCCTACAATGACCACTTCTTTCGGGGAATCTGTTTCGAATATATAGCCCAGCAACATGGCAGAATGCCCTCTTGATGATCTTTCAATATCTTTTGAAAATATTTTCAGGATTGTCTCTGCCATTCCGGCCCATTTCATATTTCCGGTAATTCGTGCCAAGCGGTGTAAAAGGCCAACGGCAATGGAATTCCCGGAAGGGATTGCTCCGTCATAGCCTGTTTTTGCGCGGGCGATCAGCTTTTCAGCATTTTTACTACCTAAAAAGAACCCGCCGTTAGCTTCGTCCCAAAAATTATTTACTAAAATATTTGATAGGTTTAACCCTTCCTGAAGATACACTTCCTCGAACCCGGATTCATACAGTTCAAGCAGTCCCCAAATGACGAACACATAATCATCTAGGTGAGCCTGAAGGCCCGCTTTCCCCTGGCGATAGCGCTTCAATAAGCGCCCATCTTTTGACCGGAGATTTTTTAGAATAAAGTCGGCCCCCTTTCGGGCAGCGTCATAAAATTCAGGCGAATTCAAGGCAACAGATCCTTTGGCAAAGGATGCGATCATAAGCCCATTCCAGTCAGTGAGTATCTTGTCATCTTTAATGGGATGAATCCGTTCCTCCCGTACTTCAAAAAGGGATTTTCTGTGTTTTTCCATAAAACCCAGGTCAACTTCTTTAATCGGGGTTATGAAATGAGGTATATTCCGCGCTGTCTTCTGGCTGCTGGCTTCATCACGAAAATTACCTTCGGACCTTATGTTTAGCAGAGTATTAAACTTTTCACCTTCTTCCTTCCCCAATATGGATTGGACTTCATCAGTTGTCCATAAATAAAATTTCCCTTCTTCTCCCTCGCTGTCTGCATCTTCAGCAGAATAAAAGCCCCCTTCAGGGCTGGTCATGTCCCTGAGTACATAGGTGTAGATCTCCCGGACTGTTCTTCCATATTCTTCTTTACCGGTTATCTGAAAAGCTTCTAGGTAGGCCATCGAGATCATTGCTTGGTCATAAAGCATTTTTTCAAAGTGAGGGAGAAGCCAGTTTTTATCAGTAGAGTACCGATGAAAACCAAACCCGATGTGATCCCAGATTCCCCCCTTCCTCATATTTTGGAGTGTTGTCTCCACCATGGTTAACGCTTCTTTATTCTTCGTCATGTGGTAGTATCTCAGGAGAAAAAGGAGATTATGGGGTGAAGGAAATTTTGGTGCTCTTCCAAACCCACCCATATCTGAATCAAATGATTTTGTGAACGAAATAAAAGTTTTAGTGAGTATTTCAGGAGTTAAAGATTCTCCCTCGGTTTTTAAATTAGCTTGGTTAAGGTAGCGCTTTATTTTATTTATGCTGTCCGAAAGTTCCAGTTTTCGATTTTTCCAGGCATCAGCCAGGAATGGTATTAATTGCATCATGCCCGGCCGGTTACCCTGTCCGGATTTTGGGAAATATGTTCCGGCAAAAAATGGTTCTTTACTGGGGGTCATAACAATTGTCAGGGGCCAGCCTCCTCGTCCGGTCATCGCCTGGCATACTGACATGTAAACATGATCAATCTCCGGCAGTTCTTCCCGGTCAACTTTAATACAAACAAAATTATCGTTCATGAGTTGCGCTACTTCTTCATC
>DTUJ01000051.1 GCA_012964235.1 Fidelibacterota bacterium
AGAGCGGGATATCATAAGACTCATCTGTGCCTTGAAACAAGATATAATATTCTAAATTAACCCCCAGAGTGGAATCAATTTCTTACTTCAACAACACCATCTTCCTGGTCCGCCCAAATTCTCCAGCCTGTATCCGGAGAGGTACACTCCTGCACTTACAGGTTTTCCGAAACTGTCTGTAGAATCCTACTGGTCGGACTTAAAGCCAGCTTTCTGGATAGTGTTTACCAACTGCTAGCTGTGCTGAAAAAAATGAAATGGAACTATAAATGAAAATTGACAAATCATGATAACTTTACAAAAAGTACAACGACTCATAAACAAGATACTATTGAATAATCCCGCTTTGAGTATTTGGCTGAACACCAGTCTTGATGCTATTTCAAAAAAATCATTTTCTTTTCGTCTGAAAAACCATTAGATGTGAATTGAAAAAAGTACACACCAGTGCTGACAAATTCACCATATTCAGACTGGCCATTCCAATCTATGGTGTAAATCCCTTTTATTTGTACTTGGTCCATAAGAGTTTTTACTTCTCTACCCATGATATCATAAATAGTAATGTTGATATGATTATCTATAGGTACTTGATAGTCAATATGTGTTATACTATTGAAAGGGTTTGGATAGTTTCTTGAAATTATAAATTCCAGCGGTGGTCCTCCTAACTCCATATATCTTTCAATCTCATCTCGAAACCAAGAAAGTTTTTCATACACATTATTACCGGGACAGGAAGTGTCATTATATGGATAATCCCTGTGCCCTTTCAAAACATTTGGATCATAATTATATTCACCAGAAATCCAGGCATAAAGAGCAACAAGGGAATTAGTTGTGGCATCTGTAAGCCAATCGCCGCAATACAATTCCGGCGGATGATAACATCCTAACACACAGACGCCTATGTTTCCGGTGTTGTTGTCCAGAACATGGGCACCAATTACAGTCTCTGGTCGTCCTTGATAAATATTTCCCGCTTTATCAACTACAAAATGGTAACCGATATCACTCCAACCCCTAACAACCTGGTGAAGGTCCTGTATGGCGCGCAACTGCTCTTTGCCTTCATCAATGTTGTCCGCAGAAAACCCGGCAGCATGGTGTAATGTCAATTTAATGTAATAGGGATGCGGTGAATAATCATGGGTCGGTGGTCTAGCACCCCATTCAGTCCTTGAAATGATCACCGGTTTAGGTAAATCATTATCTGCCTGTTTCCTTGTCACATCGCCTTCAGGGTATTCCTCCAGGTCAGGAAGAAATATTCCTGCAGTAATTATTTCTGGAAAACCAACTTGAGAAATGACTTTATACTCAAACATAACAGATGTTTTGCATATCTCATCACGAATATATATTATACTCCTTTCAGAATCAGGTATGTTGATTAACTTTCCTTGTACCCACCCCGTTAAGTTCCCCTCCACATCAAGAAAGCGAAATAACGCTTCCATCTCCAGTGTAGATTTATCCAGAAGCACAGCAACACCCTCTGGCCTATCTTCAGATAAGTAGGTCCCTGATCTTCCCGTAAGCACAAACCCGTCTTCCAACTTTTCCGCTTGGAAAACATGACTTGGAATTATACGGGATATGTCTTCCAATTGACCATACAATAATCCTCCAGCCAGTAGTACGATTAAAGTAATAAACAATGTTTTATTGCTACGAGACATGGATAAAAGTTAGAAAAATGAATCTTAACATATTAGACCAAAAAAGCAAACTTGTTCACACATTGTATAATAAACATCTAACTTGTTTTTTCTTCCCTGTACCTTAATCATTGACTAAATCGTTATGATAATCTGCGTTAAATTTCTCCAGTTAGTTTACTTGGTAGACCAATGAATAGGCACCCGTTATACAATCTAATTCAAAATTCAATGCTGATGACATCATTGGCAAAGGATTACGGTACACCACTCTATATTTACTCAGAAAAGAGGTTATTGGCAAACCTTGATCGGTTGAACAATGCCTTGAAAACCAATTTTAATAAATACCACATTTGCTACGCTCTAAAGGCAAACAGTAATCCAGCACTGATTACGAAAATGAAGAATCATCTCACATCTCTAGGGGCAGACTGCTCCAGTCCCGGGGAACTTCGCGCTGCAAAATTAGCTGGTATTGACCACCATGAATGCATTTACACCGGTAATTATGAATCACAGGAAGATTTGCAGGCCGCATATAATTCCGGCTGTCATATAAATCTGGATGATATTACTTCTTTTCACAGATTAACAAAAATTGGGATTCCTGATGAAATTTCATTTCGTCTTAACCCCGGTTTTGGCAAGGGAACATTTTCCCAGATAATAACAGCAGGGAAAAATGCGAAATTTGGTGTTCCGCATTACGATATAGTGAATGCGTATCGCACGGCAAAGAACGCTGGTGTAAAAAGATTTGGAATTCAATGCATGACCGGCTCAGGCATATTGGATCCGGACTATTTCTCGGCTTTGATGAAAGATATTCTTAAGAATACGAATATTATTCATCAGGAACTTGGCATACGGATGGACTACATCAGTTTGGGAGGCGGATTTGGCATTCCTTACCAGGACGGAGAGACTCCTTTGGATTTTGATCGAGTGTTTAAGGAAGTCGGCGATGTGTTCAGTGCACATTTTAAAAAGGATGCAATACCATCCCTTTGGATTGAACCGGGGAAATCCGTAGTGGGTGATACTGGACTACTATTGACCAAAGTAACTGGGATCAAAAAGAGCTATAAGACCTTCATCGGCCTGGATGCAGGGATGGAATCATTAATGCGTCCCGCTTTATACGGTGCCTATCACCGAATATATAAAGTGGGAGAACCGGGTGCAAAATCAACAAATATTGTGGACATAACAGGTCGAATATGCGAAAATACGGACCGACTAGCCGTAGATCGCCCCTTCCCAAAAGTTTCTGAAGGTGATTTGATTGCCATTATGGATACCGGGGCTTATGGATATGCTATGGCGCACCAATTTAATACGAGACCCAGGCCAGCAGAAGTTCTCATCAATGGGGATCAAAGCCACCTGATTCGAAAACGTGAAACCATTCAAGATATATTCAGGACTTGTGATGTTTAAATTAACTTCGCTCATTCTCCTTATTCATGTAATTGGTTCTTCACAAGATCATCCAGGAAGCCCTCAGATGCAATTAGAACATTATAAAACGAAACCTGATCCGCCTGTTGATAAGGTGCACGTACTGACAGGATTGGATGTGCTTCTTGATAAAAAGATGGACTTGATACAAGGAAAATCGGTCGCATTGGTCACCAACCATACAGGTATTGACAAACTGGGAATCCCAAATTATAAGCATCTCGCAAATATGAAGGATATTGATTTAAAAGTGATTTTTTCTCCCGAACATGGGTTATTCGGCGAAGCTGGCGCTGGAGAAAAAGTGTCCTACACGAAAAAAGATTCTAGATTACCAAAAGTGATCAGTCTTTATGGCAGTATGCGAAAACCAACCGCTGAAATGTTATCCGGTATTAATTTGATCATTTATGACATCCAGGATATCGGGACACGTTTCTATACCTATATAACAACATTAGGTCTGGTCATGGAAGTGGCGGGAGAATTGGATATTCCTGTCCTTGTTTTGGATAGGCCAAATCCGATCCGGGGTGACATTATTGAAGGTCCGGTCTTGAATTTAGAATTCCAATCCTTTGTTGGATACTATCCTATTTCAATAAGATATGGCGGCACGGTAGGAGACCTGGCAAAAAAGATCATCAAACAGAATTGGATCCCTAAGGTTCCAGATTTGACTGTGATTCCATCGGAGGGCTGG
>DTUJ01000052.1:0-615 GCA_012964235.1 Fidelibacterota bacterium
ATTATCTTCGGTGTTAACAATTGCAATGGAAAAAACGCTGTCGGCTCCAGTTTGACCGAAAGTTGAGGAAGAATCTGGTGCAATTCCCAACTCTTGCCATTCATTACCAACAAGTTCCATTTTCGCAATCTGAAGCGTGCTGCTTCCCTCCACTTCAGTCCAGACTAAGCGAAGGGAACGAATTTCATTCCACTCAACATCATTTATCTTCTCAAAATGACTCAGAGGAATGCGATAAAGTCTCCAACCAGTATACATACCATCTTTTTCAGTTTCACCTGCAAGATAATCTTCTTCTTCATCGGTGAATACCTCAGGATCTAAATGAAAACTCTTTGTAAAATAGGCATTCGTTTTATCAAGAAACCCGGATCGGTCCAAATCTTCCGTATCAGGATATTTTCCGCCTTCCTGGATTTGGGTCCCTGTTCCATTTCCTTCCGTACCATTCACCTGTGAATAGTCGGTACTTCCTTCAGAATAACTCCAATTATCTCCGTTCATATCCCCTTCTGCGTCTGCATCAATATCCTCATCAATTTCTCCATCACCATCGTCGTCTACTCCATTTAATAACTCTTCATCAACTTCTCCATCACCATCATCATCTGATCC
>DTUJ01000052.1:625-17634 GCA_012964235.1 Fidelibacterota bacterium
ACTATTGGGCATGGCGTTTCTCTAAATGACAGCACCTTACCATCATCATCTGACTCAAGGCAGCCCCCTATTCCATCCTCAAATTCATCAGGACATCCATCCACTCCAACGTCTTCATGGTCCTCAAGAAAACCATTTCCCAAGGTTAGTCCCGCTTCCGGAATATCTTCCGTGTCCAGAATTCCATTTCCATTCCTGTCCTCGCTGATTTTACCTAAATCTACTGTTAATTTCCCTTCTGTTCCTTTTAACCAAATTTCAAAAAATTTACTTTGGGTCTGGTCATAATCCCCTGAATAAAAAGAAGATGTTATCCCTGACCATAACAAAGTACCTGGAACATAGTCCTCATCCTGATGTGATTTGGGCTGATGATGGATAACTAAAATATCTGTCTTTTCATTATGGGCCAGTTGGGAAGTAGATTGATTGGGCCAAACGTCTTTCGTCCATACCTGTTCAAATGGATTGTACCAGTACATCCTGGCCCGATACCGCTGAGGCCAGGCCTGATCTATCATTGTATCCACCGGTGCAGAAGATGCTTTCCACTGTCGGCGCTGTACGGGGATATAGGTGGTACGTTTTGCTCCTTCAAAATCATCAATAAAAGCAACACCATTTGGATCCCCCGTTTCCGCATTGTTCACTGGGTTCGGATTTGGCCAGACCTGTGCAAATTCTCCTTCCACTGAGAACGTGGATAATTTCTCTGTTTCAATGATGGGAAGTTTATCCAAAATACGGGTCAAACCATCCAAATCAAATTCAAACCGGCCATTTAAATCCCAAATAAAATTCCGGGTTGGTTCGTATCCTACCTCTATTTTTTTATTTATAACTGATTGATCGTAGTACAATGCTGTAGCACCAAGGAAGGAATTATCACCAAAATCCATTTGAGCCCTGGTGCCAAGTATCACTTTCTTATCAAAGGAAACCAATTCATGTTTATCGTAGAGAATCCTTACGCTGGCATTGGGGTCTGCGGCAGTTTCTCCAAGTACAATAGTGCCGGAAAAATAATCAATTTGGTAATCTATACCTCTCGTAAGCCGAATTCCGTTCAAAAGGACTTCCTCACTTCCTTCTACCAGCATAAATCCCAGGTTAATTGTAGAACTCTGGTTGGAATAATCTGCTTCAATGGTAAAACGACTGTCCCCATTATAATCCGTGCTGATGGTGGATGTGTACATTTTTCCTTCCCCCAATACCTCTGACAAGATTTCGTTCATATTTCCACCAAAAAGAGAATCTTCCGACACAAAAGGCAGCAAAGCGGGAAAATGTAATTCACCAGCAATTAAATTCACAATATTGGGATTATTCATATCAATAATTTCGTCCGGTTGTCTTGAACCATTCTCGTTAAGACTGTCTAGTCCAAACTGGTTTAAATAGGGGATTCCCAGCGGATCCCTGTCACTGGGAGGTGTAAGACGGTCATTGACAATTCGTACTGCAAATCCTTCCTGATTGATATTGGTCGTTCCAAGGTAATACACATTCTTGAACATGAGGTCCCAGGTGGGATGATTTGGGTGTGGAGATTGGGGTTTGATCATTTTCAGTGATAAGGTGCTGTCATTTAGAGAAACGCCATGCCCAATAGTCATAACTGTATCTTCACTAATCCGATCTGTCAATACATAATGACATCCCAAAATTTCATCGAGACTCCGAGTCCGTAATCTGATATAACCCAAGTCCTCGCTTAAGGTGTAATCAATATTCCGCTCCAGTCTAAGAAAATTTCCATCTTTATTTTTATCCTCTTCAAAACCGGGGTCAGAAGGGTCAATATGAGCGACACCTATATCTGCTCCAGGGTTATTTGTCATATCCAATTTGTACAATTCAAAACTCGTCACCTTGAGGCTGCCTATCCTGTGCAGTCCATTAATAAGAGGAAAAAATGACGGTTGAATGACATACTGGACTGTATCCGGTGTTCCATTTCGGAACCATTCATGTATGAAAAAATACTGGTTTTTCACATAATCGTAGTCCTTAATTTTCTGAGTCTGAGATTGAGATCCTCCTTCCCATGCCCGCTGTTCTTTCTTAGTCTGTTCAATGGAAGCAATTGTTGTAATGTCCACTGGACCAAGCTGTGAAATGGCCTTAAGCCCATACAAACCTTTATTTGTACCAGAAAAAGTGACATATTGTGTAGAGGGGAGAGAGAGGGAAATATTTCCCGCTTCCATTTTTTGAAGAATATCGTCCTCTGCTCCCTCATAACTGATTCGAATGTTGTTTTCAAAATCAAAATCCCGTTCGGAATCCTGGTCCATGAAAACACTAACCCTGTCCCCGACTTTTCCTTCAATATTAAAATTCTGTTTTTGATCAAATTCAATATGCGTGCTTTGAGTTTCGTTTATACTTGACCGTACTAACTCCTGATCCTGAAAAACCATTTTACCGGAAATATTCACATTACCCCGAACTCGAAGAGAGGCCCTGCCCAATTTCCCAAGTTCTACCCCTACAACTTCAAGAGTTTGGCTCTTTCGTTTGGAGTCACGACCACGGCTCCCCTCACCACCCAGGGATACGATTTCAATAAATTTCAAATGACGGTTGATGTACATATTTTCCCTAAAATACCATTCTACAGGTGCAGAAAAGGGGACTCTGATAATCTCTCCATCCAGTGTTTCCGTAAAAGTGATGTATGACCAGTCTGAATCAATTGTAACGGTTACATTTCGTTTACCGTAATTATCATTGAGAAGACCAATTGGATGATACAATGTGTCACCTGACCATCCAATAGGTCGGGGCATCTCTGGAAAAGGATTCACGACCAGCGGTGAAATAGGATGATAACTTGGGGATAGGATAAAAACAGAATCAGCTGTCTGTCCCTGCAGAATAAAATCATTCCCCAGAGTCATTATGAAGAAAACAATGACCAACCGCCCTTTTTTCAAAGGTATTCTCCTTATCTTTACTATCGGTTTTCTATTGCCCTGCACTTATTGCAGGGAATCTATTAACAGTTGGTCTAAATAGTATTCCTTATGTTATTGATTGATCTGAAATATATTCTCTCAGGAGTATACGAAATTTTTTCATTGCAAGTCCACGATGACTAATTTTATTCTTTTCACCGATAGAAAGCTCAGAAAATGTTTTTTCCAGCTCCGGAACAAAAAACACAGGATCATATCCAAACCCGTTTTTCCCTTTCGCAGTTTCTCCTATTATTCCTTTTATTGTTCCTTCTGTCCAGAGTTCCCGATCTTTATCAACAAATGAGATAACCGTCCGAAATTGTGCCTTGCGGTTTTCCAAAGGGATATTCTCCATTTCAGCAAGTAATTTATTCACATTATCCTCATAAGTGACATCTTCTCCAGCATAGCGGGCAGAATAAATACCAGGAGCTCCATTCAATGCTTCAACTTCCAAGCCCGTATCATCGGCAATAACAGGCAATTGTGTAAGGTTATGAACAGTTTTGGCCTTGATCATAGAATTTTCCAGCAGAGTTTGCCCCACCTCCTCAATCTCTCCAATAAAGGGAAAATCGTTTAGGGAAAGAATTTCTAACGTAAATTCCGAGAGAGCCTCTTGTAACTCTTCTCTTTTATCCTTATTATGGGTAGCAAGGACAATTGTATTTAATTCGGCCATGGGAAAAAATAGGAGGTCTATGATATTAAATCAAGAAATTTTAGTTCAATTCGCTTAGGTCTTTTTGCTGTAATAAAATTAAATTTAAATTTGAGATAAATAAACTGGTACCTGCTCATTACTATTTAGGACTGTCTCAGGAAAAAATGAGCCAACCAGATTCCAAAGAACAAAACAATTCAATAAATACACCGATATGAAATTATTTTTTTAACCTACAATCATTTCTAGTGTCTAAAATGGAGAAAAGAGGTTCAAAATGAAAATCATTCACATTGTATTGTTTTCTTCATTCCTTACAATCGGATGTTCCGGGCATCACCACCACAACTACGAACGGGACTACAAACATAAGATTGTAAAAGTCATACCGGAAGAACGGGGCCAAACTGTTACTGTGGTGGTACATCACCAAGGAAAACTCACTCCCAGAGAGAAAAAATTCCTTCGGAAGCATTTCCGTAAAAAATTTGGGCACAAAAAACACCAGCACAATAAAAATAAAGTAAAAATCGTATTCGTACTCAAGTAAATTAAAACGGATTTAAAATGAAAAAAGGAATCGTAAAAGAATACGACCCTGATCGGGGTTTTGGATTTATTCAAGGAGAAGACGGAGAGGATTATTTCCTTCACGTAAGCGGGCTTCGCCCTCACCTTCAGTCTAAAGGATTACGAGAAGGACAGCGGGTTTTGTTTGATGTGGATTTTGATATGAAAGGCGATCGTGCCATCAATGTTACGCCTGCCTGATTTATTTATCTAAAAATATTCGTATCTGATTAAAATAAGATACAGGCAATGTATGTCCTGCATTATACGTTACTAATGAAACATCATGTCCTGATTTTTCCAAAATTTCTTTTAATTCAACACTTTTTATCACAGGAACTATTTTATCATTATTCCCATGTAAAATCAAAAAAGATAAATTAGAAGATTGATTATTAAAAATTTTAAACCGCTCCATTTTGCTTTGGTTTAAAAATCCAGCAATTGAAACGATACCTTTTACTTTTGCCCCCAATTGTAAGGCAATTGCAGTTGCTAATGTCGCACCTTGAGAAAAACCCAGAAAAAAAATCTTAATTGTGTCTTCAAACTTTGATTCTATCCAATCAATTATTTTTTGAACGAATTCCACTGCAGAAAGAAAATCCCCTCTTGATACCGGAATTTTATTGAACCAGGAGTATCCTTTCGAAATTTCCTGAGCCTTGTAGGGAGCTCTTGGAAAAATCCACAATGAATTTTTTAGATTTATACCAGTTGAAATGAGAACAAGTGAATGTTCGTCTCCAGTCCACCCATGAAAGCCTATTACAATAGTTTCAATATTTTCGCCAAACTGTTCGGTTCGGCATTGAATTCCGGGGATTTTATATTTATTATCCTTGTACCCGGTTCCGTTCATATTCCTCCATTCGTTTTACAAAATCGTCCTCGTCCACTGCACAAAGCAAAGGGCTTATTTCTATATTTTCTTTTAGTGTACAGTAAGGTTTTGGCCCATAATCGTGACCCGGATATAAAAGCGTATCTCCAGGAAGAATCAAAAGTTTTTTGTAAACAGAACGGTACAATTGACGAGTGTCAGATCTCAAGCTGATTGTCCTGCCAGTCCTTCCAACGAAAAGGGTATCACCGGTGAAAAGGATATTCCCCATATAAAAACAAAGGCTGTCATCATAATGACCCGGTGTGTGTATCACCTCTATATTCAAATTCCCAGCTTGAATTTGGGAATGGTCATCCACACCTCGGATATTTTCTCCACTAATCCCACTAACCGAATCTCTAAAAATGATTACTTTCAGATCGGGGAATGAACTAATTACCTCATTCAAATAGGCAATATGATCCCCGTGAGTATGGGTGATAAACACTGAAGAAATTTCATGAGACACATTGGAGGAAATCTCCCGGAAAGGTACTGACGCATCAATAAGAAACTGGGTATTTGTCTTTCCGCAGGTAACCAGATAGGTAAAATTATCATCGAAGCCACCCTTGAACGACTGAACTTTGAAATCTGCTTTCTTCATAATGTTGGAATTTCCATATACTTTTACCCGAATTGATAGTTATTTTCTCAAAGGATATACTATATAATTAATTGAACTTAAGGTAAGTGAATTATGAGTATGAAAAACTATCCAATGAAAAAAACAGGAATTATTGCCATCATCTGTGGACTTGCAATCTGGGCGTTATATTTAGTTTATATCTTTTGGTCATTTTTATTTTCCCACCCATTTCTTGGACTTGCATCAGTGGCAATTATCGGTGGTCTCGTCATTCTTATCCTCGATATTTATAAGGAGAAAGAAAAGGATAAAGAAAACGAACCATTCAGGGGAATTGAAAAATGATAATCAGCACATTAGAACAAATAGCAGGGTATAAAATAACCGAATCTCTAGAAGTTGTAGCCGGTAACACAATACGTGCTCGACACTTGGGAAAAGATATAGTCGCTGGATTACGAACAGTTGTAGGTGGAGAAATTAAGGAGTATACAGGAATGCTGGCAGAATCACGAGAACAAACCCTACAGAGAATGATCGAAAAAGGGGAAGAGCTGAATGCTGACGGAATAATTGGCGTTCGGTTCCAAACATCAATGATTATGAGTACAACTGCCGAGTTGCTTGCTAACGGAACAGCAGTAAAACTTCAAAAAATATAAGCAGTACTATACATTTTTAAAATTAGAAATCCTGTAGAAAAAATCCTGTATTATTCACTTCCACTGTGATTATTTCATAAGTTTATCGGTTTTCTTATGATACCTGCCGAAATCATAAAACAAAAACGGGACGGAGCCCACCTTTCGAAAGACCATCTCGGTGAATTCATCCAGAACTATGTGGAGGGATCAATTTCTGATTATCAAATGACAGCACTTCTCATGGCTATATTTTTCAATGGTATGGATGATGACGAACTTTACTCACTGGTTGATATTATGGTCAACTCTGGAGAAAAAATGGATTTTTCCAATCTTGGGTGTTTCGTGGCAGACAAACATAGTACTGGAGGAGTAGGAGATAAGGTATCCATCATTCTGGCTCCCCTTTTAGCCGAAGCCGGGTTGGCAATACCTATGATCAGCGGAAGAGGGTTGGGCCATACTGGCGGGACCCTGGATAAATTGGAAACTATACCGGGTTTTCGGGTAGATCTTTCCTTGACGGAATTTCGGAAAGCAGTAGAACAAACAGGGATTGCAATGATTGGACAAACAAATGAAATTTGCCCTGCTGACCGCAAAATGTATTCTCTCCGAGATGTTACTGGAACGATAGAATCAATTCCACTCATTTGCAGTTCCATTATGAGCAAAAAGATTGCAGAGGGAATACAAGGCCTGGTTCTGGATGTAAAAGTTGGAAATGGCGCATTCATAAAAAAAATGGAGGATGCACAAACGTTAGGAAATATGCTCAAACGAATTGGCAGACATTTCGGGATTACTACTGATATCGTCTATTCCAGTATGAATCAACCTCTGGGTACAACTGCCGGTCTTTGGTGTGAGGTCAAAGAATCGATTAATTCATTAAAAGGAAATGGTACTGATGACACAATGAAAATCACCTATGAACTTGGTTCCCGCCTTCTTCTACAGGCAGAAATTTCAAAAACACGGAACGAGGCTATTTCATTACAAAAATCAATCATTCAATCCGGTAAAGGATATGAAAAATTTCTTGATTTGGTGAAAAATCAGGGTGGATCTCAAAAAGATATTGAACAGTATACCAAACTCCATTCACCCCAACACACAAGGGAAATATCAGCAAACCGATCCGGTTTCATCCAGTACATGGATACATACACAATTGGACTGGCAACAGTTACCCTCGGGTGTGGAAGGGCAAAAATAACAGACTCTGTTGATCCAACCGCAGGTATGGAATTTCTAAAAAAAACGGGTGAAAAAGTTCAAAAAGGCGAACCGTTAATCCGGTGTTTCAATTCTGACAAACCAAAACTTCAAAATACCGTGAATAGGCTGGAATCTGTTTTTCAGATAGGAGAAAAACAAATATTTCATCCCCTGATTTATTAATTTATCATTTAGGATCTGCGGTGTATTTTACAATAACGTGTTGGTTCTGTTCCTTTTTTAAACACTTCCATCTCTACTGGACATACAGCAACTGGTCTATTTTTACTCACACTACATATTTCGAATTTGATAATACCTCCCGGGATTTTAAAATCATTCCAGCTAATCCCCAAATTCTTATGTGCCTCCCGCATAAAATTGGCCCATGCTGGTAAAGCCGCTGTAGTTCCGGATTGTTTCTCTCCCAGGCTTACAGAATAATCGTCAACTCCAAACCAAACACCAGCAACAATATTCTCTGTAAAACCGACAAACCAGGCATCACTGTAACCCTGTGTAGTACCAGTTTTACCAGCAGCAGGATGATAAAAATGATATTTCCACCTGGCACTGCCGCCTGTACCCTGGTCTAGGACTGTTTGCATCAAGTTAGTCATGAGATAAGCAGTTTCCTCACTGAGTACCTCTTCCTGGTCTGGTTCATATTCTTCAATGATATTTCCAAAACGATCCTCGATCCTAAGAATTCCTAATGGTCTGGAATAAACACCTTTATTAGCGAAAGTGCCATAGGCACTGACAACCTCGATTAGGTATACCTCCGATGTTCCAAGAGAAATAGCATCCACAGCACGAATATTGGTTGTAATTCCCATACGCTGGGCAGTTTTTTTAACTTCCACAGCTGGGACCAGCTCCTGAACTAACCGCACAGAAATGAGATTCAAAGATCTTTGTAATCCCTCCCTGAGAGTAGTCAATCCACCTGTACTACCATCGTAATTTTTTGGCATCCACTTTTCCCACTCTCCAGTTACATTCCGTACATTCAGCACTACCGGCTGGTTTAAAAGTTGTTTGGTCACAGGATACCCATTATCAATGGCAGTCGTATACACGAAGGGTTTAAAAACAGAACCAGGCTGGCGGCGGGCTTGAACCGCACGATTAAATTGGTCATGATAATGGGGTTCAGGACGTCCTCCAACCATAGCAAGAATATGTCCGGTTTGTGGATCAAGAGCAATAAGAGCGGCCTGGACCAATAATTTATCGCGTAGTTCTTTGTAAAGAGGTATCGAATCTTCCATCATCATTTTTACCGTGTCTTCGGGATGAATTCCAAAATAGGCTAGCCGGGAGAATTCTTCTTCGTTCTCAAACAATCGGTTATTTAGAACCGCCTGGTTCCGCTGTACAGTTTTCAGAACCGTTTTCTCAGCAATAGACTGTAAGCGGGAATCCAATGTCGTATAAATTTTTAATCCATCCCGGTAAATGTTGATGCCAAGCCTGTCATCTTCTCTTTCTAAAAATCGTCGGACAAATTCAGTAAAATAGGGCGCTACGCCTGCAGGAGGTTCATCGTTAATTTTATCTAAAGATTGTGCACGAGCTTCGGCATATTTGGACAATGTGACATAACCCTCTTCCCGCATCAACCGAAGGACTGTGTTCCTTCTTCTATTCGCCCGGTCTGGATGCCGTATTGGTGAGTAAATCGCCGGGGAAGGTAAGAGTCCCACAAGCAAAGCAGCTTCATCTAAAGTTAACTCATTTGCCCGTTTTCCATAAAACCGTTTGGCTGCAGCTTGTACACCAAATGTCCCATGACCAAAATGAACCGTATTAAGGTACATTTCCAAGATTTCATCTTTTGTATAAGTCCTTTCAATCTGGATCGCAGTGATAACTTCTTTAATCTTTCGGATAATACTATCTTCAAAACCGATTGATTTGTACAAGTTGCGAGCTAATTGCTGTGTAAGAGTACTGAAACCCTGCCTGTAGCTTAATGACAAAACATTGACCAAAATCGCCCTGGCTACGCTTCTCAATGAAAGACCCCAATGTTCCCGGAAACGTCGATCTTCAGAGGCGATGACTGCATTCCGCATATGGATTGGAATCTGGTTTAATTCTACAAAAACCCGCTTCTCAAGAAATAATTCATGGAGGATTTTCCCATCCTTAGAATAAATACTGGTCACAAGATCCGGGTTGTAATTTTCCAGTTGCTCCAGTGATGGAAGATCCCGTGATAAGTAAAACAAGTAACTGAGTACGAATAGTGTAAGACACAGAACAATCCCAAGTGAACGCAGAAAAATATTAATCCAATATCCTATTTTTTTTTCGTCTTTCACAATGAAGGCAAATAATATTTTTGGCCCGATAAATAGATAATAGTGTTAAAACAGAACAAAAAAAATGTTCCGTTGGGAATGTCTACCTTTTTGCCCGGGGAGCAATCATCTTTTCCGGTTGCACAACCCGATCGAATTCCTCACCAGTCATATAACCGAGATCAATAGTTGTCTCACGGAGAGTTTTGTTTTCCATGAATGCTTTCTTCGCCACTTCTGCAGCCCGGTCGTATCCGATATGAGGATTGAGAGCCGTGACCAGCATGAGAGAATTGTGCAGGTTTTTATCAATTCGTTCCAGATTTGGTTTCAGTCCTTCCACGGCATGTTCACTGAAAGAATTACAGACATCTGTCAATAACCGAATTGACTGCAGAATATTGAAAGCTAAAACAGGCCGGAAAACATTCAATTCAAAATTACCACTGGCACCGGCTATTGCAATTGTCAAGTCATTCCCCATGACCTGGGTACACACCATAGTCATCGCTTCACATTGGGTAGGATTTACCTTGCCCGGCATAATGGAACTCCCAGGCTCATTTTTTGGAAGCTCAAGCTCACCAATTCCGGATCTTGGTCCGCTAGCTAACCAGCGAATGTCATTGGCAATTTTAAACAGTGAACCTGCTACCACCTTTAAAGCTCCCGATAATTCCACGACGCTGTCTTGGGCACCCAAAGCTTCAAATTTATTTGGGGCAGACACAAAGGGCAAATCAGTAAGTCCGGCAATTTTTTCTGCAACTTCCTCTCCATACCCCTCTACCGAATTAATACCAGTTCCAACTGCCGTCCCACCGATGGCTAATTCGTAACAACTGGTCAGGGCCCGGTTAATTCGATCAATTCCATGTTCTAGCATGGAGGCGTATCCAGACAGTTCCTGACCTAAACTCAGGGGTGTGGCATCCTGAAGATGAGTCCGCCCCAGTTTAATGATATCCTGGTAGGCGTTGGATTTTTTCTTAAATGCTTCCCGTAGATTGTCCAAAGCTGGGAGTAAGGAATCTATGACTGAAGTACATACCGCAATATTAATCGCCGTTGGAAATGTATCGTTGGTGGATTGAGACATATTCACATGGTCGTTAGGATGTACCGGAGTTTTTTTACCCCTCTCTCCGCCCATTATCTCAATGGCCCGGTTTGCGATAACTTCGTTAAAATTCATGTTTGTCTGGGTGCCACTCCCCGTTTGCCAAACCACAAGCGGAAACTGATCATCCAGTTTCCCCTCAATAACCTCCTCGGCAGCTTTACAAATGGATTCGGAAAGATCCGACTCCAGGGAACCCAAATTTTGATTCACCAAAGCGGCTGCCTTTTTAAGAATTCCATAGGCGCGGATGAATTCCCGTGGAAATATTTCTCCACCAATCTTGAAATTTTCTATTGATCGTTGTGTTTGTGCACCCCAATACACTTCATCGGGGACCAGAATTTCCCCCATTGAATCATTTTCTTTTCGCATATGAAACCTTATAGAATACTAAAACAGCATAATTCGAATGGAAAACCTGCAATCAGGAAATTCTAAAAAAATATTAATCAACCTCCTTCACGGCGATTTTGCTTTCTCAATGGTTCAGGCGGCAAGTTTAATATTTCTTCATGAAAAAATTGTCCTAAATGGTTGACCACATCTAAAATACTTACTTGACCAATCGGTTTCCTTTTTTCATCCACGATAGGGATGTTTCTGAATCCCCCGTCTACCATCTTGTTTAACGCAAAGGAAACGGGATCAGTCGGAAGCAATACTTGAGGGTTTTTTGTCATAAAATCTTTTACAATTTCCTTCTCAAAGTCCAGTTTTTTTCCCAACACCTTGAGTAAAATGTCACGCTCTGTAAAAATTCCAGACACTTTTCCTTCTCGGGTGAGTATAGCACACCCAATATTTTCCTTTTGAAACCTGTCAATTACTTTTCTCAGGGAAGAATCATCAGGGATTGCTAAACATCCTTTCGACAAACTTTTAATTGGATCAGAGAGAGAGATAGCTTCAGTAATAAGTTCTTTTCCAGAAGCTTCTCTTTCTTCCATTTGCTTCAACTCATCATCAAGAAAATTATCCATAACAAATCCTTTCGATTATACTTTCCAAGTATGGCTGTCATTAAAAAGTTTGTCCAAATTTCCTTTGCCCCGGGTTTTCAACGCTGTCGCCAATTGATTATGAAGCATGGTTTCGTAGGTAGGTTTTTCCTCCCTGTATAAGACCCCAATTGGAGTTGGATAATTTTTATCGTATGTTAGCTCACTCAATAGCAATCCCTGAATTTTATTCTGCTCATCATGTATCATTACCTCATTGATACTGTTTTTCTTCGTTAATGAAATCACTTCGAGTTTTGAACCCTTTAACATTAAGCCCTTGTCCTGATTCCTGCCAAAAATCATCGGTTTGCCATTTTCAAGAATTAACTGTGTTTCCATTTTAATTTCCCTGTCGGTTAATGAAGCAAAAGCGCCATCATTGAACACCCAGCAATTCTGATAAATTTCCACAAGAGATGTGCCCTTATGTTTATAAGCCTCATAAAGTAAGCCCTGCAAATGTTTTTGTTCCCTGTCAATACCTCGGGCTATAAAAGTCCCGCCGGCTCCCAAGGCAAGTAGAGGAGGATTAAATGGATAATCTACTGAACCAAACGGTGTTGAGTTAGAAATTCTTCCAATCTCCGATGTTGGAGAATATTGTCCCTTTGTTAATCCATAAACCTGGTTATTAAACAGGAGGATATTGAGGTCAAAATTTCTACGAAGCACATGAATGAAATGATTACCACCAATACTCATGCTGTCTCCATCACCAGTTACTATCCACACTGAAAGATCAGGGTTTGCAATTTTCGCCCCTGTAGCAAGTGCCGGAGCCCGCCCGTGGATGGAGTGAAATCCAAAAGTGTCTAAATAATACGGAAACCTGCTTGAACATCCGATTCCCGAAACAACCAGGAAATTTTCCTTTGGTATTCCTAAATTCGGAAATACTTTCTGAACCTGGGAAAGTATTGCATAATCTCCGCATCCTGGACACCAACGCACATCCTGATCAGAAATAAAATCCTTTTTCGATAATGTAATTGTACTTACTTCACTCATGGTTTAAGCTCCTGCTAATTCAATAATTTTATCATAAACTTCATCTACCCCAAGCGGTTTTCCCTGAACTTTGTTTAAGCCGCTGGCATCAATTAAAAATTTTCCACGAAGCAGCAGCAATAATTGTCCGCTGTTCATTTCCGGAACCAGAATATTTTGGTATTTTAATAGAGTCTCACCCAAATTCAAGGGAAAGGGGTTGAGATGCCGCAAGTGGACATGCCCAACAGAATGGTTTTCCTTTCTGGAACGATTCACAGCTTCTCTGATTGCTCCAAAAGAACTTCCCCATCCTACAACCAAAACCTTTCCGTTTTTATCTCCAAATGGATCCACAGGTGGAATATCATTCGCTATAATATCAACTTTCTGTTGGCGTAAATTCATCATCTTTTCGTGGTTTATGGGATCGTAGCTCACGTCACCGGTTTCAATATCTTTTTCCAGCCCGCCAACGCGGTGCTCCAGTCCTTTTGTCCCCGGAATTCCCCATTGTCTTGCAAGAGTTTTTTCTTCCCGTTTAAATGAATTGAACCCATTTGACTTTCCTGCTAAATGAGTTCTAATTTTCGGAAGGCTTTTTGTTTGAGGAATAAGCCAAGGTTCAGAGCCGTGAGCAAGAAATGCATCGGAAAGAACAACAACAGGGATCATATGTTCCAGTGCAATCCGGCAGGCTTCAAAAGCTGTAGAAAAACAATCTGCAGGTGAATTTGCCGCTATTACAACCACCGGAGATTCCCCATTTCTTCCGAATAATGCCTGAAGTAAATCGGCCTGTTCGGTTTTTGTAGGCATCCCGGTTGATGGTCCCGCACGCTGGATATTTAATACAACAAGTGGAAGTTCAGTTGCCACAGCAAGTCCAAGGCTTTCGCCCTTCAATGCCATTCCCGGCCCGCTGGTCGCTGTAATCCCAAGATCACCGCAAAAAACTGCACCAATCACGCTCATGATTGCTGCGATTTCATCTTCTGCCTGGAATGTTTTAATCCTGAAATTTTTATACCCGGATAAAATGTGAAGTATGTCACTAGCAGGAGTAATTGGATATCCTGAAAAATAAATATCTAATCCTGCTTTTTCCGCTGCAGTAATTAACCCAAAACACAGAGCCTGGTTCCCTACAATATTCCGGTACACTCCCGGTTCAAATGTTGCCTTTGAAACAGTTACAACATGCTGAATTTCTTCGATTGTGTCACCATAATTATAACCCGCTTTTAACGCTCTGATATTTGCTTCCACTAATTCCGGACGTTTTGCAAATTTATCTTTTATGAAATTTATCGTGGAATCTAAAGTCCGGTCGTACATCCAACTCACAAGACCCAGTGCAAACATATTTGTACTGCGGGAAATCAATTTTAGGCTCAGGTCCATGTCTTCGACGGCATTGGATACTAATCGTGTCATATCCAGCGCTATCACTCTGTAATCTCTGAGAAAATCATCCTCTAATGGATTTAATTCCCATCCGGACAATCTTAAATTTTTGTCAGTATAGTTTGCTTTATTTGCAATAATAATTCCGCTCGTTTTTAAATCCGCTAAATTGGTTTTTAATGCTGCCGGATTCATTGCAACCAGTACATCCAATTTATCTCCCGGAGTTCCAATATTGTCACTGCTAAACTGAATTTGAAATGAGCTCACACCTGCAAGCGAACCGGCTGGAGCTCTTATTTCAGCAGGATAATCCGGGTATGTAGCCAAGTCATTTCCCATGATTGCAGTTGCTTCGGTAAACCTGCTTCCTGTTAATTGCATCCCGTCGCCGGAATCTCCCGTGAACCGGATAACAACTCTATCAACGTTTTTCTTGCTCTTTGACTTATTTGCCACAATAAATACCGAAATTCTTATTCATCTAATTTCTTTTAAACTCCCAATTTAGTTAATATGAAAGGATTCAATTTAGGCAGGGTTGAAAAAGAGGTGCAAAGATAATAGCGACCTTTTTCGCATGATTTTTTATACATTTTTTTGTATGATGCTTTTATTGACATGAGTAATCAAAATTCATAGTTTCCTAGGAGAGCAAGTTATGTCTGAATTACTTGATCCAAAACAATTATCGCTTTTCCCGGAATTGTCACCGAAAACTGACATCCGGCATATGACAAATCCTTCCCAATTTGATTCCGCTTTGGATAATCTGAAGAAAATAAATGAATTCGGAGCTTTTATTCATCTGGATTTTACCGGTTTAAACTCAACGATAATTCTTGACCTTTCAGACATCAAAATCCCGGGTCCTTATTTAGAGCAACATTCCTCAAGCACGCCATTTTCATTACACCTGTTCCCGGAAGATATACGAAATGAACTGCAAAAGTTCCATGAAGAACTCATTTCTTTTTTCACGGAAAAAAACTCCTTTCACACTTCCTCCGGTTATTTCCTGTACAGATCACATTTTTCACTTTGGAAGCATTTCACGGAACAAATAAAAAAATCAATAGATGAATTCCTTTACAGCAAATTAAATCATGAAAGCTATCAAAAGTTTTACATCAATTGTTTGCAGGAAGGATTGGAGCCCATTCGTTCAATTGTAGACAATTCATCACCCTGGGATTTTCCAATAAAAATTGAATTTCAAAACATTGAATCAGTTCGCAGAAAACAGGATAAGGAAAATTATACAATTGAACATTTGAATTTTTTCGACCAGAATTTTCCCCTGAAATATCTTGTTTTGAAAACAAAACAATTTCCATTGAATCTCTCCGGGTTTATTTCACAGGTTCAGATCCATACAATTTTCAAATCAATTCACCTGGGATACCTGGCTGATAAAACGATCGATTCCATCAGTGACATCAAAAATCTTGTACAAGGACTATAGAACTCATTTATATCAAAAATTCTCTTTAATTCTGTTTAAATTCACTATTCAAACATGTCTCACAAAGAAAATATTCGATTAACTACTCTTAGCCACGGTTCAGGGTGAGCCTGTAAAATCGGTCCGGAGGACCTGGCCCAGGTTCTGGGTAAGCTTCAATTGATCCCTGACGAAAGAGTAATCGTTGGTTTTAACGGACACGACGATGCCGCTGTTGTACGTCTTAACGATGGAAAATTACTGGTACAAACAGTAGATTTTTTTACCCCGATTGTGGATGATCCCTATCAATTCGGACAAATCGCGGCGGCAAATAGTTTGTCGGATATCTACGCCATGGGAGCAAAGCCATTATTCGCTTTAAATATTGTAGGATTTCCCATCAATGATCTTCCTAACGAAATACTTACTACAATTCTCCAGGGCGGTGCTGACAAGGCAAAGGAAGCGGGGATACCAACTGTAGGCGGACACAGTGTGGATGACAAAGAACCAAAATACGGTTTGGTCATTACGGGAGAAGTTGAAGAACAAAATTTAGTCAAAAATGATGGTGCAAAACCCGGTGATATTTTGGTAGTCACAAAGCCAATCGGAACCGGAATCATTGCTACTGCAATTAAAAAAGGATTGGCAAAAAACGATATAATCCATACTGCTGTTGAATCCATGTCTGCTCTTAACGACCTTGCATCTAAAATAATAGTTGAGCTTGGTGTGAGAACAGCAACAGATGTAAGCGGGTTCGGATTGCTGGGACATCTAAGCGAAATATGCAAAGCGAGCAAAGTGACCGCTGAAATTAATTACAACATGCTACCGCTCCTGCCTGGAACTCTAAAGTTGGCAAATGACGGTATCATCCCCGGAGGTACAAAACGCAACCTGTCGTATGCTGAATCATTTACACAATTTCATGAAGATCGTACGGAGATTGAAAAACTGATCACAAGTGATGCACAGACTTCCGGCGGACTACTCATCTCGATTTCACCTGAAAAATCTGAATCGTTTCTCCAATTATTTAACAAACAATCTTCAATCAAAGCGCAGAAGATAGGGAAAATTACAGAACATCGTGAGAAAACGATATTTGTTACATAATCATCTCCTTAGTTCAATTTACCCAGAGGAATCAAGTTATTTCGGTTTAACTGTTTCCAGCAGGGATTTATTT
>DTUJ01000053.1 GCA_012964235.1 Fidelibacterota bacterium
ATGGCAGAACGGAAAATAGATTCATCATTAGATAATCCGTTTTTTGTTGAACCAATCCATTCTGGATACCAACTAAACAAATACAGCGGAACTCTTCCCTCCATCTCATTTCGGCATGGCCAGAGCCAATTATTCCCAACGAAATTGGTGAGGAAAAGGTGGTACCACAACATTTCCTGGAATTATTCATCAAATTTCACCAATAAGCTTCGAACCTATTTTGAAGTCGGTCAAGATACAGTATGGAACGAAAAAGACACAACGATTTATGACGGGATCCTGAATCATAATTTTGCACTGTCTGCTCCCCAAAAATTATTTAAATATATTACTGTCAGTCCCCGACTTTCCATTAAATCTTCATGGGTGAACAAATCCTTCGATGCCTTCTTGGATTCTGTGAATAACAGAAAGGAATCCATTGAACACTCCGGAATTGCCATGCGAACCACGGGATCCCTGAGCCTTAGCCTCCGGACCCAGCTGTATGGCATTTTCCCGATTAATATTGCAGAAGTAAAAAGTATTCGTCATGTTATGACTCCTTCCGTGGGATACTCGTACACACCTGATTTTTCCAAACCATTGTTCGGCATGGACCTTGGCTATTTTCAAACGATAATTGATACTGCTGGAAATGAAATTCTTCATGACCGTTTCAGCGGAACCATGGCTGGAGGTACGGGCACAACTGAACGGCAGTCCATGAATATTTCCGTAAATAATGTGTTTCAGGCAAAGGTGAAATCTTTAGAAGAAGAAAAGAAAATTGATCTATTCAGCTGGAGGATGTCTACCAGTTATAACTTTGTTGCGGAGGAATTTCAGTTAGCGAATTTACAGTCATCAATCCGAACAAAAATTGGGAAAAAATTATCCCTGGATGTTCGGATGACGCATGATTTTTATAAATATAATTTTGAGGAAGATAAACGAATCAATACATTCAACAAAAATGAAAATGGTCTCATTATACCACGGTTGATTAATGCCCAGTTTTCCACGGGATTCGGTTTTTCAGGAAAGCGCTACAAATGGGCTGGAGAAACAACCCCTGGGCCGGAAGAAGATTCTCCTGCGACTGAAGAAACGGAGGGTTTGGGGGATTTCAGTCCTGTCACCAGTTCCCAAAGATCTACCGGTGGCGATAAACTCTGGAACACGAATGTTAGTTTGAGTTATTCCTACAACAATGCCAATCCTGACAATCCTCTCAAAAGTTTTTGGATGAACACGAGCTCTTCTATACAGATCACAAAATACTGGCGGGTGAATTATAATGCACGGTTTGATCTTGAAAGCAGGGATATGGTGAACCATGGTTTTTCTATCTATAGGGATCTCCACTGTTGGGAGATGTCCATTAATTGGACTCCCAGCGGATTTGGACAGGGAATCTATTTAAAAATTAATGTGAAATCTCCAACTCTAAAGGATTTGAAATTTGAACAAAGGGGAGGGATATTCCAACGCAGGGCGAATTTTTAAACAGGCTGCTCTTATTTTAAGTTTTGTGATATAAAACAAAATTTTCAGTTCCTTCTCTATTCCGAATGTGAGAAATTCTAAGAGTAAATAAGGCTAATAAATATGGTTTGTCCCAATTGTCATGCTGAATATCTTGAAGGGATTGAAGTCTGTGCAGACTGTAAAGTCTCCTTGGTAGACACCGAGCCCTTTGAGCTACCCCTCCAGGAAATTATCTGGGTTAAATTACGTTCCGTTCCGGGTCAGATCTATGCCGAGATGGTAGCGGAGGTGCTACAATCAAAGAATATTCCTAATTACATTAAATCTGACGACTGGGCGGGTTCCGCTTTCGGTATTAGTGCAGTAAATCTTGCCGGAGGCAACGTCACTATCTACGTCCCTGAGAACCACAAAAAAGAGGCTGATGAAATTCTCAGTGAAATTCTAGGATAACTTTCGTGTCCCCAAAACAAATTCAGTCTATTAAAGGCACTCACGATATTCTGCCGGACCAATCCTGGAAATGGAGACAGCTGGAGACATCCCTTCATAATTTTATGGCCCTGTACGGATACAAGGAAATTCGTACGCCGGCGTTTGAAGAGACAGAACTATTTTCCCGGAGTGTCGGAGAAGATACGGACATAGTCTCAAAAGAGATGTACAGCTGGACGGACCAGGGAGGAACACATCTCACCTTGAAGCCGGAATTAACTGCACCGGTTGTCCGGTCATTTATTCAGCACAATCTCCCAGGCACATCCCCCATAACAAAATTATATTATATGGATGCCCTGTTCAGGCGCGATCGCCCACAAAAGGGGCGCTGGCGGCAATTTCACCAGATCGGGGTGGAATCTTTTGGATCAGGATTCCCGGAACAGGACGGAGAAGTCATTATCGTAGCATACAATTTTTTCAGGGAATTGGGCTTAACTGATCTTACATTGAAACTGAATAGCATCGGATATTCGGAATGCAGAACTGCTTATCGGGAAAGCCTCCAGGACTTTCTTCGCCCTTATTTTCCTGATCTGTCGGAAACAAGCCAAAAGCGATTTGAGACAAACCCTCTCCGTATTCTTGATACAAAAGTTCCCCACGAAATAGCATTATTAAGAAATGCACCGGTTATTAGTGACTATCTATCAGATGAAGATTTGAACCATTTTGAGGAGGTCAAAGCGGTATTAAACGAATGTGATATTCCATACGAACTGGATCCCCGGATGGTTCGGGGACTGGATTATTATACCCGTACTACATTTGAAATCACGTCCGATGTTCTCGGAGCACAGAATGCTATCTGTGGAGGAGGCCGATATGATCATCTTGTAGAAACTTTGGGCGGAAAACCGATTCCTGCAGTTGGTTTTGCTGCCGGTGTAGAACGGATCATGCTTGTATTGGAGAGTTCTGATTCAAATGCTAAACCGACAAATACAGACATTTACATTGTCTGTTTAGGTGATGTATCCAGAATGTTGGCCCTCACTTTAGCAGAGACACTGAGACAAAAAGGATTGGCAACTGAAACGGACATGCTCCGCCGAAGCCTGAAAGCCCAATTGCGTGATGCAAATCGTACCGGGGTGAAGATAGCAGTAATCATAGGCGAAAAGGAAATGGAGAATCAAAATGCTCAGGTTAAAGATTTTCGCACTGGTGACCAATCTGAAATCAGGCAGGGTTCTCTTGTTGATTATATTGTTGACTTGAATTTATAATATTTTTCATTTACATTAATACGCACACGCGAAAATGTGCATTATGAATAACTTTTTTGTTCACTTGATAATTATGTCTTGAAATGAGTAAAAAACCAATATTAGTTGTGGAATCACCTTCCAAGGCCAGAACTATCTCAAAATATCTTGATGGAGACTTTGAAGTTCTTGCATGTGTAGGACATGTTAAGGATCTCCCCAAGAATGATTTGAATATTGATGTTCACAATAACTTTAAGGCCACCCTGGAAGTTCTTCCCGATAGGAAGCAGTTTATACAGGAGCTCAAATCCAAAGCGAAAACTGCTTCCAAAGTAATTCTTGCCATGGATCCCGATAGGGAAGGTGAAGCAATCGCGGATCATATTACCCAGGAAATTCCTCAGGCTACTATCGAACGGATTCAGTTTTTGGAAATAACTAAAACAGCTGTTAAGAATGCCCTGGGTCAGCCCAGGCCCCTAGATACGAATTTGATTTCAGCCCAAATGACCCGCCGTATTATTGACCGATTAGTGGGTTACTCGATTTCACCGGTATTATGGGGAACCCTCCAGAAAAATATGAAATTTGTCAAAACAGCTTTGTCTGCCGGTCGTGTCC
>DTUJ01000054.1 GCA_012964235.1 Fidelibacterota bacterium
AACACCACTGTGACGATTGCAATTAACCAAAAATAGGTCAAAAATTCACTATTCCTGAAATAGGATTTAATGTCTCCTGTAATTGCCCGGAAATGGAGGGAAAAATTCACCCCTGTAATGAACATAAAAAAGATTATTATATAATGAATGCCCACATTATCATAAAATCCAATACTGGCATTTTTGGTAGAGAATCCCCCGGATGGCATAGTTGTAAATGAATGACAAACAGCATCAAACCAATCCATACCTGCTATCTTTAACATTATAATTTCTGCTATGGTGAAACCAATATAAACCATCCAAAGATATTTTGCTGTCTCACGAACCCTGGGGCGAATTTTATCTGAAACGGGGCCCGGAACTTCAGCTTTAAAAAGCTGTACTCCACTTACTCCTAAAAGCGGAAGAATAGCAATGGTAAAAACAATGATACCCATCCCTCCAATCCACTGAATAAACGAGCGCCAAAAAAGAATTCCATGGGGTAAACTCTCAATTCCATTGGGCAGATGAGGTAATGTTGCGGGATTACCAATAATTGTTGCACCTGTTGTTGTCACCCCAGACATTGATTCAAAAAAGGCATCCGTAACGTTTGGAATTGCTCCGCTCAGATAAAACGGTAACGCACCTACAATTCCGGTAATAATCCAGGCAAAAGTTACTATAGCAAATCCATCTTTATTTGTAACAGAATACCCTTTTCTGGTAATAAACCAGATCGGTAAGCCAATAAAAATTGATATTGAAAATGAATAAAGAAATCCAGAAAGATCACTTTCACCAAAGCCAAAAGCAATGCCCGCTGGAATGAGCATGGAAAATCCCAACAGGGTCAACAAAGCTGCCAAAATATTTAAGATGGACCTTATGTTCATGGTTTAATGAATAGTTTCCGAAGTTTTGGTACCACCTTATTTTTTGCAAAGGCAAGGACAGTATCTTCATGAGTCAATTGAGAATCTCCACGGGCAATACTAAGATGTCCGTGATGGTTAATTACACCAACAATACTTTCTTTGGGGAAATCAATTTCCGAAAGGGGAAATTGTGTCACCTGACTGCCGGGTTCAGGCATAATTTCAATTGCTTCTACATCCAATTCATCCAAAGTAATGAGAGAAACTTCAGACTGATCACTTCGAATTTCCCTGATTATTGAATTCACAGTGGACATATTCTTACTAACAACTGCACCAATCCCAATTTCCTGAATGATGGGTAAATAATCGGTGGTAACCATATGCATTATTGCTTGTTTTACTCCTAAATGGTGGGCTAAAAAGCCAGACAGAAGATTTGTTTTTTCGTTTTCCGTTACAGCAATGTAACTATCAATTTCATGGACATTTTCTGATTTCAGGAATTCCACATCAGTTCCATCGGCATGTATTACCATCGTGTCTTGAAGTTGATTTGCAATTATTCCGGCTTTATCTCGACGGTTTTCCACCATTCTGACTGACATTTTATCCTGCAATTCTTCTGCAAGAGACCTCCCAATTTTACTCCCCCCCGAAATCATGATGCGTTTTGTTTGCACTGCAGGAATTCCAATTAATTCCAGCAAATTCTCCAATCGATTCGTTTTTACAATGAAATTAACTGTCGAATTTTCCTCAAAAACAAAGTCACTCCAAGGGATTACAGTATTACCATTTTTCTTTACCGATACAACACCGAATTTAAAATCGGTACAGCTTTCACATAATGACTGAACAGAACTCCCCACAATTTTACAATCTGCGTTTATCCGGAGCCCTATCATTAAAAGTCTGCCTCCTTCAAATTCCATTATATACTTGGCATAGGGGTGGCATATCAACCGGACAATTTCCTGACAAACAACTTTCTCCGGGTGAATAAGTAAATCCACACCAAATTTCTCGGGACGAATAATAGAATCACGCTCACTATATTGTTGGTTCCTGAGCCTGGCAATTATTTTTTTAGCTCCCAAGACATGTGCCTGCTGAGAAGAAATCAGGTTTACTTCATCCGATCTTGTGAGAGCCAATACATAATCTGCTCCCTCAACATTTGCTTTCAATAAGTTTTTCGGACTTGCACCATTCCCTTCAACAACGATTACATCCAGATGTTCACTAGCTCGGCGACATTTTAATGGATCGATGTCAATAACCGTAATGTCAAAATTCTCCTGACTGAGTGCTTTGGCTACATGGAACCCTACCTCTCCTACTCCAATAATAATAATTCTCATATAAAATCCTTTCGCCAGATTTGGACAATCATTAAATCTACAATAAACATAGAAAAAAAGGTAAAAGAATAAACCCCTTAATTAAGCCTGGTAATATCAGCCCCAAGACTGTTGAATTTCTCTTCAATCTTTTCATAGCCACGATCAATATGGTATACGCGACTAATTTCAGTTTTCCCTTGCGCCATAAGTCCTCCAACTATTAATGAAGCGCTGGCACGAATATCGGTCGACATAACCGGCGCACCAACCAAATGCTTCCTTCCTTTTATACAAGCAACATTATCCGATACCTGTATCTCAGCACCAAGCCGATTTAACTCAGGTACATGGGAAAACCGGTCATGATACACCGTATCGGTTACAACAGAATCACCTTTTGCAATAGTCATAAGAGCTATCCATTGCGCCTGAAGATCTGTTGGATAGCCAGGAAATACTGCCGTTGTTACATCAACAGGCAAAATGACATCACTTTTCCTTACGCTAATTTTCTTCCCTGAAATTTTTATCTTTGCTCCGGTTTGTTCCAGCTTCTCCAATAGTACTTTCAGATGACCTGGCTCTCCACCGAGAACTGTCACCTCACCAAGGGCAGCCCCTGCAATGAGAAAAGTCCCTGCTTCGATCCGGTCAGGAATGACAGAGACATCACTTGGTGATAACTCTTTTACTCCTTCTACCGAAATTTTATGTGTACCGATCCCGGTTATTTTGCCGCCCATCAAATTGAGGAACTGACATAATTGGACGATTTCCGGCTCACAAGCTGCATTTTCAATAACGGTGGTCCCATGAGCAGTGACAGCAGCCATAAGGATGTTCCCTGTTGCACCAACAGATGGAAAATCAAAACGGATATGGTTTCCTTTCAGTCGTTTTGCTTTAGCATGAATATATCCTTTCTCAAGGGTGACCTTCGCACCAAGCAATTCCAGGCCTCTCAAATGATAATCAACTGGTCTTGGACCCCAGGCACACCCACCGGGTAAAGAAACTTTTGTTTCGCCGAATCGGGCAAGGAGCGGTCCTAAAACATAAAACGAGGCACGCATAGTTTTTACCAAATCATAGGGGGCTACTGGTGTATCGACATGTTCACTATCAATCCAGAGGTCATTTCCTTTTAAATGTGTCTTCGCCCCAACTAATTCAAGAAGTTTAATCATTGTCCGGGTATCCCGCAAATCTGGAACCCTGCTTATATGAGTTGTACCACCAACCAGTAAGGAAGCTGCCATGATCGGAAGAACAGCATTCTTCGCTCCGCTTAGAGTGACTTCCCCTTTCAGTGGTTTCCCACCATGAATGATAATTTTATCCATGAGCTGTTTTGGTAAACAAATTAAATGGTTGATAATCACCATCTGATAAATCACCAACACTAAATAGCTGGTTAATCACATCCAATCGTTCATTTTTATCGAGATATCGAATGGTTATATTAGTGTCTGAATCCTTGATCGTTTTGTTAATATGGATATGGTGGTTTGCTTTCGAAGCAATTTGTGGAAGGTGTGTAATACAAATGACCTGCCTGTTCCTGGATATATTCAACAGGATTTCCGCAACCGTTTCTGCAGTAGTTCCCGAAATTCCAGAATCAATTTCATCAAAAACCAATGTTTCTACAGGATCATTTTTTTGAAATACTGACTTAATTGCCAGCATTATACGAGAAATTTCTCCACCGGAAGCAATACCAGTCAAAGGTTTTATCTGTTCACCAGGATTAGCACTCATATAAAATTCAACCCAATCATATCCATTGGAATTTATTTTTACCGGTTTGTCATTAAAAGAGATGAAAGATTCCTCTTCATTCTTTTGGTTGATCCTGATTTCGAACTTGGCAGAGGGCATGCTTAATTTATGCATTTCCTGTTCAATATGTTTAGAAAGTTTTTCAGCTTGGACAATACGAACCTCATGTAGATGGTCAGAAAGATTTTGAAATTGTTTTTCCAAATCATCAATTTTATTATTGAGTGTTTCTGTATCTAATTCGAAATTTATCAGGTTGTCTAACTCATCTTTAATTTCTTTTCGATAAGCCCTGACCGCTTCCAGCGATCCTCCATATTTCCTTTTTAAACTCTCAATTTCTTGTAAACGAATCTCAATATTATTCAAATTCTCTTTATCAGGATTAAGTGAATTAGAATAATCAGACAAACTCATTGAAGTATCCTGAATTGTTGTAATAGCATTACTCAATCCTTCAAGATAATTATTTAGATGCCCATCATATCCTCCCAGTTTTTTCAATTCCTTCACAGTAGCTGACAACCGGTTATAAATTGAATGATCACTTTCAGTAAAATCCTGTGTTATTTTTTCAATACTGTCAACTAATTCATCAATATGATTGAGAATCTTAAAATCATTTGTAAGGTGGATATCTTCCTCTTTCTTCGGGTTAACTCCATCAATCTCTCTTAATTGAAATTCTAAAAGTTCTTTGCGTTCTTCATTGCTTTCTTGGGTCTCCAATGCAGTTTTTAATCTGTTTTTAGTAGATATAACGGAATGAAAAATATCTGTAATCTTTTTCACTTTTTCTTCCAAATCACAATACCGATCCAAGTAATCGATATGTTTGTCGCGATTCATTATAAATTGCTGTTCATGCTGACCATTAAAATCAGCCAGAGGAGCCGTTTGGGATTTAAAGTCTATCTCTTTGACAGGCTCATCTTCGATATATGATTTCATCCTTCCCTTGTCTGAAAGAATTCTCCGATAGCTTTTCCCATCAATATCAGCTTCAACTACTGCTCGGCTCTTGCCACTTTTAACCATGTTCTTATTCCCTTTAGCACCTAAAGCCAAACTCAAAGCTTGTAAAAGAATTGATTTCCCTGCACCGGTTTCACCAGTTATGATGGTGAATCCGGGCATAAACTCCAGTTCTAATTCTTTCAAAATGGCGAAATCTCGAGTATATAAACGATTAATCATTTTCCCTGGAAATCCACACTGTTAATACACTACCAAAAATAATCCCTGATATATCAGCTAGCATATCAAATTGACTCGATAACCGCCCTGGAATAAAGCTCTGCCAGTATTCATCTAAACCAGCGAAAAGAATTCCATAGATTAATATTAAGGGTATCCAGCTCCAGGTTGGCTTCCGGACACATTTCACTGTAAAAAAACCAAGTATGGAATATTCAATGAAATGGAATACTTTATCTAAGGTATATAACCCAATGTCCGGAAAAGATTTTCCTGGTATACTTGATACTGCAAGAATGGAGACTGAATAAACTCCAAACAGTATACGATAATTAGCAATACTCATACTGTTTGATAGCTTCCGGAATGGTCTCAAGAAGATCGCCTGCTAAAAGTCCCCTGTAGCCTAAATCTCCACTAGCTATATCTCCCGCAAGTCCATGAATATACACTCCACACTGCGCCGCTTCAAAAGCTGGGATACCCTGGGCTAAAAATGATGAAATAATACCCGCTAAAACATCACCTGTCCCGGCAGTAGCGAGCCCGGGGTTCCCGGTGGTGTTAGTCACAACCTCGTTCCTGAATCCCGTACATGTGGGAGCATTCTTCGCTACAATCACTCCGGGGAAATCCTTTAAAAATGACTCCAGGGTATTAGGAAAATTGCTTTGAATTTCCTGAATATCTTTCCCAAGAATGGAAGCCAACTCGCCATAATGAGGTGTGATAACAAGAGGAGCAGAAATTTGTTGGAATAAATCATGATTATCAATAAAACACCTAAGACCGTCTGCATTAATAACCAGGGGTTTCTCTGAAGATAAAATAATTTTTTTAATCAATTGTCTGGTTGTCCCCTGGGCTCCTAATCCCGGCCCAATTAAAATAACATCACACCAATCCAAGTGTGAATGAATTTCTTCAAAATTTTGTTCAGCTAAATATCCTTTTCCATCATCTTTACACGCAAATGTCATTCCTTCCATGAGATTTGTTTCATAAATAGAATTCAAAGATTCCGGAGCAGAAGTCATTGTTAAACCGACACCACTGCGCATTGCTGCTGTAGTCGAAAGAGTTGCCGCTCCAGTCATCCCGTTTGAACCAGCAAGGATCAATACTTTTCCTTGACGATGCTTGTACGTACCTGAATCAGGTTTTGTTAAATGCTCAAATGCTAAATCCTCCTCAAAGGATCTCCATTTTACCCCTTCCAACTCGTCCAGTACATCAGGAAATCCTATTTGTGCGGGATAAATTTCTCCGCAATAGCTGGATCCTGGATTCAGCATCATTCCAACCTTTGCACATCCCATAGTGACGGTTAAAAGAGCTTCCACAGCGTCCTTTGATGCTGAACCGGTGTCTGCATTCACTCCCGATGGTATATCAATGGAAACCACAGTGCAATCCTGCTGATTGATCCATTTCGTCCATTTCTTTAAAGGAGATCGCATCTCTCCAGAAAACCCTGTTCCAATGAGCCCATCGATAATTAAGTCGAATTCGTTCGATGTCGGCAATTCATATCCATGAACTATTTTCATTCCCTTTCCTACACATTTATTATAAAAATGCAGGGAATCACCCAAAATATCCGATATAGCAGGTAATGAAAAAATAGTCACATTAAAATGATTTAAATGAAGAGCGGCTGAAAAACCATCTCCACCATTATTTCCTTTTCCGCAACAAATCGCAATCTGTTTTTCTCTTTTTTTCCCCTCCAAAATAGATTCTGTAACCTCGGCGACTTCTTTACCGGCATTTTCCATAAGTATGAGACCGGGGATTTCCAACCTTTCCATGGAAACTTGGTCTAACCTTCGAGATTGATTCCGGGTTAATAGGCGCATCATGAAACCTCAAGCAAAGCAAAAGCTACAGCAAATTCACCGGTATGCGAAATGGATACTTTACACGTTTGAAGCAGGGGCTGTTCTGTATGAAAATACACTTGAGGAGCACCTTCTTTATCAGGGAGTATCTCTATTGAACACAATGGAATATTAGAAATTATTCCAGAAGATAGCAGGGCTTTTTTAATAGCTTCTTTAGCAGCAAATCGACCTGCATAGTGTATTGAGGGGTTCGCTTTTCCCTCACAATAATCTATTTCACTTTTCGTAAACGTATGTGTGTTAAATCGATCTTTATGATGAGAATCAAGGATTCCCCTTATTCGCAGAACAGATAAAATATCTGTCCCAATGAAAAATTCAGGCACCATTCAGCTCTTTTATAATCCCAACTATTTCATAGATATCATTTACATCCCAATCCGCTCCGGAGTGCTTTGTCTCAAAGGTATCACCATATCGTGCAAAAATCGTACGCATCCCAACCTTTTTTGCTCCTTCCACATCACGTTCCGGCCAATCACCAACCATTATAGCGTCACCTGCTTTGATTTTGAGAGAGTCTAAAGCCATTGCAAATGGCTTCGAGGATGGTTTTCGCGCTCCGGTGTCATCAATAGTCAGTACAAGATCAAAAACGTGGTGTAAATTCAAATAATAAATCCGCATCCAAGCTTCCCGGCTTGGTGCATCAGACACAACAGCAAGTTTAATCCCCATCTTAAGTAATTCGAATAATGTTTTATTTACATTTGGATATAACTGCAAACTGGCTTCCCGTGCCCGTCGATACGCAACGATACCAGCTGCCAATAATTTATGGTCAATAGACCCGATTTCTTTGTCTAGAAAATCATTAAAAATTGATTGATTCTCCCAGCCTCCCTCCTCGTACATCCGAAAAATATTTTTACACGCCTCCCCTTCATCCACTTCCAACCCTGCTTCCACCATAGAAGATATTGCTGCCTGGACAGCAAATTGTTTCATTTTAATAAAATCTAAAAGGGTGTTATCTAAATCAAATATTACTGCTTTAATCATTACTCTGATACCAGAGAGTATATAAAGTGTGGATTCAAAAGATCAATTAATAGTAACCAAAACAATGAAAATGATATGGATACAAAATAAGGTTAATTCAATTGAACTTGATAAGAAAATAAATTAGATTTTTTAATATTTTATTCAACATATTTATGTGGGTTATTAATCTTATCGATTTCATATTCGGCCATTTTTCTCCAACTTCTGTCATTTCGGGCTTTTTCCAGAGAATTTAAAGCGACGGTTTTATTCCCATCTCCTTTACACCATTCTGCTATCCCTAATTCATACCATCCTCCACCAAAGTTCTTTTTTCTATCTACTGCTTCTCTCGCTGCATTTTGAGCAGCTTCACAATTACCCAGTTCGTTATGTGCGTGTGCCAGCCTGAACCAGGACTTAGCATCTTTTGGATTTAATGCAACCCCCTTTTCTAAATTGTCTACTGCCTCTTCAAATTGGTTCAATTCTGTATACACAATTCCCAGCAATAAATAACTTTTTGAATAACTTGAATCAATCTTGGTGGCAGTATTTAACACTTCAAATGCCTTAGTATATTCTTTCAAACCAATATAGATTTCGGCCAAACTGGAATAGGCTTTCACATAACTGGAGTCAATTTCAATTACCTGATTAAATGCATCAAGAGCACCTTCCTTGTCTCCTTCCTTGGATCTTGCTAATCCTAAGGCAAACCAACATTTAAAAAAATCTGGTTTAATTTTCAAGGCATTCAAGTAGGATTCGATCGCGCTTGAAAGATTTCTCATCTTTGCCTCAATAACCCCAATCTGGTAATATGCCCTATAAAAATTATTATCCATTTCAAGCACACGATAATAGGCAGCCAGCGCTCCTTCTAAATCTCCACGACGATAGGCGTTGTTTCCATCATTAAAAATATTTCTTGTAACATTGGCTATCGCTGCCTGTGCTTTTTCATGAAGCGGATTCAACTCAAGTGTTTTATGAAAATAATGTACTGCTTCATCAAAATCCTTTTCTCTGAATTTTACTAAACCCATACTGTAAGCCGCTTCCGAAAAATATGGAAATTGTTCCAATACAGTCCCATATAATTGGAATGCTTCATCAAGCCTTCCTCCTTTTAGCGCACGGGTGCCATCATTCATACTGGTATTGATTTCATTCATTTTATTAAAAGTATCTATATACTGTTCACGATCTACTTCCACAGCATCCCGTATATAATTTTGAGCTTTTTCCATATTCCCCAATCTGAGATTTAACTGAGTCAATTGAAACATGGCGGGTGCATATGTATTATCTAATTCCAGAGCTTTATTAAAAAGAGAATCTGCTTGTACAAAAGCACCTTCTTTTATTTTTTCCTGCCCTTCAGATAATAATATTTCTGGGGATTGTGCGAAAATAAAACCACCGATAACTATGAAAAGAAGTATACTTTTTACACGTTTTTTCATTTACTTTTCCTCACTTTGAACTTGTGCCGAAGGCCGGATTCGAACCGGCACACCCTTTCGGACACTACCCCCTCAAGGTAGCGTGTCTACCAATTCCACCACTTCGGCAATTCATTTATGTTAGAGCAAATGCTCCAAACCAATCAAATCTCTTAAGTTTGAACTAATGATCAAATTTTAAATAGTTTAGGTTACTGTTTTTCTGGGATTGTCGGCAATGAAAGATCAGCTCCGGGTGTAATGATCCGACTTTCTGCTTCTTTTTTCAGCAAGGATTCCGTTTCAGCAACTGAGGGTGAACTGAAAAAACTGATTAACAAAGCCAACGTCATGAAAACAATAACCAGCCAGGTGGTAAGTTTACTTAATAATGAAGCTGCTCCCCTGCCTCCCATGATCGCACTTGTAGCACCGCTTCCAAATGTACCCGAAAGTCCACCTCCCTGACTTGCCTGCATCAAAATCACCATAACCAACAACAGACTAACCAAAGTATGAATCGTGATTAAAAATCCTTGCATGATATCTCCTTAATATTTTTCATCAACTTGTTGAACAATGGAACAAAATGATTCGACATGTAAACTAGCTCCTCCTATCAGAAATCCGTCTATTTCTCCCGTTTGGATAAGTTCTACAGTATTCTCCGGGTTCACAGAACCACCGTACAGGATGGAAACTTTATCTCCAGTTTCTACACCGTAGAAATTTCCGATCCAGGATCGAATAATTTGATTCGCTTCTTCAATCTGTTCCGGAAATGCATTCTCTCCCGTTCCTATCGCCCATACAGGTTCGTAGGCTAAAATAACTTTTTCCAAAGATATGATTCCGGACAATCCTTCAGTTAATTGCCTCACGAGAACACTCTGGGTTTCCACTTTTTTTCTTTCCTGAGATGTTTCACCGATACAAAATATAGGTTTCATCCCGCATTCCAATACCGCCTGAACTTTTCGATTTATCCACTCGTCTGATTCACCAAACCCATGGCGACGTTCAGAATGGCCGACTATCACATATTCCACACCACATGTTTTTAACATCTGAGGTGAAGTCTCACCTGTGAAAGCTCCCTGTTTTTCCCAGTGACAATTTTGTGCCCCAAGAGAAAAACCTGTTCCTTCCAGAAGTTTATCCAATCCAAACAGGCCTGGAAAAGGCGGGCAGAATATAACTTCAGTCCTTTTTATATCCAAAAGTAAATTGACGATTTTTGTAAGGAAAGACCGGCCCTCAGCAGGGGTTTTATTCATCTTCCAGTTTCCGGCTACTATATTTTTTTTCAATTATTTCCTTTCAATACAAAATCACTTGAATTGTAATGTATTTTTCTTAATTATTTTTCAACAAATTAAATAAAAGAAAGTTTATTGTTCTAATGCAAATAATGCGGGTAATTGATTTCCACTTAGTAGTTCCAGGGATGCTCCGCCTCCGGTTGAAACATGAGACATGTCATTATGCACACCAAATTGTTTGACTGCAGAAGCAGTATCACCTCCTCCCACTACAGTAATAACTCCTTCATTCGTTGCTTTTACCATAGCCTGAGCAATTTCCCTGGTTCCGATTGAATACTCCGGCACTTCAAAAATCCCCATGGGTCCATTCCAGATGATGGTGCCTGATGATTGAATTATTTCCGAAAATTGTTGAGCGGAAGCAGGACCAACATCGACACCCATTTTCATTGATGGAATATGATCAAGTTTCATAATCTTAATACTTCCTGGTTTTTCAGGTTTTTCTACACCAATAAAATCGCTCGGAAAAATCATGTCTATCTTCTTTATCCTTGCTTCTTTTAAAATGGATTTTGCTGTATCAATCATAGTATCATCGACTAGGGATACACCAACATCATGACCTTTTGCCTTCAGAAAAGTAAATGCCATCCCTCCTCCAATTATAATAGAATCGGCATTTTGTATAAATTGATGGATCAATTCAAGTTTTCCTCCAATTTTTGCACCTCCCAAAATCAAAGTCAGTGGACGTTTTGGGTTTCGGATCACAGAATTCAGGAATTTTAATTCTTTTTCAATCAGAAACCCCATTCCTTTTTGGCTAAAATTTTTAACTACGCCCACGTTGGACGCATGAGCACGATGTGCAGCACCAAAAGCATCATTGATGTATATTCCCCCGTGTTTGGACAATTGATAACTAAAACGTTTATCATTTTTTGTTTCATCATCATGGAATCGAAGGTTTTCCAACAAATGTACTTCACCTGGTTTTAATCCCAACGAAACATCTTTGGCATTGCTTGAAACACAGTTGTCTGAAAATTTAATGGGCATCTCCAGAAGTTCTGCCAGCGTTTCACCTACGGGCATTAAACTCATTGCAGGATTGATTTGTCCTTCTGGGCGGCCTAAATGGGATATGAGAACTACAGAAGCTCCTTCGTTCAAACAATGTTTTATTGTAGGCAATGCAGCTCTAACCCTGAAATCATCAGCAACTTTTCCATTCTGAATAGGAACATTAAAATCCACACGAATAAGAACCCGTTTTGATTTTAAATCAAATAATGTCAGAACTTTTAACAAGCGAACTATTTCCCCTGGCTTAAATCTTTCTTCTTTTCCAGTTTCGGCGTACTGCAACTAATTGCAAAAACTGATTGAAATCCCTTCTCCTTTAACATGACGGCACACGCAGACATGGTAGACCCTGTTGTTAAAACATCATCAATAATCCCGATAGTTATTCCTTTCATCGGCTTCTTTACTTCAAACGCTTTATCCATATTTTGTTTCCGTTCTATACTGGATAACATTATTTGAGTTTCTGTATATTTTTTTTCTCTTCAGAATAGAAGAATCTACTGGAACTTTCCAAATAGACGATAATCCCTGCGCAATCCATTTCGCCTGATTATACCCCCGCTCTCTTTTTTTAACAGAATGAAGTGGAACCGGTATTAAGAAATCCAAATCTCCAACCTGATCCAAAGGTAACATATTTTCTAAATGATGTCCTAGCTCCCATCCTAATGTAGCCCTTTCTTCATATTTTAATGAATGTATTACCCGTTGAATTTGATCATTAAAATACCATCCCGAATAAACTCCGTCCAACCCTTCAGAGTGAGAAAGATTTTCGACCCAGTTACCCAAATTTGTTTTTTCAAAACTCATGAGGCACTGGGAACAGACACTATCACACTATCTAAAGATTCTTTTATTACATACCAGGCATTGGTTCGGGAAAAAAAATATCCAGGAAAAAATGACGATAATCAGAAATTGACAAACTCACGTTAAACCTATTCACCTTTAATGACTGGAAAAATTAATTGCTTTATCTACACTATTCAAATATTTTCTAAATGAGAAACTCCTGTTTTTTAATTCAACCTATTCTCTTAATTTATACCAATGCCCCCCGGAAAAATAACACAAAAAAAACGCATTGACTTTCAGGATCTCATGCTCTATAGAGTCCACGAAATCCTATTAGTAGCCAGTCCGTATGATGCGTTTATTTTGGAAGAAGATGGAAGATTGACGGAACAAATCCTCCACGAATATATTGGAATGAATTTCAATTATGCACCTCGAGTTTGGCAAGCAAATTCAGCCAAGGCTGCATTGGAAATGCTCTCAAAACGAAAGCTTGATATTGTCATCGTCATGATGAGGATTGCAGATATGAATCCGCTTTCTTTCGGTCTTAAAGTCAAAAAGATGTATCCGAGAAAACCGGTGATCTTGCTTGCATTTGATGAATCTGAAATTAAACAATTACCGGAGGAAGCTCTTCAGAATTCAGTGGATCGTGTGTTTGTATGGTCAGGAAATGCAAATGTATTTCCCGCTATCATTAAACAGATAGAAGACAGAAAAAATTCAAAAAGAGATATTTTAGAGGGAGACGTTCGGGCAATTATCCTTGTGGAAGACACATCAAGATACTATTCCCTCATGCTTCCCTTCATATATCGGGAAATTATGTACCACACGAAACACCTGGTGGGAAAAAGTTTAAATGATACTCAACGTCTTCTTCATTTGCGGGGACGGCCAAAAATCCTTCTTGCAACCAATTATTCAGAAGCAAAAAAATATTTCAATGGGTATCAATCCAATATTTTAGGAATCATTTCTGATAGTAGGTTTCCCATGAACGGAGAAATGAATTCCGAAGCTGGAATTAAATTTATTGAATACGTAAGAAAAAAAGAACCGAATATGCCAGTTATGCTTCAATCTACGGATGAAAAACACGCAATAAAAGCTCAACAAATACATGCCGTATTTTTAAATAAACAATCAAGTACACTTCTACAGGACCTCAGGAAATTTATTCTGAATAACTTCGGTTTTGGGGATTTCATTTTTCGGAACAAAGCCGGTAAAAAACTTGCGCGGGCTTCTGATTTAAAAACTCTTCGAAACCGTTTGATCCGAATCCCAAAAAGTTCATTAGCATATCATGCTTCCAGTAATCATTTTTCTAACTGGCTTGCTGCACGGGGAGAATTTGACTTAGCAGCAATATTAAAACCCTTAACAATCAGTGATTTTAAAGAAATTGATCATCTGCGCTCTCAAATGGTTCAGTCCATAAATGAAATTCTTGATATCCAGCAAAAGAGTCAAATGACTGAATTCACTTCAGAAGTGAAACCACAGGAAACAGATTTTATACGAATTTCAACCGGATCCCTTGGAGGGAAAGCCCGCGGACTCGGATTTATGAATTCCGTCATCACAAAGTCCCGTCTTCAAAATAAATTCCCAAATGTGAATATCCGTATCCCTCGATTAGCTGTTATTGGAACCGATGAATTTGACCAATTTATGAATGACAACAACCTCTGGGAAAAAGCCTTAAATGCTCAATCCAATAGCTCAGTCGAAAAGCTGTTTTTACGTAGAAAATTACCTAAAAACCTTCGAAAAAAACTGAAAACTTTTCTTTCTGAAGTGCAATATCCTATTGCTGTACGTTCTTCAGCTTTATTGGAAGACTCAATGTATCAACCTCTGGCAGGAATGTATGCAACCTACATGCTTCCAAACACAGCAAAAAATAAGGAAACCCGATTTAACCAGTTATGTGAAGCAATAATACGTGTGTATGCTTCAACATATTTTCAGGAGCCGAAAGCTCTGTTAAAAAGTTCAGTTCAGCAACGAGAAGAAGAGAAAATGGGGGTAATCGTTATGGAATTAATTGGCCAAAAGCATGGTTCCCGGTTTTATCCCACTCTTAGTGGAACAGCTCAATCCTTAAATTATTATCCCGTATCATACATGAAACGTGATGAAGGGATTGCAACAATTGCTTTAGGAATGGGTCGAACAGTTGTGAACCGAGAAAACGCCTTGCGTTTTTCTCCGAAATATCCCACAATTCTCCCCCAGTTTTATTCGGTAAAAGCAACAATCCAAAATTCACAAAATTCGTTTTACGCATTGAATCTTAATTCAAATAATAATTTTCTTAAATATGGTGAAAAGGGTAATCTGAAATCGTATGATCTGGACACGGCAGAAAAGGATGGGACTCTTGATTGGGCAGGAAGCGTAGTCTCTCTGGAAGATAACATAGTCCGAGATTCCTTACAGTATCCAGGTACACGGGTCATCACGTTCGCACCTGTCTTAAAATGGAATTCATTTCCTCTTGCTGAAATCCTTGCTGAAATCTTGAAAATTGGGAAGAAATCTCTGGGTGGTCATGTGGAAATTGAATATTCTGTAAATCTTTACAAAGATATTGATAAACCTCCTGAATTCTGTCTTTTACAAATAAAACCAATGCTTTTGAGCACACTAAATATTAAGAAAGATTCTGCCTTCATTCATGATAAAGATATTATTTGCAAAAGTGGTGTGGTCTTGGGCAATGGAAAAATCGAAGGAATCAGAGACATCATTTTTGTTAATCCCAAAACATACCATACTGAAAATACTATCAAAATTTCCAAAGAAATTGAATCGTATAATAAAAAACTCGGATCCACCCAACCGTATATTCTGGTTGGCCCTGGGAGATGGGGCTCAGCAGATCCATGGTTGGGAGTACCAGTTAACTGGACACACATTTCCGGAGCTAAAGTAATCATTGAACTTGGGCTTGAAGAATTTCCTGTTGACCCTTCATTTGGAAGTCACTTTTTTCAAAATGTTACTGGAATGAGAATTGGATACTTTACAATCAATCATAAGGGGGATCAGGATTATTTTAATATGGATTGGATTCACCAGCAAACTGTAAAAGACAAAAAGACCCACACAGCTTGGATTCAAACCGAAAAATCGTTAATAGTAATGATCAATGGACAAAATGGCGAAGGTATTATACAGCGTCAACCGGATATTGTTGAGGAAAATATGGATGAAGAACAATCAACTGGAATTTAAGGTAATCAGAAACTCATCAGATATTTTTACCTTATGAAACAAAAAACGCCTCAGAATTTCTGAGGCGTTTTTTGTTTATTTAATTAACTGTATGGTTAAACAACACCCTGATCAAGCATTGCATCTGCAACTTTGATGAACCCGGCAATGTTTGCACCTTTTACGTAATTGGTGAAGTCACCTTCCTTTCCATGAGTTACACAAGCATTATGAATACTCTTCATAATATCGTGAAGTTTTTTATCAACTTCCTCCCTGGACCAATTCAATCTCATGCTGTTCTGGCTCATCTCCAAGCCGGAAACAGCTACACCGCCAGCATTTGCCGCTTTACCGGGACCGTAGAGAATCTTATTGTCAAGATACACTTCAATCGCTTCAGGAGCTGAAGGCATATTTGCACCTTCGGACACACAGGAACATCCGTTTTTCATGAGTGTTTCCGCATCTTCCTTGTTGATTTCGTTCTGTGTTGCACCTGGAAGGGCTACGTCGCATTTCACTTTCCATGGACGTTCGCCTTCCCAGTATTCCACACCGTATTTTTCTGCATATTCACGAATCCTGCTGCGTTTTACATTCTTCAAATCCATCACATACGCTAGTTTTTCACGGTCAATTCCATCTGGGTCATAAATAGAACCGGAAGAATCAGATAGCGTTACAGGTTTTCCGCCAAGATCCAGAACCTTTTCAACCGAATATTGTGCAACATTTCCCGAACCGGAAATTGCAACAGTTTTTCCTTCGAAACTTTCACCCCTGGTTTTCAACATCTCATTTGCAAAATAAACGCATCCATACCCTGTAGCTTCCGGACGAATTAAGCTTCCGCCCCAGTTCAAACCTTTACCTGTCAGGGTGCCAGAAAATTCATTTCGGAGACGTTTGTACTGCCCAAACATAAAACCAATTTCACGCCCGCCTACTCCGATATCCCCTGCTGGCACATCCGTGGCAGGACCAATATGACGTTGCAGTTCAGTCATGAAAGACTGACAGAAGCTCATAACTTCGTTGTCAGATTTTCCTTTTGGATCAAAATCCGATCCGCCTTTGCCTCCTCCCATTGGAAGGGTAGTTAAACTGTTTTTGAACACCTGCTCAAAACCGAGGAATTTCAAAATACTAAGATTAACAGACGGATGAAATCTCAATCCGCCTTTATAGGGTCCAATCGCAGAATTAAATTCCACTCTGTATCCGCGGTTTACTTCGACTTCACCACGATCATTTCTCCAAGGTACCCGAAACATGATGATCCGTTCTGGTTCAACCATTCTCTCCAGAATCTTTGAATGGAGATAATGGGAATGTTCTTGCAAAAAACTCCAAATCGATTCCACCACTTCGTGCACTGCCTGATGAAATTCCTTTTCACCAGGACTTCTTGAATTTACAATATCCATAAAAGATTCAACTGATTTGTACATGGAAATACACTCCTTTATTGATTTGAAAAATATTCGGGAAAATTATTAAAATTAATTGAACAAACATTAACTAAATTAAGTAATAAAAATCATTAAATTTTTATGCTATTTTGGTTGGTTATCCTTCCGGTTTAGTACCTGCACAATTTTGGCGGAGTAGCTCAGTTGGTTAGAGCAGTGGAATCATAATCCACGTGTCGGGGG
>DTUJ01000055.1 GCA_012964235.1 Fidelibacterota bacterium
TTTGACGCCCGTTTTACTGATAACATGAAGTACATTCAGGATGCAGGTGAGATAAGTGTAATAAACACAAATTCAAGACTTACTCTTAACTATTCTGTGAACCTTGATCCTGGAGAGCACCTGGAATGGCTTCTTACGACAAACAGTGGAAAAGAGCATATCCTCAATGGAACAGGAGAGATCACTCTACCTCCAGAAACAAAAGGGATGAGCCTTGAAAAGAGAGCTATTTTTCCTGATGTATATGCACTGCATCAAAACTATCCTAATCCATTCAATCCTGTGACAAAAATCACATATCAATTGCCTGAAGAATCGTATGTTGCGATTACCATATACAACCTGGCAGGTCAGAAAGTTACCACATTGGTTGACGGTAGAAGATCTGGTGGTTTTCATGCAGTGGACTGGTATGGGAAAAAAAGTAATGGTGAATCAGTTGTGAGTGGATTATATTTTTTCCGAATAGAAACGGAAAATTTTTCCAAAACATTAAAAATGTTGTTATTAAAATAACCCTAAAAAGAAATTTACATAATAGTGATTATAATTAAACGAATACTGGTGCCTGTGTCCCTTTTGGTCCTGCTGATAGGTATAAACCTTTTTGGAAACGAAAATACACAGTCTGAAACAATTGATTATGATATCAAATTAATATTGTCAGGAAGAGATTTTGATTGGCCGGATTGGCAGATGTTTCAAGGTGACAGGGATATAACCGATTTACTCAATATGGCGACTACGGCTCCGATACCGGACGGAACCATGTATTTACATGCTGATATCCCTGATAGCATTCTTGATGCGGGTCCGGTGACTGCAACCATTTTCTACGGCTATGGGTCAAGCTGGGGTTTCAGTGATGCCTATTTCTTGGGTACAACTGGTTATGAGAATACGTTTGAGGCGTTCGCGCCTACGCCTGGAAGTGGTCAGTTTGACATTGGCGTTCAGGCGACACTAACTTATGAGGGTGCTGAGGCAACGGTTTCCCAGGGACCCTATAATTCAGCTAATTCAGATCCTGCCCCATATTATCTTTCGGTTGGTGACGAGCCATCAGGCGATCAGGATGGAGGTTCCAATTTTGATATTGTGGATGTTGGTATCAGTTTTACTGATGAGAGGGTGTTTGTGAAATTAACCAATGCCGGCGGCGGATTTCCCGTAGGTGGTTTTTTTGGCCCCTGGAATATATATTCTGTAGGTTTCTTAAACCCGGAGGATGAAGATCAAACCCTCTTTGGATTGGCCTATTGCGATGGTGGCTTTGGGCTGTTTTACCCTGGACTTTGGAAATTCCAGGCAGGATCTGATCTTCCTGAACCAATTGGGGATATAAACTACTCAATTAGTGGAAATAATTTATATATGTCTGCCAATTGGAGTGATATTTTCTCTGATCCAGACTTTGGTTCGTGGCCGAATGAGTTCGAAATCTTAGGAATGGCTGGGATTACAATAGAAGCAAGTTTAACTGAACAGATTTTTGCGGATCAGACACCACCAGCTATTTTCAATCCTAGTATCCAGTCATTTACTATTGGAGAAAATACTCCTCCATCCCTTTCTAATCACGGTTTTGAGATTACAGGTGATTCAGAGGGATTATATGATGTGGCATTCTATTGCAGTTATCTGGATGAGGATAATCATTTTCCACTTTTGTCTCAGCTTTCAGTTGATGGTGAAATTATTGAAACAATGAGCAGTGCTGATCATAATTATGCTGATAGTTCCATTTTTACAGTACAGACTGCACTGGCACCTGGGAACCATACTTATGAAATGTCATTTTCGGATGGCATGAGTGATGTAGGAACAGGGGCAATCTCGTTTACAGTGGGCTCCGATGAAGAAACGGAATATGCTTTTACCAATTTACCAGGTTGGAATATGGTAGGGTTATCCGTAGGTGTTGAAGATGAAAATGTATCAATAATTTTTCCTGAAGCCATAAATGGAACATTATACTCCTTTGACGGGTCTTATATTCTGGAAGAAAACCTTGTAAATGGTCAAGGATACTGGCTGAGATTTGATAATGCTGGAAGTACCACTATTAGTGGTACTCCAATCAATGAACTCACCATCACTTTAAGTGAAGGGTGGAATATGATTTCAGGAATTTCCTTCCCGGTGAGCGTTGATTTTATTATTGATCCTTCCGGACTGATCATTCCAGGAACGGTCTATGGTTTTAATGGATCGTATTTCTCAGAATCAACAATTGAAACGGGATATGGCTATTGGCTCAGAAGCGTGAGCGATGGAGAGATTACACTTTCTGAATCTGGGAATTCACGAAAGATGGTTAGGGTACACCTACCTGAAAGTGCAAACACCCTGCGCGTAAACGGACAAACACTTTATTTTGGTGTAGATATCCCATATCATGATCGGTTAAGCTACAGCTTACCCCCAAAGCCGCCAGCAGGCGCCTTTGATATACGTTTCGAAGGAGATTGGAAATACACAGGGGAATCTGGTACAATGGAACTCATGGCGAATAGTGATTATGTGAACATGGAATATTTTATCCATGATGATGGAATTTGGGAATTAATAGGTTCCAAGAACAGCTCTATCTACAATTTAACTGGTTCCGGTACATTGATTATTCCAGGAAACAGCACTGAGTTTTATCTTAGAAAAGTACCATCCCTGCCTAGTCAATATTCGCTTTTACAAAATTATCCCAATCCGTTCAATCCTGTGACATTCATCACATACACAATCCCAGAATTGTCGTATATTAATATCTTTATATATAATCTGGCGGGACAAGAAATAAATGGGCTTGTCTCAGAAATTAAGGCACCTGGACAGTATAGTATTTCCTGGGATGGGACAGATAATCTGGGTATCCCTGTTGCAAGCGGTGTCTATTTTTATTCGTTTCATGGAAATAGATTTTCAGATATGAAGAAAATGATTCTCATGAAATAATTATAAGTAAACAGGTATAAAACAAATGATAATAACATCCAAATATTCACTGCGGATATTTCTACTATTTTTCATGTTAGCTGTTGGGATAGGACAGGTCAGCCAGGAAGGAACACCCTACAGTTTTGATCATAAACTCAGTGGGGAAATTCCCGTGATGCGAATGCCCGTAGTAGATGTGGAGGCCCTGCTCCTGGAAGATGAGAATCGCCCGTCTGGTACCCCTTTCCGCTATGGGGCGACGCTTCCTCTCAACCTTTCGCTGGACAACCCCGACGTATGGCTAACATTACCAAATGGAGATAAATTATGGCGGTTGCAGATTGAAAGCACTGGTGCTTTTGCAATCAGCCTCGTGTTTAACAGATTTTTTCTTTCGCCTAAAAGCACTTTTTTTGTATATAGCACCGATAGAAAAACGGTGTACGGAGCTTATACAGAATTGAATAATAATCCGGATAATATTTTTGCCACTCCACTTATTCCAGGGGATAAAATCATCCTTGAAATAGTAACTCCTTCCAGTGGGGAACAGGTAGAACTTTCCAATGCTGAATTGATTCATGATTATCGTGATATCTTAAACTTTTTTGGAAACCAGAGAGACAGGAGTTGTGGAGAAAATGTTGCTTGCCCGGATGCCGATCCATATGAAGACCAGATCAATGCCACTGCCTGGCTGCTTATGGGGAGCTGGTTGTGCTCTGGTGCCATGATAAATAATGCTAATTATGACCTGACGCCCTATTTTCTTACTGCATGGCATTGTGTGGATGACTTGAGTCCAGGGATATTTAAATTCTATTTTAATTATGAAACACCTGGATGCAGTGG
>DTUJ01000056.1 GCA_012964235.1 Fidelibacterota bacterium
TATTCGCTATCGCACTGGCTTTGTGAAGGTCCGTAGCGTCCCGTTTGCCCGCAGTTGGTAAAGGTCCATTCAGTCTCCCGGGTGCTTTCCTCAATCGCCAGATTCCACTCCAGGTCATCGGTACCGCTATTGCCAATGTACAGGCTCCGGGTAGCGCCGCTACACCCTTCCGGGATGCTCATATTGATTTGCTGGGGGTTCACGGAGATATCCGGTGGATCGGCAAAAAGCCAGGTAATGGTAAGAATTATTGTTATCAGGTTTTTCATAGCGGGCCCTGTGTTAAGTTTTTATGAAAGCTTTTTCGGATACATTTGCTGGGAAATGAGAAAAAAATAACGGGTTCTTAATTGATGTGTTCATATCCACAATCTTCATAGGACACAAATATTACACAGAAATCAGGGAAATAACAATTTGTGATTTGGAAGTGTGATGTGGGTCACAAAAGGGAAATGGCGACTATTTCATCAAAAAAGTCAGCAGACTTTCCTGTTGAATCATTGCTGTATTGAACAAGATTATTTTCATTCACTTTGGTTTGTGGAAATACGAATGGTAATCTCAGGATGTTCTGCCGGGGCTGTTACTGCGTTCATAACCTCAAACTTCATAATAAATTCGTCAAGTTTATCCAAGGTTTTCACACCTACCTGGGTTACACTGTTTGGCATGATATTAACCACATCAGCATAGGTATCAAATCTATACTCACCTGTATTTCTTAATATAAATTCTACATCAGAATGATTTATTAGGTTCACCCTAGCTATTAAATAATCCCTGTAGTACTGAACATCCTGCACGGTGATACATGCTTCAATAAGAGGTACAAGGTTTTGAGGCCGTCCTATGAGGGTATTGTTGAACCAGACCACCGTCCGCTTATCAAAAAGAGCTTCTTTGAGTGAATCTTCTGTCCTCTCGCGGGCGAAAACAAGGGTCACAGGCCTGTGCCCTCCCTCCGGTATTTTGTACTGCCAGTCAACAATACCATGAATGTCAGATGTACCTAAAATGGTAAGGTCATTATCCAGAGCAATCTGGAGTGCCTCATCTGAATAGGTCAGGTCATTCACAATTTCTATTCCGTGTAAAAGGCCCTTTTTGATGAGTTCATGATGGATGGAATCAAGGGGTGGGACGCCATCTGGTGCCTGCGCAACCCAGTCTGGATGATTCCAAAAAATAAAGGCATGCTGCTTCCCAGCTTCCTCAAACACGTCCATCACATCAGTTGTCAAAAGTTTATTAGCATCATCGAGAAAAATTGCATTAGAATGACCGGGAGGCATTCTGCGGGTTATCTCAGACCCGTTTATGATAAGTAAATCATTTGCTTCCTGAAGGGCGTTTTTTGCAACCTCATGGGAGCGGTTCCTGTCGGGGTGAGGAATATCATTTTTATGTGGCTGATATTCAATGTGCTCGGTTATGGCAATGGCATCAATGCCGTCTTTAACTGCTTCCTGAACCCTTATATCCGGCCAGACACTTCCATCGGAAAAAACTGTATGCATGTGAAGGTCACACTTGAGAGTTTTATACCCCTGTATATCAGGAAAAATAATTTTTCTGTCATTTTCATGAGAAAAGATAGTTTGAATAAATAATAACGCTATTCCCGATTTCACGCTTAACCGGAATACTTTTTTTACACATAGGATGTGATGGTTCATTTTCATTAATAAATTACAGCAAAAGGTACCCGGTTTAATGCTAATCATAAGAGGTTTGCATTTTGTGGCATCAATTTTCATTCTTTACTATATCTATATAGGCTTTAGATCCATCTCTGAGCGATCTTTCCTGGGTTTCAAAATCAACGGAAAATAGCCCAAATTTCATATCATACCCAAATGCCCACTCAAAATTATCCATCAGGCTCCAATAGAAGTAACCGATCACATCGTATCCATCTTTGATAGCCTTTGAAACGGCATACAGGTACCTTTTAATATACAGCTCTCTTCTGCTATCCTCTGCATCTGCAATGCCGTTTTCTGTAATCATAATGGGGACATCCAGAGCAGATACTGATTCAATGGCTCTGTACAATCCTTCACCGTAAATCGTGTATGGCATATCCGTCATAGTATCCTCATCCCGAAATTCCATTGTAAAAGGTTCTTTTAGGGACAGTTGAAATTTTAAATGGTTATGAGAATAATAATTAAGTCCGAAATAATCCATAGAATTAGTGGCATTCGGATTTTCATGATAGATCCAGGCCAGGCCGGGTATCCGGATTTTGAATATTCCTGTACGTAAATAATCAATGGCTGAACCATTAAAAAAATGATTGACTGCCTTAGATATAATCCAATCCAGGATGTGCCATCTTCTCCATGGTTCAAACTGGTTGATATTTTTCACCAGGCCAATTTTTACCTTGGGTCCATTCTCCATCTTTTTCAGTGAATGATACACTTGAACATGGGCATCCAGTAAATTCTTTAACACCTCCGCAGAGAGCTGTGAATCCTTTTTGCCTGGCGGAAACATGCCGCTGAAATAACCCTGGGTTGCTACAACTGCCGGCTCATTGATTGTACACCAGTATTCTACTTTATGAGAATATTCATGAAACACCTTTTCACAAAAAGAAATAAATATGCTGATGTTCTCTTCTTTTTCAAAAGCTCCCAGTTTGTCAAACCACAGCGGATGGGTAAAATGATGAAGAGTGAGAACAGGAGTAATATCATTCTCTAAAAGCATATCAATCATTCTGGAATAATGATCCAATGCATCCTGGTTAAATGTATCCTGTGCAGGTTGAATCTTACTCCACTCTACAGAAAAACGATAATGAGATACACCAAGCTCTTTAATCAGTTTTATGTCTTCGGGATACCTGTTCCAGTGGTCACTGGCAATGCCGGATTGCTGATTATCCTTGATATTGGGCTGCCCATCATCCTTTGACCCTTTCTCAAATTCAGACCAGTTATTTACACAATTCCCTTCCACCTGATGCGCCGCAGTGGCAGTGCCCCAGATAAATGTTGAAGGAAATAAAATTTTATCCGTTGATATATTCTCCCAGTTCCAGCGTAGTTCAGGATATTTTAGATGGCAATAAACAATAACTGATAAATAGAGTACGATAGCATAAAAGAAAAATTTTCGAATCAATTTATTTACCTCTTTTTTCCTTGAGGTAAGTTCTCATCACCAACAAAGCTAATTACCGGGACAAATTGGACATACCTGCGGCGGTGTGTCATCGGGAGGAATGACATTTGAATCCATGGTTCCGTTTGGTTCCTGTCCAGCGGCTTGGAATTGCTCCCAGTTTAGATACCATGTTTCACAATACTCAAACTTTTCAGGAACCCCATTATGGTGATAGGAATTATAGTCAAACAGGTTATTTGCTTCTGAGCTGCAACCCCAATCTGGAGCTCCATCACCGTCTCCATCATAATAATAATCTGTTCCAACTTCCCCATCATCAACAATCCCGTGAGAACCATATAACCCTAAGTGTGTAATCTCATTATGATGGATATAATTGTTCATTCCATAAAAATCACCATATTCCTCGCTTGGTCTATTGTAATTCATAATTCCAATGCCGTTACCACCATAGTCACCGGCATGTATATACACTGTATTATTGTACACCTCAGCATTATCGCTCACATGAATGAGTATCTGTGAACCCCACAACCAAACGTCATGATCAATCCCGTTATAGCGCACATCATTGTTACGGATAACTACATCGTGACTAATTTCGTG
>DTUJ01000057.1 GCA_012964235.1 Fidelibacterota bacterium
CAATTGAATTTATATCGAAAGAACCATAAGATGAAGACAGCCGTTTTGCTGAAAAGGAAATGAGTTTGCCTGAAACCGGCTTGCTGGTTTCATCTTGAAGTTTAAACTGCAAATGAGTCTTGATATTTGGTTGGTCAACTACGTCCTCACCTACAATCACCGAATTAAAAACGGGGTTAGCAAAAACTAGGCTAAGTGTGTAATTATCATCTGCGGTGTCTTCAGGTTCCCGGTCATCACAACTGAGCTGTGGAAGGAGTGCAACAATAATTATCACATTGATTGATTTCCATAAAATTTTCATAACAGAGTCCTATTCATCATCATCTTTTAGCATAATTGTTTTTTCAAGCTTAATCATAGCTTCATTTTTGGGTATTCCGCTGATATTGTCTTTCAGCACAGAGGGCGTAATCTGGATAATTAAGTCAGTTTTTCGGTCCACCAAATCTGTGCTGGTAAATAACTTTTTACCTATCCATGGAATTTTATGAAGGAGGGGCAATTTATATACCGTATTTTTACGATCTTTGCTAATTAGTCCACCGATAATAATAGATTCTCCATCTTTTACGCGGATGGTTGTAGTGGAGGAACGGCTTTTTACCCGGGGAATATTTCGGTCAGGTCCTATAAATTCAAAAATGGAAGCAACTTCCGTTTCTACCTTTACGGTAATATCACCGTCCATGTTGACTGAGGGCAGGACTGTCAGTTTAATTCCCACTTCCTCGCGCTGAACCTGCACCTGTCCACCTACTCCACCGGAACTCAAAATATATGGAACGATATCCACCATTTTTATAGTAGCCTCCCGTCCATTAAGGGTAACTAATTTTGAATCTGCCAGAATATCCGCTTTATTGTCTTTGATAAGAAAATCCAGAGTGATGTCGAAAGCTGTCATCTGCCTGCTGAACTTCCCGGGAATCAAGTTATCCTCATTTAAGCGATTAAAGGGGGCTGTAGCTGGCAGTGTACCAAGAGCACCAGGATCGGGTACGACGCTCCCCGATCCTCCGGTCAGTGCTTCCGCATTCTCAGCTAAGATATTTGTGTACTTAGCTAATTTTGACCAATCAATACCCAATTTTTTATCAATATCCAGGGCAACTTCAATGAGACGTGTTTCTAATAAAACTTGAATTGCAGGAACATCTATTCCTTCGATGACTCTTTTAATTTCGGCAATTTTTCTGGGTGAGGTATTTATCAGAAGCTTGTTTCCGGAAACATCAACCTGGATCTGCTTTGAAAGATCACTCAGGAGTTCCTTTACTTCCAGTGCATCGGCATATTTCAATTCGATTATGTGGGGTGTAATGCCTACTTCCTTGTCTAATTTTTTTGGGTCTGCGATTAAGAAGGAATTACCTACAATTTCATACCCAAGACCCACTGCTCTTACGACCAGGTTAATTGCCTCTTCTATAGGTACATCATCAAGGTGGATGGAAATCTTATCCTGGGTATTTACACTCGGGTCAGTAACAATATTATATCCGCTTTCCTTCGCAAGAACTGTCAGGATACCTGGCAAATACGCATCCTCGGCATGGATGGTAACCAGAAAAGGGAGAGCACCTGCTCTCGTCGAGGTTGTATCTGTTTCTTCTCCTCCAAGAATAGAGAAAAATATTAACGTACTGGTTAATGTAATTCTGGAAATAAAATGTTTCTTCATTCTTTACTTGATGTTGTAATTGATTCGTCTAAAAGTGGTGTTAATATTTGAATGAATTTTTCCTGATTGTTTTTCAACAGGATGACCCCGTCACGCATAATGCTGACAATTTCTCCTCCATCGACAGAATCTCCTTCGACCAAAGTTAAATTTTGGCCCCTATACTGGATACCAGCATAACGGTTTTTTCCATTCGTTATGATATGTTTTACTTCCACCTGGGCTGTTCTTCTATTGCTCATTCTTCTCCCACCTGCATCTGTTAAATAAATGACATTTGTCAACAGCATGGGATCCTTTTCCATTGTGAATTCGTATTGCAACCGTTTTTTCAAGCGGTTTTCAAGAAAATTAATAATGTTTTCTAACTCTTCATCTGTGCCAATCCTAAGGTTTTCTGCTCTTTCGACTGCTTCATGCCACTTATCGGCGACAGGATAGAGCTTAACTCCTACCAGAACTACTGACAAAAATGTGAGCAATAAAATGATCACCCAAATGGTTTTTTGGCGCTTATTCATGATAAGAGTTTTACTTTAGATTTTATTAATGTTAAAGTGGAAATTTTCAATGTAATTTCCTGTTCCAATAAATCCTCTTCTTTAACTGTACTTTTTATGCGTTCAATTCCATTATTTATTGAGAATTCATCTACCGTAATTAATCTGGGTGAGCGCTCCATTTCAGCCAGAAAGTTTCCCAGATTCTCATAAGTGCATTTTATAGTTAATTCATAGGGTGCTACATAGTAATTTTCTTTCTTTTCCCTGACTCTTGGCCTGATTTTGAGTAAAGCAATATTGTGCTGATCCATCAAATTGGTTATTTCTTTGAGAAAAGGAAGAGAGGCATCTTCTGCCAGGGAGTCTTCCAGGGAGAGAGCCAGGTTTCTGGAAAAGAGTGTATACACCTGATCCAGTTTTTCTGCCAGAATTTTAGCGCTTATAAGTTGTTCATTCAATTCAGTCTGTTTCAACTCCAATTTTTTCAATTTGATTGGTTTAGATCCAATAGAAAATTTCATACTCATCCAAAATGAGACTGTCAATAGAGCTGATAAGATTAGGAATAAACTGTTACGATTCATTTTGAAAGCGTTCATTTTTAAAATTATTATTTACAATATTGGATAGACTCTTAACTGGTTTTCTTATTTGTTTGTAAATATGTGGAACAGATTTTAATGAGGCTTCAATTTCAAAGGATACTATTTCCTGACCGCGGACTTTCAGTAATTCATGGTGTTTCAGTTTTAACCGAATGAAATTGCTGGAAAAATCCCGGTCCGAATTCAAGGTGTGAATGAAATTCTCAATCTGCTCGAATTCCTTTTTCCCCTTATACGTAGAAGCAATCCCTTGGATTAACAGTTTCCTTTTTTTGAATTTCAATCCTGTAAGAGACATGTCTATGAAGGTCATATTACCCAGCCGTTGGAGACAATCAGCCCACATGAAACGGTTATTTTCCAGTTCTGCAAGCATCAATATATCCTGCTTGGAGAGATTTTTCCCCTTTTTCAGCAATTGGCTGATTTCATCTCTTATCTGCGTAATTTCACTCTTTTTGCGCTGAAGCAGCTTGTCATAATTAATTCCCATATACCAAACAAAAACATTCCCTCCAAAAAGCAGCAACACGAGGATGGTCAATATAGACCAGCGCAGGTTTTCACGGAAGCGGGCAGATCTAGATTGATCTGACTCCTTCTGATTCAAATTGATGAGTATAAAATTTTGTTTCATGCTTCAAACCCTTTCCGTACCGCCAGGCCTGTTGCCACAGCATATTGAGAAGGGTCTTCAATTGAGGTCTTATCCTTCGTTTCCAAGTTGGCGAAGGGGTTCATGGCCTGAGATTTTATTTGCAAATTTTCTTCCATATACTCCTTTAAGCCTTTAACATTTCCGCCTCCTCCGCTCAGATACAAGGTTGAGAAATGACTTTGTTTGGAATTCTTTGTGTAAAATCGCAATGTTCTCCGTACATCTTCTAGAAAAATATCAAGGGATGAGCGTTCTG
>DTUJ01000058.1 GCA_012964235.1 Fidelibacterota bacterium
AATTAAGGCAACGATGAATCCTCCAATAAATCCCATCAGCATAAACCCGCTTACCTTGGGATCTCCCACAGGTAAATTCCAGGTGTAAATTGCAGTGGCCAAAAGGAGCAGCAGAGAGAGAAACGTCTTATTGACTGTACCGCCAATCGTCATGGTGGATTCAGATGCTTGTGCTAATTGAGCGAAGGTATTTTTATTTAAGGCAGGATTACCAGAACGCAACGCTAAATGTCTGTTCATAACTCCCTCTGTATTTTCATTAATATCATTAATAAATAATTTATATTAAAATATTTTGAATATAATTATTGAATTCGACTCTGCAACTCTGAAAGAATATTATCTGTAGAAATACGAACTTGGTCCATGGTGTCTCTATCCCTCAGGGTAACAGTTCCATCTTCTGTTGTTTGATGGTCTACCGTAACTCCATAGGGTGTTCCCGCTTCATCCTGCCTGCGGTACCGCCGGCCTATGGATCCCCCCTGGTCAAAAAAGGCGCTGTATTTTGTCCGGATATCTTCAACAATTTTTTGAGCAATTTCCGGCAAACCGTCCTTTTTTACCAAAGGCAACACTGCACAGGTAATTGGGGCAATTTTCGGGTCAAGTTTTAAAACAATCCGTTTTTTATCACGGACTTCCTCCTCGCAATACGCATCCACGAGACATGTGAGAAAGGTCCTGTCCACACCTGCGGAAGATTCCACCACAGCAGGAATGATCCGTTCATTTGTTTGGGGATCAAAATACTGTTGTTTTTTTCCGCTGTATTCATTGTGCTGGTCCAGATCAAAAGTACCCCGGTCTGCAATCCCTTCAAGTTCAGACCAGCCGAACGGGAATTCATACTCCACATCGAAACATGCTGTGGAGTAATGAGCAAGTTCATCTTTATCATGAGGACGCAATCGGAGTTTTTCCGGATTAATTCCTAATTTCTTAAACCAGTTCAACCGTTCCTCACACCAATAGTCCAGCCATTTTTCATTTTCGCCAGGATGGATGAAAAACTCTAATTCCATCTGTTCAAATTCCCGGGTACGAAACAAAAAATTCCCTGTGGTGATCTCATTCCGGAATGCCTTCCCTAATTGAGCAATTCCGAACGGCAGTTTTTGACGGGAAGTTCCCTGAACATTCATGAAATTAACAAAAATTCCCTGGGCTGTCTCCGGTCGTAGATACGTGACTTCCCCCGAATCCTCTATTGGCCCGATAGCTGTTTTAAACATGAGATTAAACTGGCGGGGTTCCGTCCAGTCTTTTTTTCCGCACCTTTCACAGGGCTTGGTGAGATCAACATGATCTGCCCTATACCGTGCCTTGCAATTTTTGCAGTCAACTAAGGGATCGTGAAAATTTGAAACATGACCGCTTGCTTCCCACGTTTTTGGATGCATGAGTATGGCAGCATCCATACCCACGACATTTTCCCGAGAAGTAACAACATCGTGCCACCAAAAGTTTTTAATCTTCTGTTTCATTTCTACCCCATAAGAACCGTAATCCCAGGTCGATCCCAAGCCTCCGTAAATCTCGGAACTCTGAAAAATGAAACCGCGTCGTTTACACAATGAAACGATATTTTCAATTGATTTTAAATCCATAAAATGCCTTTTAACTCAACAATAATATATTCACACAGAATAAATCATTTTGATTTTTTTCTTCTTCTCTTTTTTGGCGGTGCTGTACGCCTTTTATTGATCAATTCTGTAGCTTCTTCCAGTGAAAGAGTATCAGGATTCGATTCCTTCGGTATGGATGCATTGACTTTTCCGTCTGTAACATACGGTCCGTACCTTCCATCCTTGAGTATAAGGGCTTCTCCAGTTTCAGGATGAGTCCCAACTGTCTTGAGTTCCACAGATCCTTTTTTCCTTTTGGCAAGGACCGGAAGCGCTTCATCAAGCGTCACGGTAAGCGGGGATAACGGCGGAAACAGCTTTGCGTTGGTTGTCCCACTTTTGATATAGGGGCCATACCGTCCAAAATCAGCAGTGACCGGTTCCCCTGTTTCCGGATGGTTGCCCAGGGTCTTAGGCAGAGAAAGCAGTTGAAGAGCAAGATTCAGATCGATAGGATCTGATAACATACTTTTCGGAATGGATTTCCTGGTTTTTGAATCACCCAGTTGGACATACAGCCCATACTTGCCATCTTTTAAATACACTGGATCACCGTTCTCTGGATCAGTTCCCAGCGGGGCGTCTGTTTTCTCAGCCTCCTCAAAAAGTTCTTGCGCTTTTTCCAAAGTCAAATCTCCCAGAGCTACACTGAATGGAATTGTTTTCGTTTTCTCACCCTTTTGGAGATAAGGACCATACAGACCAATTCTGGCATGAACTTCATTTTCATCTTCAGGCCAATTATCAATCGCACATGCTTTTCTGATATCAATGTCTGCCTGAAGCATCTTTTCAAGTCCGATAGTTTTCTCATTCCCGAAATAAAAGGATTTCATGAATGGAAAAGCGTCTAGTTCTCCCCGGGCGATAGCATCTAAACTGTCTTCCATCCTGGATGTAAACTCTGTATTTACCAATGACTCAAAGTGGTTTTCAAGCAGTTGAGTCACAGCTACTGAAAGAAAAGTGGGAATCAGGGTCCCCTTTACATTTTTCACGTATTCCCGAAATATGATGGTGTCAATAATGGATGCATACGTTGAAGGTCTCCCAATACCTTTTGCTTCCAATGCTTTCACAAGAGAAGCTTCTGTGTATCTCGCTGGGGGTTTTGTATTGTGTTCTACAGCAGAAAGATCATCACAGTGAATTTCGTCGTTTACATTTACATCTGGAAGGATTGTTTCCTTGTCTGCCAGTTTTGCCTTAGGATCATCGTTACCTTCAACATATGCACGCATATATCCGGGAAAAAGGATGACATTCCCCCGGGAACGAAATAGGGCATTCTGGTTCGAAATGACCAGCGTAGTCTGTTTCATTTTCGCTGGCACCATTTGACTCGCCATGGTTCGTTTCCAGATCAAATCGTACAATTTGGCAACATCGTCCCCCAGCGCACCGGAGACTGTGTCCATTGAAGTGAATACTCGGCCTGCCGGACGAATTGCTTCGTGAGCTTCCTGAGCATTTTTCACTTTGGTTGCGTACTGAATTGGTTTGGAAGGCAAATATTCTTTCCCATACAACCGGTCAATATCTGATCTGGCGGCATTCAATGCTTCACCCGATAAATGTGTGGAATCTGTCCGCATATACGTAATAAACCCTGCCTCATACAGCCGTTGAGCAATTCTCATCGTGTTTTTGGCAGTGTACCTGAGTTTCCTTCCTGCCTCCTGCTGAAGGGTGCTGGTTGTAAATGGAGGATATGGTTTAGAGGTTCTTGGTTTTTCCTCAATATCGGAAACAACCCATGGTCCCGGTTTAAGTTCTTCCAAAAGAGCGTTGGCTTGTGACTCTGTAAGAAGAAGCACCTCTTGATTTTTCAGTTGACCTGTTTCCCTTTCGAAATCTTTTCCTGTTGCAAGGTTTTGGTCATTCAGTTTGAAAAGGTTCGATTCAAAATTTTCTGAATTTGCGGTTTTTAAGACGGCTTTCAGATCGAAATAATTCGCCTGTTTAAATCGTGCTCTTTGCCGTTCCCTGTCAACCATGATCTTCACCGCTGCAGATTGGACACGACCGGCAGACAAAGCTGTTTTGACAAATTTCATATTTTTCTGGAGGGT
>DTUJ01000059.1 GCA_012964235.1 Fidelibacterota bacterium
TGCTCTAACGTTAATCAATTTTGGCATTGATGAAGTAACCAATCCGCGGTTGATTGCAGAGCGGATATGGCGTGAGAAGATTCCTCAGAAAACCTTATCTAATGGTATCACTCCCGTGATAAATACGAATGAATAATCCTATCATATCTATCCACGACCTTTGCGTGAATTATATTACTTCTGGCAAACCCATAGAAGCGGTGAATAATGTTTCTTTTGATATCCAACACGGTGAGATCTTTGGCCTCGTAGGCGAATCCGGTAGCGGAAAAAGTACGCTCGTTCAAGCTATCTTACGCATTCTGCCACCCCCTGCAGTTATTGCTGGTGGTAAAGTAATTATCAATAATAAAGATATTCTTTCCATCTCTAATGCTGAGGTAATGCAATATCGCTGGAAACAAATTTCAATCGTTATGCAGAGTGCCTTGAATGCGTTAAATCCTGTTCTAACTGTAAGAGAACAGATCGAAGATGTGCTGAAAGAGCATAGTGAACTAAAGGGAAAAGCTGCTGAGGATCGCACAAAAGAATTGCTGTCGTTGATCGATATTGATGTTAGTTGGCTAGACAGTTATCCACATCAATTATCAGGCGGGATGAGACAAAGAGTCGTGATCGCTATCGCCCTGGCTCTAATGCCGCCACTCATTATTATGGATGAACCTACAACTGCCCTTGATGTGATCGTAGAACGTGAAATTCTTGCAAAAATTATTGAATTACGTAAAGAGCTCGGTTTTACAATCCTTTTTATTACTCATGACCTCAACCTATTATTGGAATTTGCTGATAGGGTTGCGATCATGAAAAATGGGAGATTGGTGGAACTGGATAAGGCACAGAAGATCCGTAGTGGTGGCAAACATGAATATACCCAAAAACTAATTCGATCACTTCCATCTGCATCAGGACCTCGGGAAAAAGGTCTGCTTCCCAAGCCAGACAGCCTCGATCTTGGTGAACAACCAATATTAGAGGTTCAAAACCTTAGTAAAAGTTTTTATGATTCTGGAATTTTTAATCCAAGGTCAATCGATGTTGTTAAAAATGTTTCATTCCAGGTATTCCCTGGTGAGATCATAGGTTTAGTTGGCGAATCCGGAAGTGGAAAAAGTACCATCGCTAAACTAATAACGCGCTTAATTCGACCAACATCGGGAGATATCTTTTTAAATGGCTCCAATAAAAAGGTCTCTGAGGCACGAAGAGTCCCCCTAGAATATAGAAAACAAGTCCAGATGGTATTTCAAGATCCTTTTGGTTCTCTCAATTCCATCCATACGGTGTATCATCATCTTGCCAGACCTCTTTTACGGCACCGGCTGAAATTCCAGGAAGATGTATTTGATTATATTGTGGAAATGCTGGAGACAGTAGGGCTGATCCCCGGCGAAGTTTTTGCAAATAAATTCCCCCACGAGATGTCTGGCGGAGAGCGTCAGCGGGTAGCAATAGCACGAGCGCTGAGCTTAAGTCCTGATCTGATCATCGCTGATGAACCCACCTCTATGTTGGACGTATCCCTACGGATGGAAATTCTAGAGATATTTGCCCGTATGCGTATTGAAAAGAACCTTACGATCGTATTTATTACTCATGATCTCGCCTCCGCACGATATCTTGCGGACAGAATTATTGTACTCCAACACGGTTCCATTGTGGAAGAAGGCATTGCAGAAGATCTAATACGATCACCGAAAGAAGAATACACCAAACAATTAATAAAAGCAGCCTCTCCAGGCTGGCTTGAGAGCTTGTCTTTCAATAATAATACGAAGGATAAGGATGTTAATCATGTCTGAGCAGAACGCATTCCCTGAAAATTTTATATGGGGAGTAGCCACTTCAAGCTATCAGATTGAAGGTGCTCCAACGGCTGGCGGTAAGGGTCCATCCGTATGGGACATTTTTAGTCACACTCCTGGAAAGATAAAAAACAATGATAATGGTGATATTGCCTGCGACCATTACCACCTGTGGCCAAAGGATATAACCTTAATGCAGGAACTGGGAATGAATGCGTATCGTTTTTCTATCAGTTGGCCGAGAATATTTCCAACGGGCAGTGAGAGCAAACCAAATCAATCTGGATTGGATTTTTACAGCAAATTGGTTGATGCGCTGCTTGAGAATGATATTATCCCTTTCATTACATTAAACCATTGGGATATTCCCCAGGGTCTGGAAGATGCGGGTGGCTGGCCTGAAAGGGATATTGTACATCAATTTGTAAAATACAGTTACCATGTTAGTAAACACCTGGGTGATAGAGTTAGAAATTGGATTACACATAATGAACCGTGGTGTATCAGCTATATAGGATATATTGGAGGGCATAAACCTCCTGGACTAAAAAATAACTGGGTAAAAAGTCTTGCTGCTGCACACCATTTATTACTTTCCCATGGAATGGCAATTCCAGAGATAAGGAATAATTCAAAACATTCTGAAATAGGTATAACTCTTAACCTAAATACTGCAATACCTGCATCAGATAGTTCATATGACCGGGAAGCATGCAAATTTTACGATGGACAGTTTAACCGATTATATCTTAATCCAATCTACAATAATGAATATCCAGACGATGTGTTTGAACATCTTAATACTAAGGGTTTGATCTCTGAATCGGATCTTAATTTTATTAAACAGGGTGATCTAAACATCATAGCTACCAAAACGGATTTTTTAGGGGTGAATTACTATAGCAGAGCGGTTATTCGAAATGAAGAAATCGACGAAAAGAATAACCTTCCCCGCAATGTGGACATGGGTCCGGAAACAGATTTCGGCTGGGAGGTTTACCCACCTGGGATTTATGATCTTCTTTTGCGGTTAAAGACAGAGTATGCCATAAATAAGATCTATATTACAGAAAATGGCTGTTCATACGGAGATGGGCCAAACTCCGAAGGAAAAGTAAATGATGAGAGAAGGATAGATTACCATCATTCTCACCTCAAGGAGATAAAAAGAGCGATTCATGATGGCGTTCCATGTCAGGGGTATTTTGCCTGGTCTCTCATGGATAATTTTGAATGGGGTGAGGGATTCAGCCAGCGCTTTGGCCTGGTCTGGGTGGATTTTGAAACCCTGGAACGTATTCCAAAAGACAGCTATTACTGGTATAAGAAGTTCATATCAACGAATGGATTAGATGAAGACTAAATGGCCAACATACCAGAAAATACTATATCAGTATATATTACTTCCAAGGACACTGGGCAAAAAGTAGAGAAGGTGGATCTATCTCACCTGCTGACTACAAAGAATATAGAATCATCAACCATCAAATTAAATAAAAATGAGACTCGCCAGGAAATCCTGGGGTTTGGAGGGGCGTTTACCGAAGCTGCTGCAAGTGTTTATCATAAGCTGGATACTGAAAAAAAGGAAGAAATTATTCAAGCCTATTTTGGGGCAAATGGAAATGGCTACACTATGGGGAGAACCCATATAAACAGCTGTGACTTTTCTCTTGTCAACTACACTTACTGTGACATACCTGGAGATATAGAATTAAAAGATTTTTCGATATCAAGAGATAGAAAAATGTTAATCCCCTTTATCAAAGATGCCATAGAACAAGCAAAAACACCCATACAGATAATGGCATCTCCCTGGAGTCCACCGGCGTGGATGAAAACCAATGGCCAGATGAATCATGGGGGAAAATTGAAAGAAGAATTCC
>DTUJ01000060.1:0-1898 GCA_012964235.1 Fidelibacterota bacterium
GTCATGGCTGAATAGCCGATCATTTCTGCGCGGATATCATATAGGCCTGCAGGAACATTCAGGATTATAAAATATCCATTATCATCGGTAGCGGCTCCCATCGACATTTCTGATATAATTACATTGACACCCAGAAGTGGATTACCCATTTCTTTATCAGTTACGGCACCGGTAATTTTTCCCGTATTCCCTGCATTAAGGATAAATGGGGTAAGTAATCCAACCAGAACAACAAAAAACATTTTGATTTTCTTTAACTTCAAATTAAACCTCCCCATTCATGAAGGTAAACATCCACTTTTTACAAGTCTTAAAAAAAAAAGGGATAGAACTTCATAATAAACACTCATACAACTCAAACATAATATTAATTGTTTAAAAAGGGATTTTTAAAAATTCAGTGGAATCTTTTTCCCGATTCGAATTCGCCACTCTGTTAACGGATGACGAAATCATTCCTCCTTCTCAAATCAGAGTATGAAGCAACCCCAGAAAAACAAATTACTATATATTACGGGCTACTGGAGGGTATGGATTGTGTCGGATGGACCATGGGAACAAACCGCACCGGTATAATGCTTTCTTCTTCTATGCCATCTTTTCCCTTGATGAACACTTTCAGCTCCTGGTAAAAACTGCCCACAGGGATGACCATCCTGCCGCCGATTTTAAGCTGTTCAATCAACGCTTTGGGTACTTGGACCGGAGCAGCAGTCACAATGACACAATCAAAAGGGGCATGTTCAACCCAGCCTTCATAACCATCACCCCATTTTACAGTCACATTATCATACCCCAGCGTTTTGAGGAGTTTCCCTGCACCTTCAGCCAGTGATCGTACAATTTCAATTGTATAAATCTCTTTTGCCAGAGGTGATAATACAGCCGCCTGGTAGCCAGAACCTGTGCCGATCTCCAGCACTTTTTCATCTCCGGTGAGGTGAAGGAGTTCCGTCATCAGGGCGACAATGTAGGGCTGGGAAATAGTCTGCCCTTCTCCAATCGGCAAGGGCCGATCACTATAAGCATTGCTTTTCAGGTATTCAGGAATAAACAGATGACGGGGTGTTTCCTTCATGGTGCGCAGTACCAATGAATCCCTGACCCCCCTGGCATAGATCTGGCGTGTTACCATTTTGCCTGCCTCCTCCTGCCACCATTGTGTCTCCTGGGATTGACTCTCGGTGCCATCCCTGCGGAAATCAGACCCCTGCACAGAACTGCAGCAGACATTGATAAGGAACAGCAGATATATTTTAATGCTGGTTTTTAGGATCAAAGTTCTTCCCCGAATAATATTCTCCTAACCGGTGACGTATAGAATAATCTCACTACAGGCACCTCAATATCTAGTATCATCAACTTAGAAAAATTACCATTTTCTCCATTGAATGGAAACAAAAAAACCCTGAAAGAGATAGTTTTTTTTTCTTTTCCCTGTTGCCTTAAGTCACAGTTCTGTGCCACAAAAAATAGACTGGCAATCCGGTTACCAAAATTCCCAATCCCCAAAGTGGAAGAACACTCCCCAACTCGACATAGTATTGAACCACTCCCACCGTAATAAACAGGGCACTTCCGATATATGCCAACGGAACAAACGGGTATAGCGGTGTCAGGAAGGTGGATTCCTTACCAGAATTATAACTGTATCTTCTTACTTTTAGAAGTGCGGAGATTACCAACGCTGAGAAAAGCACCATAACAACCGTGGTTGAATCCACTAATTTCTCAATATCCAATAAAAACATCAAAACGATTGACAGTACTCCCTGTAATACTAAAGCAATCACCGGCGTTCTAGAAAACGGATGGACTTCCCCTAGTCTCCGGAAGAAAACACCGTTCTCTCCCATTGATTGCAAAATTCGTGCGCTTGTCTGGATAACGATGGAAAG
>DTUJ01000060.1:1998-3634 GCA_012964235.1 Fidelibacterota bacterium
TTGAGAATCCTTTCCAGGATTCGCCAGAGAACGGCACCGTCGCCAATTCTGCTGGAGTATCTGATCCAAGAAGATACCCTGCGAAAACGATTATACCTCCAACTTTCACTACGCTCAGCACAGATTGAAATCTGGCGCCCACGGTAACTCTCAGGCAGTGCAGCGATGTGAGAAGTATGACAATAATTATGGCAATAAATACTTCAGCTTTTGAGCTTTGCTGGGAAAAGGGTAGAAAATGGGCAGAGTATTTAGCGGAGAAAAGAGCAAGTATGGCGACAGATCCACCTCCCGTGACGGTGAGGCACATCCAGCCATAGAGAAAAGCCGGCAACCGACCGAACACCCGCAGGAGATAGATGAAGTCCCCTCCCGTATGAGGATAACGAGTCGCCAGTTCTGCGGTACTGAGGGCACCAAGAAGAGCCATCACGCCTCCAAGAAACCATGCAAACAGAAGCATCCATCCACTGCTCACGGATGCAGCGGCATAGCCAGGCAATAGAAAGATACCGGAACCAACCATAACCCCCACCACCATTGCTGTTGCATCAAAAGAGGTCAGGACACGGGGAGAAGTCTTTGTTAAATCAGAAGTAATTGATCCTATCCATTAACAGTATTGTCATTGGTTTCCAGGACACTATAAACGCCCATTCATAGATGGTAAGTCCTAAATAAAAATTACTGCTTATATTTATCGGTTAAAGGTATTTCTTCCACTACCCCCGGAAAATAATCATCATAAATCACTTCAGTAAGCCAGGCTTTTTCCGTTTCAATTTCATCAAAATTCAATTTCTTCCACCAATATTTATTTCCCCCGTCCCACTTATAATTATTCGCTTTTAAGGTGTCTTTTTTTTCGAAAGGACTTCTAATGGCCTTCATCTTATAATAGGGTTTCCCGGAATTTTCGATCAATTCCAGGATGGGATGACCCTCCGTGTAATTGGGGTGGGTGACCAGGTGGATGAGGGCATTCACATCATTCATTGCCCGGTGGGAGTCATAATAAAACCCGTGCCAGAAACAGAGGAGTTCCTGTTTCCCATTTGAAAAATTCCTTCCGGGCCAGTCAATATCTTCCAATGAACAGGCCCATATTTTCCTGGGGGAAACAGAAGAATGCTCATCAATGAACGCCCGGTCGAAGGAAGCGTTGTGGGCGACGATCACATCCGCCTTTTCAAGAATCCCGTCAACCAGGTGCCAGTCGATTGATTGTCCCCTTACCATTTCATCTGTAATCCGGTTTACAAGGAAGGCTTCTTCCTTGATGGGGATTGTGGGCTCATTATAAGATTCGTAACTTTCTTTTACGGAAGCGATAGAACACGACGCCATGTCAAACAGGATTGTTTTAAGGGCGATTTCAATGATTTCGTCTTCCGTCCTGTCCTTCCCTGTCGTCTCCACGTCCAAAAAGCACAGTCTTTTCTGATTCGGTGTTTCAAGCTCAGACTCATCACCACTACTTAGTGCCAGCCCTTCACCGTCATATTTATAAAGGACTACCTTGTCATCAATTTTTTCAACAGTAGTAATAAACGACACGGTCTTCTATGTCCGGGCTTTCTGGTTCACCATGGCATGGATGTGATCCTTCATGTAGGGAGTAACGATGCTGTGGCAC
>DTUJ01000061.1 GCA_012964235.1 Fidelibacterota bacterium
CGTGAGGGTGGCCACACGGTTGGGGCTGGTGTAGTGACGGATATTATCGAATAAGGGAAATTATATGGACAAACAAACTATCCGCATCGGTCTAAAGGCTTATGACCATATCATCCTGGATAAATCCACGGAGAAAATTATTAAGACAGCAAAATCTTCCGGTGCCATTATTTCTGGGCCTATTCCATTGCCGACAAAACGGACAGTGTATACGGTTTTGAGGTCACCACATGTAGATAAAAAGTCACGGGAGCAATTTCAAACCAAGATTCATAAACGATTAGTGGATATACTTAATTCTACTCCTAAAACCGTTGAAGCGCTTATGAAACTAGATCTCCCAGCTGGTGTAGATATTGAGATTAAGGTATAAATATGCGTGGTTTGATTGGTAAAAAAATAGGCATGACACAGATCTATAGTGAATCTGGGTCCATGATTCCAGTTACAGTTATTGAAGCTGGACCTTGTACTGTTACCCAGGTTAAATCGGTTGAAACTGATGGATATGAAGCTGTGCAGATTGGATTTGGACAAAGAAAAGTAAAACATTCAAACAATCCGCTAAATGGGCATTTTAAAAAAGCTGGAGTTCAGCCAAAAAAAATATTGATGGAATTTGGTGTTGTCCCCGGGTTTGAATATAAACAAGGCCAGGAGTTCAACGTTTCATTGTTTAAAGTGGGAGATCATGTGCATGTTTCTGGAACATCAAAGGGAGCTGGTTTTGCAGGAGTAATCAAAAGGCATAATTTCCACCGGCAACCAGAAACACATGGTCAGACTGAGTATCTCCGTCATCCTGGATCAATTGGGCAGGCTTCTTCGCCGTCAAAAGTGTTCAAAGGGATGCGTATGCCGGGTCACCATGGAAATAAAAAAGTAACGGTTAAAAATCTTGAAGTTGTTAAAGTTTACAAGGAAAAGAATCTTCTATTATTGAGGGGATCTATTCCGGGTGCAAATAACAGAATAGTAACTATTGCCAAGTAATATGGAACTGAAAATACACGGAACAGGAACATCCAAAATCATAGGTGATGATTCTATTTTTGGGATGAAACCCAATGAGGATATTGTACATCAAGCTGTTCTGGCTGAATTATCCAATCGGCATCAAGGCACTCATGCTTCGAAAAGTCGTGGTATGGTTAGAGGTGGAGGAAGAAAGCCATTTCGTCAGAAAGGTCGTGGTGCCGCAAGGGCAGGTACAATTCGTTCACCTCTTTGGAAGGGAGGAGGGGTGGTTTTCGGTCCAAAACCTCATTCCTATAAAAAATCAATCAACAGAAAAATGAGACAATTAGCCCGGAAAAGTGTCCTGTCCAGTAAAGCTTCGGAAGGTGCTATCTTTGTAGTAGATGAATTCACATTCGATAATCCTAAAACCAGTCAGTTCAATCAACTTGTTAAAGATTTGAAACTGACCGGGAAGAGAATCACGGTTCTTCCTGCAATAGTGGATGAGAATCTTTTTCTTTCTGTCCGAAATCTTAAGAATATAACACTTATAAAAGTTGACCATGCCAGCACTTACGATTTAATTGATAATGATATTCTGCTTTTCGATAAAGCCGGAATAATGTTGTTAAATGAACAATTGAAGAATTAGTATTATGGATGATCATCGGGAAATAATTATTCGACCTTTGTTAACTGAAAAAATGAGTTTTTTAGAAGAGGCACAACGGAAATATGCTTTTGAGGTTGCTTTATCAGCCAACAAAATTGAAATTAAAAAAGCGATACAAAATAAATTTGACGTTGAAGTGAAAAAAGTTGCTACTATGAGACGAAAAGGAAAAAATAAGCGTACTACAGTTCGTAGTGGAGGGCGTGTAATTCGAACCCAAGGTCGGCGATCAAATTGGAAACGAGCTGTGATAACATTAAAGGAGGGCTTCACTATTGATTTACTTAAGGGTGAGGTAACAGGATAGATATGGGAATTCGTCCATTAAAACCGATTACACCAGGTAGTCGTTTTGCAACACGTCCCGATTTTGTGGATATAACAACTGATAAACCTGAAAAAAACCTAACAATTGCATTGCGGAAAACTGGTGGAAGAAATAATAATGGTAGAATTACTTCTCGACATCGGGGTGGTGGTCACCGTCGTCGATATCGAATCATTGATTTTAAACGGAATAAGTTTGAAGTTCCTGGAAAAGTTGCTACGATTGAATATGATCCTAATCGATCTGCCTACATTGCACTCATTCATTATACTGATGGTGAAAAACGGTATATACTTGCCCCATTTAGTTTAAAAGTGGATGATACAATATTAGCAAGTGAAACTGCCCCGCTTAAAGTTGGCAATGCACTTCCATTAAAGGCAATTCCTTCAGGGATGACTGTTCATAACATCGAATTAATTCATGGCAATGGTGGACAGTTAGCAAGGAGTGCAGGTGCTTCTGCCCAGATTTTGGCTCATGATGGCGGATTTACTACATTAAAATTACCTTCTGGCGAGACACGAATGGTCCGTGAAAACTGTTGGGCAACAATTGGACAGGTTGGAAATAGGGCTCATGAACAAGTTGTTTCCGGAAAAGCTGGTCGTTCCCGGTGGTTTGGGCGTCGTCCAAAGGTCCGGGGAGTAGCCATGAATCCTGTAGATCATCCAATGGGTGGAGGTGAAGGGAAATCTTCTGGAGGACGTCATCCAACCACCCCTTGGGGAAAGCCGACAAAAGGTTATAAAACAAGGAATCGGAATAAGAAGTCAAATGATTTAATTGTTAAAAGGAGAAATTAGGATGGCACGATCCATAAAAAAAGGGCCATTTGTAGATCCTAAATTGATAGGGAAAATTCAAGCCATTAACGATAAGGGTAAGAAAAAGGTGATTAAAACCTGGTCCCGTCAATCAATGGTTACCCCTGATTTTGTAGGTCATACATTAGCTATTCATAATGGAAATAAATTTATCCCGGTCTATATTTATGAAAATATGGTAGGACACAAACTTGGTGAGTTTGCTCCCACTAGGATATTTAGGATGCACTCAGGAGATCGTAAATAAACAATGGAAGCTCGAGCTGTTACTCGATATATTCGTTCTTCTCCGCGTAAGATTCGGAAATCTTTGGATGCAATTCGTGGAGAGAAAGTAGGTGTTGCTTTAAACATTTTGCATTTTTCAAAAGAGAAAGCGGCATATGTCATAGAAAAAACATTGAGATCAGCCGTTGCGAATTTGATGGTTGGAAAAATGGATGAAAATATCAATCCAGAAACATTAGATATTAAGGAGACTTTTGTAAATGGTGGTCCACCAATGAAACGGTTTCGTGCGGCAGCAATGGGGCGTGCTGCCCCTATTCGTCGTCCTTCAAGCCATTTGACAATTGTGATTACTACAGAAAAAAATTAGGAGAATATATTGGGTCAAAAAACACATCCAGTGGGGTTTAGGTTAATTGTGAATAAAGCATGGCATTCAAATTGGTATGCACATAAAGGGTCTTTCCATAAGGAATTGATGGAGGATGTCAAGATAAGGAAGTATTTGAAACATCGTCTTCCAAATGCGGGTGTTTCTCAAGTCAATATTACCCGAACTTCCAAGGGTGTAACTGTTTTAATCCACACAGCCCGTCCAGGAATTGTTATCGGAAGG
>DTUJ01000062.1 GCA_012964235.1 Fidelibacterota bacterium
GGCAATTACAGGATTAAGTATGGGGGGACATGGCGCACTCTATCTTTCCCTGGAATTTTCCAATGTCTTTGGTGCGGCAGGGAGCATGAGCGGTGTTGTCGATTTACAATTCACAACAAAAAAATATGAGCTGGGCGAAAAAATCGGTTCCTTTGAGAAATATCCGGAGCGGTGGGAACAATATTCTGTCATTTCAAATGTATATAAGTTTAAAGATTCTAAAACACATTTAATCATTGATTGTGGAGTAGATGATGCTTTTATTAAAAGTAATCGATTATTGCATACAAAATTGTTAGAATTGAATATCCCGCATGATTATTCTGAAAAACCAGGTGGGCACGTGTGGGGTTATTGGGTGAATTCGCTGGAACATCATCTGATGTTTTTCAATAGTATTTTCAGAAAATAATAACACGTTTCATTTTATAGTTTCATTATAACTATTTAATTGTTGTTAAATTTATTTCTTCAAAATATGTCATTCACAAAAAAAACCAATTCCTTTCTCCTCTATCTTATTCTGGTTTTCATTTTAGCGGGCTGTGCCGGGCCAAGCCAGTCTTTGTTCCGGAAGTCCTGGGCTGAACGAACCTTAAAAAACTTAACCTTGCGGGAAAAAATTGCCCAGATGATGGTCTATCACATGAACATGCGTTTCCTGAATGAAGAAAGTCCGAAATGGAAAGAAATCACATCTCTTCTGGAAACAGATGGCATCGGCGGCATTCATATTTGGTATGGTGATGCAGGAACATCTTTAACATTACTTAATGAAATTCAGCGAAGGTCAAAAGTACCTGTAATAGTAGATGCTGATATTGAATACGGTCTCCAAATGAGGTTTCCCGCAGGAACAGACCTGCCACCGCTTATGGCTATTGCCGCTGCAGGCAGTACAAAGTATGCATTTGAGACAGGAAAAATTGCAGCCATAGAAGGAAGAGCATTGGGGATACACTGGAATTTTTCACCGGTAACGGATGTAAATAATAACCCAAAGAATCCAATCATTAACACCCGGTCATTTGGTGAAGACCCGGACGTAGTAGGCGAATATGCGGTGCAGTTTATGAAAGGACTACAGGAGCATGGCATGCTGGCTACGGCGAAACATTTCCCTGGTCATGGCGATACGGAAACAGATTCCCACACAAGTCTGGCTACTATACCGAGTGATTCATCCCGACTATGGTCATTGGAATTAAAACCGTTTCAAACCGTTATTGATGCTGGAGTTGATGCGGTGATGGTGGCCCATGTCCATGCTCCGGATTACCAGCCCAATGCCAGTCTGCCGGCGACCCTTTCCTCGTTTTGGGTGACCGATATTTTACGAAAGAAAATGGGGTTTAAAGGTGTTGTTGTGACGGATGCCATGGGCATGGGTGGTGTTACCAGGAATTATTCTGATCCCTATGCTCTGATTCATGCCATCAATGCCGGGTGTGATTTTATACTTCAAAATTATAACGTTAAGAAATCAATCGATGATGTGGAAGATGCTGTAAAGAGGGGCATTCTTTCAGAAGAACGGATTAGCGATGCTGCTTTAAAAATGCTTAAAATGAAAGAAAAAGCAGGCCTACATCAGCAGCGCTATATTTCCATGGGTGAGGCGAGACGAATCCTTGGCAAAAAGGAATTTAAAGTAACTGCAAATGAAATCGCTTCCAAATCAATCACATTGGTAAAAAATGATAATTCTTTCCTTCCTCTTATTGTTGAGGGGAATGAAGAAATTGTAGTAATAGATATTTACGATCAACCCAACGATCACAATGAATCAATTGCGACAAAAGCATTGAAACAAAGCGGTCTACGGATCCGGTCCTTGCAAGTAGATGAATCGGATAGTACAATGTATTATGAATCAATTCTGAAAACAATACCGGATAATGCGCCCATTATACTGAATTCTTTTGCTAGTCCCTCTGCCTGGAAAAACAGAATTTTTCTTCCGGATCATCAGATGGATTTTATACATGCATTAAATCAAAAATCAGACAGGATTTTACTTATCAGTTTTGGGAATCCATATTTAATACAGGGGCTTCCGGAGACACCTGCTTATATCTGTGCCTGGAAGGGAAGTGCTCTGATGCAAAATGCATTAGTGGAATCATTGCTGGGGAAAAACGATTTTACAGGGACGCTTCCCATCACCATCCCGGAAATTGCCGACCGGGGTTTTGGCATTCAATTGGAACAGAAGCCCATTTCATTCAAAGCCTCATCATTTTCTCCCGGGAAATATGTAAAATATGTAATGCCTTATGAAATTGATTCTGAAATATCAAAAGTCCAACCATTATTACAAAAAGCTACTGCTGATTCTGCCTGGCCCGGGGCAGTATTATTAGCTGCGAAGGACGGAAAGATATTTTTTTATGATGCTGTTGGCTACCATACCTACAAGAAAAAAAGAGCTATGCGTAAATCGGATATTTTTGACCTGGCATCCATAACAAAAGTGGTAGCACTTACATCCGCTGTGATGAAACTGACAGAATCTGGACAGCTTGATCTGGATGAAAAAGTAGTGACATATCTCCCGGACTTTAAAGGGAAACAGCCGAAATATTTTCAACAGAAGAGTGAAATGACTATTAAGCACCTGCTGACTCATACAGCAGGGCTTCCGCCGTTTAAACAATATTTTTTAATGGATGGCGAAGAAAAAACGCGTTTGGACAGTGTCTATAATACGGAGCCAGTGATTGGCCTTGAAGAAGAAACAATTTATTCAGATGTTGGATTAATAACGTTAGGAAAAGTAGCTGAACAAGTGAGCGGCTTTCCCTTGGATGAGTTGGTTGATTCCCTTGTATTCAAACCTTTGGGTATGAATACAACATTTTACAATCCGCCTTCTGAAAAACTGCACAGAGTTATTCCTACGGAGATTGCTGATAGGTATAGAAATGGTTTAATTCATGGTGAAGTTCATGATGAAAATGCTCATAGTTTAGGCGGTGTCGCCGGTCATGCAGGCTTATTTTCCACAGCAGAGGATTTGGCTGTCTTTTCCCAGATGATGCTGAATGGTGGTATCTATGGCTGGAAGCGGATCTTTAAGGAAGAAACTGTCCAATTGTTTACTTCTAAAGCAAACGTAGTTGAGGGCAGTTCACGATGCCTTGGCTGGGACAGCCCGGAAGGAAAAGCTTCCGGTGGAGTGTATTTGAGCGACAGCAGTTTTGGACATACTGGCTATACAGGAACATCATTATGGATCGATCCCGAAAACAATATGATTGTCATTCTCCTAACAAACGCAGTCCATCCTGACCGCTTGTGGAAAGATCCAAAATATTTCGACTGGCGGCAGAGGGTTCATTCGGCAGTTTATGAAGCAGTGGGTATTACTGAAAAGAACCCGAACCTTGATTGGCGGAAAAAATGGGATTGATTAATGAAAAAAGAAAAAGAAAATGAATTCTTTTTCCCTTCTACCTTCTTCATTATTCTTCTCTTTATTTCTTTTTCTGGGATATTCGAATTCAACTACCTGGGTGAATTCATTACCAAAGCCCTGGACCTTAAATGAAGAACAGGTTTCAGAGATCCTTCCGCAATTTTATCAGCATTATCCAAATTTTCATGACCGCTT
>DTUJ01000063.1 GCA_012964235.1 Fidelibacterota bacterium
CAGACAAAGAAGATGGTGCTGTTGAAGTAAAAATCTAAAAGTGTTGTATAGAATGAATAATTTCAAATATTTATTTTTATTTTCTTTTTTATTGTCAAACGGGATCTACGATATATCCAGTCAAAATACTGGTCAATTGTGGGAGCTGAGATTGAACCATGAGTTCTCAAATCTCAAAAATAAACGATCAGTTGAATATCATCTTGATGAGAAGAAATTGATTTCTGCCCTCACTAGATCTCCCCTAATAAACAAAAAAGAAAGGTCTGATATTTTAATGGATTTTCCATCCCCAGAAGGAAAGTTTATAAATTTTGAAATGTATGAATCTCCTGTGATGCCACAATATCTATCTGGGAAATATCCAATGATTAAAACCTATACCGGTAGAGGCTTGGATAATCCTAATGACCGAGTGAGTATAACTATAAAAAATAATGAAATTAAAGGACTCATATTATGCAGGTATGGTAGAATTTTCATTGAACGAATTCCAAATAAGGAGGGGTTTTATCGGATATCTTATTCTGAAAATCAATTGGATCCATTGAAAAAGAAAAATGATTATTCAGGATTTGATTATGATTGTATGATAATAAGGACTGAATCTGAAAACAAAAAACTTAGGGATCGAGATTTTCCATATTGTGTGGGTGAACCTGAACCATGCTACACCATAGGGGACACCTTAGTTACTTTTCGTTATGCAGCAATTTTAACTGCAGAAGCAAATAATTCTGTAGCTGATGGTACTGTAGAAGGAGGATTAGCCTGGATTGCAGCCATGGCAAACCAGGTGAACTTAGTTTGGATACGAGAATTAAGCTTTAAACTGGAATTAATAGAAAATAATGATATGCTGATTTATACAGATGCAAATCCTACACCTGAACTTTTTACTTCCCACGATATGTACACGGAACTACCCAGAGTTCTTATCCATCTAACAGAGGTGATTGGTCCGGGAGGTTTTGGTGTATCACAGGACAACCTCTTATGGGAATATGGTGCTGTTTTTAATACTGGATATGGTGGCGGTCTTGCCTATGTCCCGGGGTCAACTTCTGCGAATCTTCCGAGCTATGCAGTTCACATTCATGAGATTGGTCATAATCTTGGATCAGGACATAATTGTACATCTGAGAATGGTTGGAGAAGTTCGTTTGGCGGTACCGCGATGTGTAACAGAGGAAACACTCTTCCCGGTAGCTATGGCGATCAATATAGCTCCCACACGATAGATATTGCCATTCGTTATCAGCAGGACATGTTTGCGTATAATAATTATGATTACCAACGAGGGTGGATCAGGGAACCAACAGGCAATACTGTTCCCGGGGTTATGGTGCCAGAGAGTGGATTTTATATTCCAAAAGAGACTCCTTTTGTCCTTGAAGGTTCAGCAATTGACAGCGATGAAGAAGATCTCTTAACCTATTCCTGGGAACAAAATGATGCATCGGATATCTCTTTTTCTCCACCGGATTTTCCACCAGAAACGGGACCGTTATTTTGCAGCATTGATGCCAGTGAAGAAGGTAAAAAAAGGTATTTTCCCTATATGGAAAGTATACTGGAGAATAATTATTCCACTGCAGACATAGAACAATTGCCCTTTGCAGAAAGAGAGATAAATATGCGGTTATTGGTTAGAGATAATAATCTTTATTCTGGAGCCTTTAACTATAAAAATGTACAATTCTCTGTGGATGAAGATGCAGGTCCATTCAGGGTAACCTCTCAGTCTGAGAATGAACTTTGGGAAACGGGATCAACACAAACCATAACCTGGGATGTTGCAAACACAAATGATCCAAATTCAGTAAATAGTTTTTTTGTGGATATACTTTTAATTAATGATAGTTGGAATAATTTTGATGTTGTATTAGCAGAAAATGTAGCAAATGATGGAGCTTACACCATTATTGTTCCCGCTCTACCCTCATTCAACGATTACAGGATCATGGTAAAAAGTTCTGATAATATTTTCTTTGATATCAATAGTTCGGGCATCTCCATAGTCAATACTCAAAATGCAGTTGTGAGCATTGATACTACAACCATCCAGCTGACATTACCTTCCGATTCTATACTATTTTATGAAAGGGAAATTGGGAATATTGGTGATATTGGCTCGATCCTCATCTATGAGCCCATCCTAGAGATCAATCAATCAGGAGATGGATTTCTTTCTTTTGATGGAGTGAATGATTATGTTGACCTGGGTGCAAATATGCTGTCTGGAAATGGAAATTTTTCTATTTCTTTGTGGGTACGATCCCAATTTTCAAATCAAGTAATTATACAGCAGAGAAATGGTGGGTTTAATGGTGAATACCAATTGAATTTTAGTGCAAATGGGCAGATCAATTTTTGGACTTACAGGAACGGGTATCAGTGGACTGTTACATCAACTGATTTCTATAATGATAATGAGTGGCACAACATTGTGGTGGTACAGGATGCATCAATTAATGGAGGGAGAATGTACATAGATGGATCTGAAATTGGAACAAACTCAAACGGAACGGTTTATCTAGATGGAGGGATTCACACGTATTTAGGGGCAGACATGAGAGATTACACGGGTTATTTTTCCGGTGAAATAAATGATGTGCATATTTTTGATGGTGTGTTATCAGAAGAAGAAGTAAATGCGTTATTTAATGGGGGGTTTGGGTTTAACACCACTTATGACCATGATGGGTTTACAGGTTCTGAGTTTCTTGTAGCATCATACCCAATTATTTCAATGCAGGGTGATACACTGTTGGATATTTCACAGAATGGTCATGACGGAATTTTGGTTGGTGCGTCCTGGGGAGGGAATCTGAGCCCTGTTCCAATTTGGATGAGTATTCAGTCTGAGAGCCACTGGTTAGGGTACGGAGAGTTTGAGCCAATTTTGGTTAGAATAGATCCAACCGGTTTAGAAATAGATTTTGAATATACAGGAAAGTTAATTGTGACATCTAATGTAGATTCAATCCCAATTGAAATTCCCGTAAAAATAACTATAGTTGACGATATTCAATTAGTCGAAATTTCCGTCCCCTTTCATTCCAACTGGAATCTCGTAGGTTTACCTGTGGAGGTCTTAGATTCATATTATAATCTGATTTTTCCGGAATCAATTGAAGGTACACTGTACTCATACGATGGTACTTACCAGGCGGAGGCCAGTTTGATCTCAGGAGAAGGTTACTGGCTGAGGTTTGTACAAGACGGTTTTACCACCATTACTGGAGTACCACTTGATGAATTAACAGTAACTCTTTACGAAGGATGGAATCTAATTTCCGGACCATCCCAAATATCAACAATCATTGACCATGATGAAATTATAATTATTGGAACACTTTATGGATTTGAATCAGGCTATATTTCATCTGATGAAATTTTACCCGGGAGGGGCTACTGGATAAGAACATTCCAGGATGGCGAAATAACATTAACCAGTGATGTATCGGCAAGGGTTGTACCAGAGGACTACAGTCTCAAGGATGAGGCTAACACCTTAAGTATTAACAGTTCTGAGTTATACTTTGGAGTAGAACTATCAG
>DTUJ01000064.1:0-2764 GCA_012964235.1 Fidelibacterota bacterium
TATACCAGGTCTCATTATATTGGCAAACTATTTTCCCCCAATTAAGCGCCTGTTAAACTGGGCAAAAGAAAGAATTGGATTTCATACAAAGGATTGATCACAAGGGATTTAGGGTGACTCTACCTAATGCGATCACCTGATACACCCACCCGCAAGCTTGCTGCAATTATAGTTAGCAATATGAAGTCAACCAATGACTGAATTCCTTAGAATATTCTTACCTATCTATTATGCTATATTTTTCTTCGCAGTTTTTCTACTTAGAACAGTTATTGTTTGGAAAAGAACAGGTGTCAATGCGTATGTACTTTTAAAACAAGGTGGTACTTATGGTGTCATCGGTGTTTATTTTAAGCTATTACCACTTGCCAGTTTTTTCGCAGTAGCAACTTATTCATTTTTCCCATCTATTTATGATTTTCTTGCTCCATTTCATTGGCTTGAAAACCGATTCGACGCATTTGTCGGCATAGTTCTTCTTATCATTTCACTCTTTTGGATATGGGTTGCTCAAACTCAAATGGGGAAATCATGGCGTATAGGTATAGATGAACAAAAAAAAACGGACTTGGTAACCACTGGTATGTTTTCAATATCAAGAAATCCAATATTTTTGGGTATGAAGGTAAATCTTCTCGGTTTCTTTTTAGTCATTCCAAATGCTGTAACGCTTACAGTAACAGTAATAGGCATTGCATTAATTGATATACAGGTTAGACTAGAAGAACAGCATCTATTGAATCTTCATAATGAGAGTTATCAAAACTATTACAGGGAAGTAAGACGTTGGCTATGAATACGATAATTCCCGCTGCAATTGTAGAAGAGTGGGAGAAAAATAATTGATTCCTCTGGGTAAATTGAAGAGATGAATAATCCATACGAAAAAGCACTAGATGGCCTTTCAATTGAAGATCCTGTGAAATCATTTTTTGATTGGTGTATTGAGCGGGAGAATATTAGGGTCAAACGTGAAAAAGGGATTCCTGCTCCCTGGACAGATGATCCTATTTTTCAAAAAGGTCGTTTTCTTAACACCTTTCGTGAGGATGATAGGGGTTCAAAGGCCGTGCAGAGATTCTGTGCGCCACTAAAGGATTCCCTCCCTGATTTAGTTCATGCTTTGTTTTTTGCGAGATGGTGCAATAAGGATACCACTTTAGATTTGCTTGATCCCTCGATTTTGAAACAGACAAAGAACCTAAAAGAATTTTTGCTAAATAGTGTTTCACAACCCTGGTGTTCTGCAGTATATCCAGTTGTTTCGATGCATTGGGAAGGAAAAGTCTACGAAAGGTTTGAGGCCTGTACCGATTTATTACCTGCACTTGTCGATTTCCTTGTGAAGTGCATTAAAGCATCAGATGGAAATGTTGTTACTGCAACCGAAATGATTAATAACAAATTTGGGATGAGCAATGATTTTCCAATTTTTATGGCGGTCATTGATATCTCCTGGTTTGACCCAGAAACGATAAAACCAGATACCCCTGTTCCGTCAGGAATTGGTGCAATACCCTACTTAGACCGATTGCAAGATCATCTTGGGCTTGAAGACCACCATGCCACCGCTTTGAAAATGGTAGAATTACAAGCTCAATATTGGCCGAATTCTCCTCGGAAATTTACACCTGTGGATATCGAATACCTTTCGTGTGAGTGTCGAAAGTATTTTAGTTATGTCAATGGAACAAAAAAGTTTGAGGGGAAAAATGTTTTCACTCCGAAAGGAAACTTCAATTAATAAAGACGTTGATTATTCTTACGGGGGGTAAAGAGGGTATTTCATTTCAGATGAACCAATTAAAGGTAATTTTCGTCCAGTTATGGTTTTTATCCTATAATGAGTTTTAAATTTCTGCTTCTCAAAGAGTTGACTTGTTCTTATTCGCTACAAATTGATTCCTCTGAGTAGATTGAAAAGATGCACAGCCTTGGCTTTCTTTGTTTGACTACTTACATGGTGAGCGCAGGTAAATGATTGGGGTGAATAATCGCAGTCAGCCACCTCAATACTCTCCACTGCTCCGGTTCCCTCTCTGTCCTCTTTTGTTGAAGTTCCCTCCGGTTCACCTCTAAAAGCACTCTCCTTCGCAGTTCCGGTCATTCGGAGACAGGAAAACGCACAGCTCCCCTGCACAGGAATAATAAGTGAATGGAAAGGGAAAAGGAAAATGTCCACAATTCTTCCTTTCCTGTCTTAGATTCTTGTTTCTTGCGAAAGCAAAGAAAGGGAAAAAAGTAGTATTTTGTTCGAATAAAAGTGAATCAAAATGGATGGTTTTAACACACAAATAAGTGTTAATATCACTAGGAATCGTGAAAATAAATCAATGAAGTATTCAATTCTCACTAATTTTATTAAAGGTGAATCCAGTCCCTCCAATGGGAAGTTTCTTGACGTATTCAACCCGCTGAATGGCGAGGTCATTACTCAGGTACCGCTATCTTCGGCTGATGTAGTGGATGATGCTGTTGCTGGAGCAAAACAGGCGTTTCCTAATTGGGCTAACTTATCTCTTAAGGATAGGGCACAAATCATTTTTCGATACCGTCACCTTTTGGAAAAAAACTTTGAAGAACTTGCAGCGCTGATTACCGAGGAAAATGGAAAAACCATAGATGAGGCACGCGCGGAGGTAAGCGTCTCCATCGAGATGGCAGAGTTTGCTACTTCTCTTCCGCAGTTATGCCTGGGAGAAATTGAAATGGTAAGCCGCGGTGTAGAATGTCGCTCTGAAAGGTATCCCCTTGGAGTGGTAGC
>DTUJ01000064.1:2864-16361 GCA_012964235.1 Fidelibacterota bacterium
TGGTAAGCCGCGGTGTAGAATGTCGCTCTGAAAGGTATCCCCTTGGAGTGGTAGCCAGTATTACCCCCTTTAATTTTCCCAATATGGTACCGAACTGGACAATCCCCAACGCCATCACCCTGGGAAATACAATGATACTGAAGGCATCGGAACAGGTTCCGTTGAGTGCGAACCGTATTGCTGAATTATTTTCCGACGCAGGATTGCCGGAAGGTGTATTAAATGTTGTTCATGGCGGCAGGGAAACAGTAGAAGCTATCTGTGAGAATCCGGGGATAGACGCGGTTACTTTTGTAGGGTCTACCAAAGTGGCAAAAATTGTATATAAAAAAGCAAGTGGAAATTTCAAACGGGTTTTATGTCTTGGAGGAGCAAAAAACCATCTCATTGTTCTTCCGGATGCGAATGAAGAAATGACTGCTACCAACGTAGCGGCATCCATGACAGGATGTGCCGGTCAGCGATGTATGGCTGCTTCTGCCATGGTGGCTGTCGGGAATATAGACTCAATTATCAATAGCCTTTGTGAAGAAGTGAAGAAAATTGTTCCCGGGGAGAATCTGGGAGCTGTAATCTCAAAGCAGGCACAAGAACGGATAGAAGGTTATATCACGGAAGCTGAATCGGAAGGCGCCAAAATTCTGGTGGATGGCCGCGGGGTTACTGTCAATGGTAAAGAAAATGGATATTACGTTGGACCGACGGTGATTGATTTTGTCACACCGGATATGAAAATTGCCACGGAAGAAGTGTTTGGTCCTGTACTGGCAATTATGAGAGCTGACACCGTGGACGAAGCCCTGAAGATTGAAAACAATTCCCCTTACGGTAACGCAGCATCGGTTTTTACTCAATCGGGAAGCCTGGCAAATTATGTGGCAGAACGTGCCAGCGCTGGTATGATCGGCGTCAACATTGGCGTTCCAGTTCCACGGGAACCCTTCTCTTTTGGCGGCTGGAATGAATCCAAATTCGGTACAGGAGATATTACCGGGAAAAGCTCCATTGAGTTTTGGACCAAGCTGAAAAAAACCACGACCAAGTGGAACCCAGAAGCCAGAACAAATTGGATGAGTTGATTAGTTCGATCCCTTATATATTTTCTATTAAATCCGGAAATTAATTATGGTGAACCAGAACAAAAATAATAACCTGTTGTACGGTATTGATGATAAACCGCCTATGGTTGAGACCGTCGTTCTGGGCTTGCAGCACTACCTCACTATGTTTGGTTCTACTTTGGCAATACCGCTTATCCTGAGTAAGCCTCTTGGGTTAGAAGACAAACCGGTGGAGTTAGGATGGCTGATTGCCACCATGTTTTTCGTCAGCGGAATAACGACATTGCTCCAGACGACCTGGGGCAACCGCCTTCCCATTGTACAAGGTGGAACGTTTTCCTTCCTGGCGCCAACTATTGCCGTCTGCGGGATGGCTGCTTTGAACAATGTCGGCTGGGAGGTGCGGATGCAGCACGTTCAGGGTGCTATCATTGCCGGCTCTGTTTTTGAAATTGGTATTGGTGTTACAGGACTGGTCGGGAAACTTCTTCGTTTTGTTGGCCCCATCACCATCGCTCCAACGATTGCGCTTATTGGTTTGGCTCTCTTTAAATTTGGTGCTCCCATGGCAGGAACACACTGGCCAATTGGCGGATTGACAATTATTCTCATAATTCTCTTTAGTCAATATCTTAAATCCTGGTACCGTTCAATTGAACTTTATCCCATTCTATTGGCGATTCTGACGGCGTGGGCAGTGGCAGCAATTTTTACAATCTTGGGTGTTTTCACAGAAAGCCACCCGTCTTTTACTAGTATGGAAAATCTGAAAAATGCACCCTGGTTTCGGGTACCATATCCGTTGCAGTGGGGGATTCCGCAGTTTGGAATAGCTGCTTTTGTAGGGATGCTGGCCGGGTACATTGCGTCCATTGTAGAATCGATAGGAGATTACTATGCCTGTGCCAGGCTCAGCGGTGCAGAAATACCCAATGAGCGAACTATAAACCGGGGGATTACTTTCGAGGGTATTGGATGTTTTATAGCTGGAATTTTTGGTACGGGAAACGGTACTACCTCCTACAGCGAAAATATCGGCGCCATCGGACTGACACGGGTAGGATCGAGAAGAGTGGTTCAGGCCGGAGCCATCATCATGATCCTGCTGGGAACGGTTTCAAAGTTTGGCGCACTTTTTACCACTATTCCAAGTCCCATTGTGGGCGGTATGTATTGCGCTATGTTCGGGATGATTACTGCCGTGGGGCTGTCTAATCTCCAGTTCGTGGACCTGAATTCTACCCGGAATCTTTTTATTTTAGGTTTTGCGTTTTTCATGGGGTTGAGTGTGCCGGAGTATTTTGCTTCTCATCCTTTAACACTTGAAACTGAATGGTTGGCAAACATAATCAATACCCTGGGAAGTACCGGTATGGCAGTAGGCGCTTTTATTGCTCTTTTACTGGACAACACTGTCCCGGGAACTGATGAGGAGCGGGGACTGACCGCCTGGGGACGTACGTAATAAAGGATTAATTGGACAGGAGAATTACAAAATGTCACTGCTAATAAAAAACGGTCGAGTCATTACAGCGGTAGATGATTACAAGGGAGATATTTTTATTGAAAGTGAACAGGTTAACCTGATAGGAAAAAATCTGGATGTGAAGGCTGACAGGGTCATCGATGCCCAGGGCAAATACGTAATTCCCGGCGGGATAGATCCACATACTCACCTTGACATGCCATTTGCCGGTACGGTTTCCGCAGATGATTTCGAAACAGGAACACGGGCAGCGGCTCATGGAGGTACTACCACCCTGATTGACTTTGCGATCCAGACAAAAGGACGTTCCACCCTGGAGGCACTGGAAACCTGGCACAAAAAGGCGGAAGGAAAGACGGCGATAGACTATGGTTTCCACATGATCATCACTGATCTGGAAGACGACCGAGTGCCGGAAATGCGAACACTTGCAGACGAAGGGGTTACATCTTATAAATTATTTATGGCTTATCCCGGCGTACTTTATGCTGATGATGCTACACTCTTTCGCGCCATGCGAAAAGCAGGGGAAGATGGAACGGTAATCTGTATGCATGCAGAAAACGGAATTGTCATTGATGAAATTGTGAAAAGTGCACTTGCTGAAGGAAAAACTGGCCCGAAATGGCATGCTCTCACACGTCCCACCAGAATGGAAGCTGAAGGGGTCCATAGATCCATCGCTATTGCAGAAGTTGCCGATGTTCCTGTGTATATTGTTCATTTATCTTCCGCTGATGCTCTGGAACAGGTAGTGCTGGCGAGGGACAGAGGCGCTCATGTTTTCGCTGAAACTTGTCCCCAGTACCTCTTTCTCGATCACTCCTACTACGAACAGGAAGGATTTGAAGGAGCAAAATATGTCATGACGCCACCCCTACGGGAAAAGTGGAATCAGAAAGAACTTTGGAGAGGATTGCAGATGGGTGATTTGATGTCCATTTCCACTGACCATTGTCCCTTCTGTTTTAAGGAACAAAAAGAGATGGGCATAAATGATTTTTCTAAAATTCCAAATGGGGGCCCGGGAGTAGAAAACCGGATGAGCCTGGTCTTTAATGGAGGAGTGGTTGAAGGGCGAATTTCCCTGAACAGATTTGTAGAGTTAACTTCAACTGCATCTGCTAAAATGTTCGGATTATTTCCAAAAAAGGGAACAATTGCAGTTGGAAGTGATGCGGATATTGTGATTTTTAATCCGGATAGAAAAGAAACCATAAGTGTGAATAATTCCGTGACACATCACATGAAGGTGGACTATAACGCTTATGAAGGGTTTGAGGTGACAGGTGTATCCGAAACGGTCATTTCCCGGGGAAAGATAATCGTTGAAAATTGCGAATATCTTGGGAAGAAGGGAGACGGTCAATTTTTAAAACGGGGATTGTACTCAGGCTAAATCCCAACTGAATTTTAAGAGAAATAATTAGGAGTAAAATATGGCAAGAATTGTCAAATCAGGTTTGATTCAGATATGCATCCCCAAGTCAGAGGGAGATGGAACAATTGAAGAAATCAAGGAAGCTATTGTTCAAAAACACATTCCCTTTATTGAGGATGCAGGCAGGCAGGGTGTTCAGATTCTTTGCCTGCAGGAAATTTTTAATACTCCCTATTTCTGTCCCGGACAGGATGTAAAATGGTATGAATCAGCGGAGACAATTCCAGGTCCCACCATTGAAAGCATGCAGGAATATGCAAAGAAGTATCAAATGGTCATGGTAGTTCCTATTTTTGAAAAGGAGCAGGCAGGAGTGCTCTACAATACCGCCGCTGTCATTGATGCCGATGGGAAGTACATGGGCAAATACCGTAAAACCCATATCCCCCATACATCAGGATTCTGGGAGAAATTCTTTTTCCGCCCGGGAAATCTTGGATATCCCGTATTTAAGACGGCTTATGCCAAAGTTGGAGTGTATATCTGCTACGACCGTCATTTTCCTGAAGGAGCGCGTGCTCTTGGACTGAATGGAGCTGAAATTGTGTATAATCCTTCTGCTACAGTAAAGGGGTTGTCACAATACCTCTGGAAGCTGGAACAGCCTGCTCATGCTGTTGCGAATGGGTATTTCATGGGATGTATCAACCGCGTTGGTATCGAAAAACCCTGGAATCTGGGTGAATTTTACGGTAGTTCCTATTTTGTAGATCCAAGAGGTCAAATTATAGCAGAAGCTTCAGAGGATAAGGACGAATTGGTGGTTTCAGAATTTGACCTTGATATGATTGATGAGGTTCGAGCTACATGGCAGTTTTTCAGGGATAGAAGACCGGAAGCATACAAGGACTTGACTGCTCTTTAATAAATTATAGGAGAATAGCATGAACAGTGAAACTATAAGAAAAAAACACAAGGATTACCTTTTTCCTGCCGTCAAGAATTATTATAAGGAATCCGTTGCGGTTGCTCGAGCAAAAGGAGCCCGTGTCGAGGATATGGAAGGGAACTCTTATCTTGATTTCTTCGGGGGGATTCTGACGGTTTCGGTAGGACATGCCAACGAGGACGTAAACCGGGAAGTCATCACACAGATCAATAATCTGACTCACGTTTCATCTCTTTACCCCACTTTGCCGGTTGTTGAGCTTGCAGAAAAACTTGTAAACCTTGCACCTGGGAAACTTGATAAATGCTTTTTTACAGCATCTGGAACGGAGGCGGACGAAACGGCTGTCATGATGGCTCAGCTCTATACCGGGAATTATGAACTCATCGCTCTACGGCATGGTTATTCAGGTCGATCACTTTTGGCTCAGTCTCTTACCGCTCATGCTTCATGGAGGGCATTACCAACACAAGTAGCTGCTGTCAAACATGCACTCTCTCCTTATTGCTACCGCTGTCCTCTTAAACTCACATATCCTGAGTGCGGCGTTGCCTGCGCAGAAGATGTGGAAGAATTGATTCAAACCACTACAACCGGTCAAATAGCGGGGATACTGGTAGAGCCGATTCAGGGCGTTGGCGGTTTTATCACTCCTCCGCCTGAGTATTTTAAGATTGTAGCTGAAATTGTTCGCAACCATGGAGGAATTTTTATTTCTGATGAGGTCCAGACCGGTTTTGGGCGTACGGGAAAAATGTGGGGAATTGAGCAGTATGATGTTGAACCGGATATGATCACCGCGGCGAAGGGAATTGCTAACGGGATGCCTCTCGCTGCTGTGGTAACCACAAGCGACATTGCCGCAACTCTCACCAAGAACACAATTTCCACCTTTGGGGGTAACCCAGTGAGCTGCGCGGCAGCTAAAGCCACTATCAATGTGATCCAGCGGGATGAGTTGGACAAAAATGCTGAGGAGATGGGAGATATCCTGAGAAAAGGATTAGAACAGCTGCAGGAAAAGTACCCGAAGGTCATCGGTGAAGTAAGAGGAATGGGTCTGATGCAGGCTATTGAATTGGTAGTGGATGAGACAAAGAAAGACCGAACCCCGAATCCTGCTGCGGCTGAACAGTTGATGGAAGAGACGAAGGCCCGTGGTCTCCTCATAGGCAGGGGTGGACTTTATGCGAATGCCATGAGAATTTCACCACCACTGAATATTACCAGGAGTGAGGTGGAAGAAGCCATCGGGATTCTGAACGACAGTTTTGCTGCCATAGATTAGATTATTTACATTGATTCATGAGTAACAAATCAAGTCCCCAATATGGTCTCCCACCTGATCGACTGGAGAGTCAATTTTCGGATTATAAGCCACTCTACACAGAAGCCGAAGCTCTCATTGAAGCGAATCGGTGTCTCAACTGCTATGATGCACCCTGCATTTCTGCCTGCCCCACCGGGATTGACATTCCCGCTTTTATTAAGAAAATCGCTACCGGGAATATTATCGGAAGCGCTAAAGTTATTTTTGAGGCAAACATGCTTGGGTATTCTACAGGAAGAGTCTGTCCGGTGGAGGAGCTGTGTGTTGGTGCCTGTGTTTATAATGATCTGAACTCTTCTCCAATTCAGATTGGTCGGCTTCAGCGCTATGCAACTAAAAAGGCTATGGAGATTGAAGAAAATACTGGAAAAAAATTGTTTCCCCGGAATAAAAGGAAGTCTGAGAAAAAAGTAGCCCTCATCGGAGCCGGACCGGCTTCGTTAGCCTGTGCCGCTTATCTCGCCTTGGATGGAGTTGAAGCGGTCATTTTTGAAAAAGACGTCCTGCCCGGCGGATTAAACACAACCGCCGTAGCGCCTTACAAAATTCAGACAGAGGATTCTATCACAGAAGTGAATTGGATCCTACAGCACGGTATAGAATTAAAGACAAAAGTGGAGATTGGAAAAGATATATCACTGGATCAGTTGATTGATGAATATAATGCCGTTTTTATTGGTATTGGATTGGGTGCAGGGAGGCATTTAGAACTGGGAGCGAATAATAATCCCGCCGTATTCAGTGCGACAAACCTCATCCGTAAAATCAAGAATGATCCCGATTTCTCTCTTCCTAATGACTTAAATACTGTTCTCATCATCGGTGGTGGGAATACGGCAATTGACATTTCCCGGGAATTAGCCATGCTTGGTGTAAAAGATGTCCGCTTGCTGTATCGCCGTTCCAGACAAGAAATGCCGGGATACGAACATGAAATGGTTGAAGCCAGCCGTTACGGTGTACGGTTAGTTGAGAACGTAACTCCCTTGGAAATCATCCGCAATGGTGAAAAGATAAAATCACTGAAAGTTAAGTCTACTATTTCAAATGACATATTTGATTTTCCCTGTGATTGGGTGGTGGAAGCTGTGGGTCAGCTCAAGCATGTGTTTGATATTTCTCCCGATATTGAGGTGGATGAGATGGGAAGATTAGTTGTGGATTCAAAAAGTTTCCGTACAACTAATCCAAAAGTCTATGCCGGTGGTGATTGTATCAATGGAGGGAAAGAGGTAGTGAATGCTGCTCAGGATGGCAGAGAAGCTGCCTTTGATATGCTTAAGAGCTGGGGGATTTCACCAAGTCTCCACGGTGAAAATTATTTTAAGTCTTTTACTTCTATTTTTGTACAGGAAATGACCAAAGAGGAGAATATAAAAAATGGCTGATCTGTCTGTAAACATTTGCGGAATCAAAAGTCCCAACCCATTCTGGCTGGCTTCAGCGCCTCCTACCAATACAGGCGAGCAGGTTATGCGTGGTTTCGATGCAGGGTGGGGCGGTGCAGTCTGGAAAACCCTTGGAGAGCCCATTGTTAATGTTGATTCTCGTTTTGGAGCCATCGATTATTCAGGGACAAAAGTCATCGGTTTCAATAATATTGAACTCATTACCGACCGTCCTTTGGATGCTAATTTCAAAGAAATTTATGAAGTAAAAAAAAGATATCCGGATAATGTAGTTATTGCATCGTTAATGGTGGAAACTAAAGAGGAATGGCAGGAGATAATCAAGCGATCAGTAGATGCTGGAGCTGATGGGTTGGAGCTTAACTTCGGCTGTCCTCACGGGATGTGTGAGCGGGGGATGGGCAGTGCTGTAGCTGAAGAGCCTAAAGTTTTGGCGGAGATCACTTCTTGGGCAAAAGAGTTTTCTAATGTACCTGTATTTGTTAAGCTTTCTCCCAATGTGATGGATATCCGGGATCCGGGTTTGGCAGCAGTGAGCGGAGGTTGTGATGGTATTTCGCTAATAAACACTATCAAATCTATCATAGGTGTGGACCTTGACACCCTTGTGCCGAAACCAAGCGTTGGAAGGGAAAGTACAAACGGTGGATACTGCGGTCCCGCAATCAAACCTATTGCTCTTCACATGCTGGCAGTTTTGGGCAGAGATCCTAAAATCAATGTACCCATTTCCGGTATTGGGGGAATATCAACCTGGCAGGATGCGGCAGAATTTATAGCGCTTGGAGCAACCACCATCCAGGTTTGTACTGCTGTGATGCACTACGGCTACCGCATCGTGGACGATATGATTGATGGATTCAATAATTATCTAGATAATAAGGGGATGCATTCAGCCAATGAACTCATTGGTAAAGCTATCCCCGGTTTTGTCGAATGGGGAGAATTGGATCTAAACTATGACATCATCGCAAAGATTGATGAAGATAAATGTATTGGGTGCGGTTTGTGCTATGTGGCTTGCCTTGATGGAGCTCACCAGTGTATTCATACCCGGAAGGGTCCGTGTAATGCCTGGCATGGTGATCCGGATCATGGTTTTGGACCCCGGACGGAAGTGATGCCTCCTGTCTGGCATAACGGTGGAGAACCTGCAATGAATCATGTTCCATTTGTGGATGAAAAAGAATGTATTGGATGTAATCTCTGTATGCTCGTTTGTCCGGTGCCGGATTGCATTAACATGGTTGAAGTATCTCATAGTGGTGGAAAGGAATCCTGGAAAGATCGTACTACAAACGGTTCATCGTAAACGAATCGAAATTAAGCTACTTATAACAATTCATCGGGGAATATGATATATAAACATGAATTATACAGTCTCGCAGGCACAATTAGAGTTTAAAAATCCACATTTGTTATATATTCGTGAATAAATGAATACAGGCTATCAATCATTGTTAAATGTCGCTATTGAAGAAGCAAGCATCGGTTTATCGGAAGGCGGTATTCCTATTGGCAGTGCTCTGTTTGATTCTGGGGGCAATCTTTTAGGTCGTGGACATAACCGCAGAGTACAAGAGAGTGATCCTTCCATACATGCTGAAACAGACGCATTTCGTAAAGCTGGAAGGCAAACAACATACAGAGATAAAATAATGGTGACATCACTAGCTCCGTGTTACTATTGCAGTGGATTGATAATTCAATTCAAAATAGGAAAAGTTATCGTGGGAGAATCCGTTAATTTTCAGGGTGGAATTGATTGGTTAAAGGAAAAGGGAGTTGAAGTAATCGACTTAAATTCACAGGAGTGCAAAGACATGCTTTCGTCTTACATTGAGAAAAATCCTAAGATTTGGAACGAAGATATTGGGGAATAACTACGGGGAGGTTTAGATTACCCTCTCATCCACTTTGCTACTATCCAGCCCAAAAGAATATATCCCCCTAGAAAGAGCCAATTATCACTATTTCCATAGGTCGTTGTAGGAAAGTGACTGCTAATCATGATAAGTATCAACGGAATTGACATGTAGGTGTTATGTTTGGAGCACCGCTTTGCCTTAACAGCAAGGGACATATCTGGCGGTTCTCTCTTTTCTGCAGACGCAATCATCTTCCGCTGAGCAGGAAGAATGGTTAACCAGACATTGGCTGCCATGATCGTACCGAAAATAGCTCCAATATGCATCATTGCAGCTCTTGAACTGAATACCTGGTCTAACCCGATAAAAAATGCTATAATCAAGAGAAAAGAGAAAATGGAACCGATGATTTCATTATTTCCTAGGGGTAATTTCCACAAAAGGTAATATACAATGTATCCTATTGCCAGGATGCCAGCACCCATAAAACCGGCAGCCGTTTCTGTCAATTCTGAATCAGCCTCAAGCATCAGTCCCCCCATGTAATAAACTATGATGAGCAGAGACAGGCCACTAATCCATGTAAGAGCTGATTCCCATTTAAACCAGTGAAGTGTGCGGGGCATGATCTTGGGGATTTTCTGTTTTTCTACATGGTAGAAACCCCCTCCGTGAACCATCCAGAGTTGTCCGGATATATTTTCATCCGCGTCAGTGTCAATTTCAAGCGGAAGAGTTCTTTCCATCCAATTGAACAAATAAATTTGTCCAATCCAACTGATCCCTATTATGACGTGAAACCAGCGGAAAAAGAGGTTGAGGTACTCATGTATTTTATACCATTCCAAATCTATTAACTCCCTCTATAAGTCGAGTACCCGAACGGATTTAACACTAATGGAACATGGTAATGCAAATTGGAATCTTTCACAGTAAAAACAATTGGTATAGTAGAATAGAAACTTTCACAATCATGAGCTTGAAAGTAGGTTGTCACATCAAACGTTAATCGATATGCTCCGGGTGAAATAGTGGCGTTATCGTTTAGGATGTCGCTGATTCTTCCATCTATATCTGTGGTTCCCTCTCCGATGGATTCCCACATTTCCGCATCATTCAATTTATCCAATACGACGTGAATACCTTTTGCCGGGCAGCCTTGACCTGTATCAAGGACATGTGTTGTGATTGGGCTTTTCATTTTTGTCTCCCCTGTAAAATTGCTTTAAAGGACCTTAATCGAATTTCTTCTAGAGTTAACCCCGATTCTGTTGCTTCTTTTTCAGTCAGAGCACCGTAACTAATTCCGCGAAGGAAGAAATTTAATAGTGCCTGTCCGGTAGCAGCATCATCAAAAACACCTCCCACCAGGGTGGCTTGGGCTGCTTTATCCATGAATGATTTTAATCGATGAGACGCTGCTTCTAACCCTTCCAAGAAAAAAGAGTAAACGGCTGCATACCGTACGGACAACTGCGAAGGGTGAAGGTCCCAACCTTGATAAAATCCATGTTTTAATGAATGACGAATATCATTATAGTTTAGTTTCCAGGCTTTATATACGACTTTATGGTTTTCATTTACTTGGCTTTTTGTTAAGGGTTCTCCATCGATTTGGCGATGGGGACCAACCGGAATAATATTTGTTGCGCCGTCAGATAGACGAATGCCTGTCCCAGCAAGAGCAACTTGCATCATGTGTCTGGCAAAGTCACAAGTCGGATGGGTCATACCCTGATAAGCTGCCGTAATATTGGAAGAAGCAGTATAGTCATAAACACCAAAGTGTGCTGCTATGCACCTTCCTTTTGCTGCTCTCACCAAATTCAGCAATGCTGAATTTCCATTGCTATCGAGAATGGATTGGGGTGTTTCAACCATAAGTTCCATTTTTAATGATTGGGGTGTGAGGCCAGTATTTCTTTCAAGTGCTTCAAATAGGGAACCTAGAGCAGACACCTGTTCAGGTACAGTTACTTTTGGTAAAGTGACTACAAAATTTTTCGGAAGTTTAACCTTTGTAATATTGATCAGGCTGGAAATAAACAGATCCAATGTACGAATAGATCGAAGTTTTAGTTCTTCTGTCAGTGGTTTAATGCGTATACCAATAAATGGTGGGAGTAAATTTTCATTCATACCTTTTGCTACTTCTTTCGCGGTACGAATGGCATGTGCATCTTCTTCTTCATCCGGCCTGTTTCCGTACCCATCCTCGAAATCAATCCTGAAATCCTCCACAGGCTCACGTTTCAATTTTTCAACTACCCTGTCATACACAGTAACAGCGATGTAAGCTGAAGTATCCTTCTCACGGACACTTTTTGGATCAGTTCTCAGTTGCTCGGCTAACTTGGAAATATCTCTTTTTTCTGCTGGTAAGGATTCGTATCCATTTAATTCAAGTGCTTTTGCAAATATTTCAAAATGTGGTGCATATTCTTTTAGGTGTATAAGGGCAGTGTTACCAATCCTTTGCGAAGTATCTGCCCGGAAAAGATGTGCGCCACCATACACGGTATGAACAGGCTGCCTGTTCGTAGATTCACCTGGATGGGTCGAATTAAATTGTAAATTGGCAGCTTTCAGAAGATCGGAAACCGATTCCACCGTTTCATTTTTCAAGGTCATTTTCATGGATCAATCAATTTTTCTATCCGCAGTTTTGTGATTTCATTTTGATTATTGGTTGCGATCAAAAGTTCATTTTTTGGATTGTTGTTTAGCCTATCCTGTAATAATGCTAACATTTCTTCAGCGTTCTTTCCTGTGGCACAAATAATAAAAGTATGCCCAAACTTGTTTTCGTACAAACGATTTCCTTTTTCCAACTGTATTAATATGTCTTCCGAAACATCGTTTAATCCATTCTGTTCAGATATAGAGAATTCAGCTGTTCTCTGAAATTTATTTCGAATTGATTCCAGATCACCAATTTTAGGATGATGTTCAAATGCTTCAAGCCAATCTTGATTTGTCAAAGAAAACCATGTTTTTTTTGCTGCATCAAGCAATTCAGTTCTATTGAGGAATGGCCTCAGGTTTGCCATTTTTTCCACCCATATTGAAGAACCGCAGCATATTGTTAATTGTTCCGCTGCTTCATGATACGGTAATGAGTTTAATTCTTGGACTGTCATTTTTTTGAGCGCAAGCCTTTAGTGATCATATTTCTCAGCTAAAAAGATGACCCAACACCCTTAACCTGCTTACACCGCCATCCGGGTAAATATTCAATCGAACATGGGTGTATTGACTTACATAATTTAATTCTATTTGGAAAATATTTTCCATATTGCCCTTAAGTTTGGTTTCAGGAAGAATTTTCTCCCATTTAACATCGCCCAATACGATTGAATCTTCATCTGCACTTGGACAGAAACTCCCCTCTAAAGAAAATGATTCGGGGAAATTCCCTTTGAAATGCGAGGTATCTACTACGATTAATTCTGGTGTACAAGGAGCTCCAAGTTTGAGGATTACCCAATCATATCCAGTATCTCTGCGCCGCCGTGTTTCCCAGCCGTCGCGCATGTCATTTGCGAAACCCGGTTTAATTATATTTTCCATATTACCAAAATGCATATTACTGCAAGCCAGTGGTTTACATCCATTTTCTAAGGCAGCTGCATCAAACAATCCTTGCCATTCAGCGAATTTATCATCTGGCTGTCCGAAAACCTTTAAACGGGCCACGCCACCATCAGGAAAGATTTTGAGGCGCAAGTGAGTGAACACCTGATCGTCATTAATGGTAAACAGGTTTTGTGAATCTCCTTTTAAGCCTGATTGTGTTAGAATCTCAATCCAACCGCACTTTTCACTGATCAATTCATCCATCGATGAATAATACGGAATCTGACATGCATCCACCGATGTTTGGGTAGGATGATTACCAACAAAATGGTTGGTATCAATATCAATTATCTTTATCACACCAGGTTTTCCTAGACGGATAAGGCACCAGTCATGTCCTTTTTTTCGCCGTCTTCGGGTCTCCCATCCATCCATCC
>DTUJ01000065.1 GCA_012964235.1 Fidelibacterota bacterium
GACAAAAGAACTATTAAGAATTAGGTTATTCTCAATATCTGCAGTCATATTTTGAGGAGCCTGCAGCCACACTGAAAGGCTTGGATCGCCAAGAATTCCATAAATGTGGTGGTAAAATTCCACCACATCATTTGATCCAGAGAGTTCTGGGAATTCTTTGATCAAAGCCTGTTTTCCCACAAAAAGAGCAGGGCCAAGTTCGCTTTCTCTTCCCTCAAGAAACTCATCCCACATTGCTCCGCACATTACATTATTGAATCTGGTATCTGTATCCAAATCTGAAGGACCTATCATGGCAGCAGCCCCTTTTGGAATTGCGGGTGTTCCTTTGGTAATGAGTTCTTCTCCAAAACATTTTGGAGGACCAACTTGAGGGGGAACATCCGCACCAAAGTCACCAGTATTGCAGACAAAGCTCATAACCACAGGTAATTTCCATCCATGGTTCAAATCGTTAATATCTTCTATGTAAAATTCTGGTTTGTGCCAGCCATGTGAGTTGCCCCATCCCCGATAATTGATAATACCAACTCCTTCAGTCCAAGATTCTCCGATCACTGGATTATTTGAAATTTGAGAGCCAGCATGAAAGAATGCTGTATCTATAGAAGTATAACCGAATTGAAATAATTCTTCCATTAGCCAAACGGATGTCCATACTGGCGTCACAGGCCAGGTTTCTGGTGGGACTTCATCACCATCAGATGTTTGTTTGTAATTGCCTGCGACAAGGAGAGCATTATTTACATACTGTTTTCCAGTCTCGGATAGATTCTCCATTGTAACATACTGAATTGTTCTCACTTTAATATTTAATAGATCAGTTGGACTTCTTACTGCCCATCTCCCAATATAAAATTTAGGAGCTAGAATATCATTTGAATCAAAATATGTATAGGGATAATCCGTAACATCTAATTCAGGTTCATTAATGGACTGAATTGAGAAGGATGGTAATGTATAAGAGCCATTTACATCACCAACCAGAAGTACATACTCGAGCAAAGGGTGTGAATTGTAATATGTACTGATCCAATCCCTGATCCCTTCTGCAGTCTCCAACTCTTCTACATCAAGTGACATCACATCCACATCAAATCCCTGTGACTCCTTAAATTCTATGAAACTGCCTCCTATACTGCCAGACAGGTATGTAGATAACTGGCTGTGAGCTAAAATAATTAAATAAGAGCCCCGCCCATATTCAAAACCACTGTTTTCATTATAAAAAGATTTCATAGATAGTGGTGCTTTCGGAATTCCTCCAGCTAACAAAAATGTTCCAATTAAACATATGATACAAATAGAATTTTTCATAATTCCTTCGATATTATTTAATTAATGCCAGTTTTCGTACAATATCTTTATGTGGAGTTTTGAGAACATAAAAATAAATCCCGCTGGATATCCGATTTCCATTCCATTTAACTTCATGCCTTCCTAAATCTTTCACTTCATTCACAAGTTTCATCACCTCTTTACCTGTTAAATCGTAGATCGCCAACTGTACATGACTTTTTAAAGGCAGTTCATAGGTTATTGAAGTCACAGGATTAAAAGGATTCGGATAGTTTTGGTGTAACAGGTATTGATCAGGCACATGACTGTCAAAATTGCCAATGGAAGCATTGTTATCCGATTGGTTTAATATTGCCAGGTTATGAATTTTTATTCCTCTATATTCCACAGTATTATCGGGAATAATTCCTATTTGTATTTTGAAAGAGTCTGAATTTGTTTCAAAGAAAAGGTGCTCTGTATGAAACTGCCAATTCTGATCTGTCCAATGAAAAACAGTGGTATCCTCATTACCTAATATTGCGACATAGGCCGTGTCATTTTCCCATTCCATTTCGTACTGGTAGTCAAGCGAAAGAGCTAACGATTGATAATCCGGATTAGTAATCCATGATGAAAGAATGGAGTTGAGAGAATTGGGATATATCAAATCTGATTGAGAAATCAATGTACCATTGTCAACATCCCATTCCCCATTCTCTATGCTCCAGTTACTGAGATTGGGAAAAGGTTCGTTAAACAATTCTCCTGCAAAATTCATATCAATAGTCAGTGATGTATCTGCAGTCAAATCAATTTCATTGAAATAGGGGAACAGATTATCGCCAATAATTTTGATTGTATAGTGGTTTTCAGGAATTTGGTCATTAAAGCTTCCATTGCTGATCTCTAAGGTATCTGTTTTATATTGATCGGAAAGCAATAGTTGAACTGATTCACTATAGTCAGATGGAGTATTAATATTTAACCCCAGCGAGCGTATCTCCAGAAGAATCAAACTTATATCCTGAACTGTTTGGGAAATGGAACTGGGTGTTATGGAAAAACTTTGACTTTCATATCCTCTGGCAGACACATTAAGTGTAAAAGTTCCGTCCGTTAATAATCGACGATAACGCCCGAACTGGTTTGTATCTCGGGATTTAAGCATAGGTCCGTCCATCTCAGAAATTGTTACAACAGCGCTGTCAATTGGATTTCTACTGGAAGCATCAGTGACAATACCTGTTACCTGATAGGCGTCCGCTGCAAAATCACCAATAAAATACCCGATTCCTCGATTCATGAGATGCAATGCCCCTTCAAGGTTTCGTTCGATAGTGTCTTCGATGAGTTCCAGGTTGTCAGGCTGCATATTTGCAGTTCCTGCTTCAATGAGAAATTGGACACATCCCGTTTCAGTATAAAACCAATCATGAGCATTTCCTTTTCTGGATACACTTGCAACCGGGGTATAATTAGCAGGTGCTACTCCTGTTTCAGTTGGTATTAAATTGGAGATCCCCGTGGCCAGAGATGAAATCACAGGGTAATCCGGTGATGATTTTCCTCCATCCCACATCCAGGAATAAATAATCTGTTCCGCTACATTGCCTGATCTGGAACTGTGATATGCAATAGAAAGAAGAAATTTGTTTTCCAGGGCAAAATCCCGTACAATTTGGGTTTCATTTTCTGAAAATGGAGATTCACCACGATAATAATCAAAGTGAGACTGATAGTTATTGCTTCCATAATCTTCTTCCCAGGGTCCGTCTCCAAAAATCCAGTTAAAACCATAATTCCGGTTTAAATCAACACCATCGGAATCGTTACCGGCTTCAGTAGTATTATCAAAGTCAAAAATTCCATTCAGGTTCACATCCCTTTTATTTTTTCTGTAACTAATATCCTGTAACCAATTTCCATCCACGCTGTCTCCGTGGACAACTGTTAAACCTTCAGGATTGTGAGTCGGGACAACCCACACTTCTGAAGATTGGAGGATAGCCTGCATATTTTGAAGATAATATGAAGGAGAAGGGTTAAGAAATTTATTGATCATTTCCATCGTAATTTCAATCCCCAATATTTCCTCTGCATGGCATTGTCCCAGGAAGAGAATCTTTGGTTCATCTTCATCAAGATTAGCATTGT
>DTUJ01000066.1 GCA_012964235.1 Fidelibacterota bacterium
ATGACCGACTAACACGACTTTATTTGCACTTCCTTTTTGCATTACGTACTCCTTTTATTAACGCGTACGTATTAGTCTACATCAGTTTTTCATTGTGTGTCAATAATATTTCTTCTTCTTACCGCATCAATTAAGGTTAGGGGGATGTGAATCCCCCTAAAATTTATAGATATTTTTTTATTTTTCTGTTACCGGATATGAAGCCTAGATTTAAATTATACATCAATACAGAGTGTTTAATAGAAATTCAACATTGAAAGAATAGTCAAAATGAAAATCAAATTAGTAGCCATAATTTATTTGACTGCAGGCATAAATGCTCAAAATATTCATCAGGATAAAATTGTATTTACCAGTGCGAATCCATTTTCTTTTAAAGATATTATTACGGATTTAGATAATCAGGAATCACAGGAGGTATTTGGCAATCTTACTTTTCCTGAATATGTTAGTGAAGAAGATACAACCAAATATCCACTTGTTATGGGTGTTGCGGGCAGCCTTGGCTGGGCGGAGCATCATCTTGAATATTTGAAGATGTACAGGGAAATGGGAATTGCAACTTTTGAGGTGAATAGCTTTAAGAGCAGACAGGTGGAATCAACTGTGGGCACCCAGGTTGAAGTGACTACCGCTACGATGGTCCTGGACAGTTATAAAGCTTTTGAAAAATTGAGTGTACACCCACGGATTAATAAGGAAAAGGTCGCCATCACTGGATGGAGTCTAGGGGGAGGTGTTGCTCTGCTCTCTGGTTGGCTGCCTGCAAAACAAGCCATTGATATAGATTTGACGTTTGCTGCACATTTATCTATTTATCCACCGTGTATTGTTGAACCGGAAATATTGGATTTCACTGATTCACCCATTCATATCCTAATTGGAGAGTTAGATAACTGGGTACCAGCTGATGCATGTGTTGATCTTGTTTCAAAGATAAAGGCTCATGGATCTGAAAATATTGCAGTAACAGTTTATGAGAATTCCCATCATTCTTTTGATCGTGATGGCCCAGTTATAGTTGATAAAAAAGGGTACGTTTTAACAGACTGCAGATTGAAAATGAGAGCAGATGGAGCTGTGTTAATGAATTTTTTGGATATACCAATGACGACCCCATTATTGCAGAAAATAGGGTTGGCTTTTTGTGCAGAGAGAGGGCCATCATATGGAGGAAATCCAGAGGCAAGAGAAAAAGCTTTTCAATTTGCCAGAGAATTCATGGGACAATATTTATTATCTGACAACTAATCCCGAGATCAAGGCAATTTTTGGTTTTCCAAGCAGGGAAAACAGGTTAAATAAAAATCAATATCGCTTTTTTTGGCTTCCCCATTTTATCTGGAAGATTAAAGTGTTTTAAACATATTTTTATTAAGGATCGAAGATACAGTCATCAATCCAGATAACAACGCACTGCTCACCCCTACGGTGAACATATCCTGTCCTGTGATGTACAGGCCCTTTATTTCGGTCTTTGGTTTGAGCCAGCGCTGCTTGAATCTTTCCGGTGTATGATTGATTCCGTACATCTCACCTAATGGATAATTTGCCAAGCTTTTCACCGTCAGTGGTGTAGAAAGTTCATAATAGTCCAACGCATCTTTTGCTTTCGGTACATGCTTGAAAACCTTATTAAGAATTCTCTGGGAGAGATTTTCCTTTTCCGCTTCATATTCATCACCCCTTTTTTTCCAGGCACCATTTTTCCATTTATCCCACCAGCTCCAATGGGCAAGAGTTATGGCTTCCATAGTAGCGTTTTTCGGATATTTTTCCTGGTAAACCGGATCTTTTGCAGAAGGAAATGAGACATATACTACAGGGAACTCCGCCTCCTGGTCAGATTGATAATTAGATACATTTTCATCATGATTATATCCAGGATAGATCCAGAGGTTGGTATTTTTTATCCCCAAATCCTGTGCAGACTTATTCAAACCGATAAAAAGGCAAATGAAACTTTCCGTCTGCTTTACTTTTTTTAACCGTTCCTTGAATTTTTTAGAATGTGGATGATTACGCAGAAATCTGCCATAGGTATTCAAAATACCACTACCACTTATGATAATGGGTGCTGAAAGCTCATCACCATTTTCAAGTATAACAGACTCTGCACTCCCGTTTTTTACACAAATTTCATCTACTCCGGCATTTACGGCAACTTTGCCACCTTGTTTTTCAATTACATCTGTTATCGTTTCTGCAATTCTGCGGGCAGAACCTATCGGGTAGTTTCCGCCGTCTAAATAATGGCGAGCCACCATAGCATGCATAGCAAAGCTACTTTGTCTTGGCGGTAACCCATGGTCGCCCCATTGTCCCGTTAAAACACCCATTAGTTTTTCATTTTTTGTGAGTCCACTGATTACATCGTAAGTTGTTCGTCCTGCAAATGACATAAACTTTCTGGTCATAAATGGATAGGATAGACTACTAATCAGGTTTGGGAGTGCTTTATTACCGAAATAGGATACCCCGGTTTTTACCGATTGATCAATGAGCTGAATGTAATCCTGAATGGCCTGTTTTTCATCAGGGAAATAATCAGATAATTCTTTAATAAATCTTGTCTTCGGACAAATGAAATTATAATGTTTGTCCGGGAAAATGATACGGTCGTAATTATCATCCATTTTATGCCATTTCAACTCACCATCGGAAATACGGTCAAATAGTCTTCGTATTGGTGACCATGGTTTGTGTACTTCTCCAATATAATGGATTCCCACATCCCATTCGTAATTATTACGCCTGAATGTATGGGTCCAGCCGCCGACCTTGAAATGCTTCTCCAGAAGCAAGACTTTTTTCCCTTCTTGTGCAAGAAGCGCAGCACAGGTAAGACCGCTTATGCCAGAGCCTATTATAATTGCGTCGTATTGTTCACTTGCCAGTTCCGACCTGTAGCCTTGCCATTTTTTTAAAGCCATTTAAATTCCTGTTATAAAGTGGTGAGGGAATTAATTTACATAGTTTTTATTGGCAATGGTCAATAAATTTTTGTTATCACAATTATCGTGCATTTTTGCCCAATGCAGATTTCCACCCGTAATTAAATCAAAGATTTTCCGGGCGGGATTATATTCTTTGTGCATGTCCCCCACGTAATGAATCCCCACATCCCACTCATACCCCTTCCGTTTAAAGGTGTGAGTATATCCGCCTATTTTGAAATGTTTTTCAAGGACCAGAACTTTTTTCCCTTTTAAGGCTAATAATGCGGCACAACAAAGACCGCTTATACCGGATCCAATAATGATTATATCATAGGGTTCATTTAACAGGGCCTTGTTAAACTTTATATTGATCGTGGTTAATGGATCCCGCATTGTAAATACAATTCCTTGTAAGGTTACATATTATGGCGGGAATTTTTTTTCTTCAGTAAAAAGTAAAGTGTATAATAGTCTAAAGAGCTCATCGAAATCTTC
>DTUJ01000067.1 GCA_012964235.1 Fidelibacterota bacterium
TCACCATCTTTTATATCACATTCAACAACCAGAGGTTGCTTATCATTCATCACTTCAATCAAACAATCATCCGAAGTACAAAGTTTTGTATCTCCTAAAAAACGAATGTCCTTTCCGCCAACTGGCGGTTTGGGTGGAAGGCTGTAACTCAGCTGCTCATTTTCAGTAATTGTCGCTCCAAAATACAGTTCTGCACCATTAAACCTGATCTTATTCATTGTTTCCATATCTGACGTTATACTAACAGGAACATTAACTTTTGAGGTGCGTGAACTTTGAAGAATAATGGTTCCATCTCCAAAGGATCGTATCCAATATCCGATTCCAGGTTCAAGGATACTCACATTTGCATAGCCATTTTCATTATAATTGTACATTGTCCCCGGCACAATAAGCCCGGAAGGATCAATAATCCCGCCAGCCTCCACTGTTGATGTGATTCCAGAAATAAGGTTCCAGCCTTCGTGTATTGCAATTGACAGCGAATTAATAGGAAGTCCAACAATCTGGTTTTCGCCTTCTTCGCTGAAACGAAGCCAGTATCCTGTCCCTAAAGCCAGGTTTTCCTCCTGCGTATAGCTGCCATCATAGGAATAAAGGGTATTATTAATGGCATTTGGAAATATGGAGAGATAATTTGCATCATTTGCATCAACCGGCAAACCGACTATATTCCACCCGGAATAGTTCGAAACAGTTATGGTGGTTTCGTTGATTTCAAAAGCAGGTCTTGTGGTGATAAACAAGGCTGACTGGTCGACTATTGTCCTGGCTGCTACAGGATATTCATTATCAAAGGTATATTCCAGTCCTGTCGTACAGTTATGGTTTTCAATGCCAACAGTGCAGTAACCACCATGTTCAGGTGTGTATCCGCCAAAGCTCCCATTGGTGGTGTTATTGAATGTCTTGTACTGGAGTTTCATTTCCCCATCCCCGTAGGGTGGAACTGAATTATTATATAAAATAAGCTGAAAATCCTCCAGTGAATTAGCATCCTCAGTGCGCATATCAGTCCACTGGATAACCATAAATTCTCCAACAAAATCATGAATATACACGTCTCCCCCATTATTCGTCTTCAAATCATCCCAGAACACCGCTACCATGGGCGATGGGCCCCCCGCACCGGGAACAGGATAATTCCTGAAGCTTTCCAGTTCGGAATGTCCAAATGCTATCCAGCCATTGGAAGACACGCTGATTGAAGAATATTGGACACCATAAAAGGAAAATAAAAATGGCAGATCAACATCCACAGTGGTTTCAAAATATTCACAGGTCCCATAATATTGTCCACCCCATGGATCACAATCATAATCACTGTCACACAGCATGTTATTATTTAGCGAACAGGTTCCTCTTCCCCGACCTGGATCGTAAATATCAAGGTTTGTACCAATAGACTCAATTTCGATCCAATCATAAGCCGGTGCTAATTCATATCCTGTATCCCATGAATCATAAATATAATACCCATAATTGTCCGGGCCCAGCGGATCCGATTCTGTAACTTCACCGATGTGTATGGGAATGGTTTCCACACGGTTATAACCTTCGTCTGATTGTATATTTAAGGAAAGTACCAAAACCGTACCATTAATAATTTCATTAGAGGCAGAAATTGTGAACGAATCAGTTGACTGGACTGATTGCCCCGGCATAATCTCCCCCCAGGCACCGGAACCATCCACAACAGATATTGCGTACGAGCCAGAGCTCAAAGTAGCAAATACCTGTCCAGTGGAGGTTGAACCCCGGTTTGAAAGAGTTATTGAAACACTCTTTGTTTCACCGGGACTAATTCCCCCTCCCTGGATAAATATGCCTGTAGAGACAAGATAGCCACCGGAAACATCAATGGGAATGACGGCATTCCATTCATTACTGGCATTATCAACGATGGTTAACCTTAATTTCATATCTTCACGGTCAATAGCAGTTTCAGACAATGTGATTGCAAAATCATCTCCAAATTCAGATTCACCCTGAAGTAAATCACCATAATCCACAGTTGCATCGGAAATCGTGACAAATTCGGAAAATGACTCGAGTGTAGCTGAAATTCCATAGACATTCTCCGTCCCATAGTTCTTGACAGGAATAGACAAACCAAATTGTTCACCGGGATTTACAATCCCATCATCGTCATCATGTATCTGCACATCAAGTTCATTATCAAGATTTACAACAGCTCCATCAGAATGTAAAATAATTGTACTTTCATATGGTTTACAGTTTTGTTTTGTTACTGTGATTGAAATAGTTCCATTAGAAACATAATCCAGATTCATGGTGAGTGAGCCTTCTTCATCTGTATACCCAGATGTGAAAATTATATCATCACCCATCAGTAAAGTTATCATAGCATCCTCAACAGGATTTTCATCTTCATCATAGACCGCTATATCCACAAAATTCGTTCCATAAGGCAACACAAGGGGATGGATAACACTTAATACTGTTGGAGTATCGGTCCACAAATGGGTGGCTGGATCGCCCATAAGACTATTCCACTGAGTAAACGCATCAACCCAATGATATGGGTTTGTGGGATAAGCACTAAATAATGTCAACTTCCCATTTGCCAGAGCTGCACCTGCCGTTCCAAGATTTTTCGGGAAAAGACCATCGTAAATTCCCATAGCAATAATATTGTTGAACATAGTATGAGTATTACCGGTAGCGGTACATACCGCCGCAATAGCACCTCTTGGGTTTGATGCAGAACCTGCCCTCAAAAATTTTTCAGACAAACAGGTGCTTTCCTGGGCAAAAGAACCAGTCCCGCAAGTCAACACGGTGGCAAAAGGAAGCTTATGGCCATTATTTACATCATCTATGTCCCCATTATCAAAACCACTCACCCCATAAAAACCACGGTATTGAAAATAAGATACCCCCTCATCAAGTTGATTTTCCATCCAGGAGGTCCAACTGCTCCCGGATATTTTCAGGTTGATATCTTCCATTCCGTAGGCTTCCATAATATTTTCCACGTAACGGGCAGTAATCACGGTTGAAAGACCTGATTCGCTTGGATCTCCTACAACGGCAGCCCGTTCATAAAAATTGTTCAGGCTTCCCAAGTAGGTTGCCTTTTCATAGTTGATGATTCTATTGACTACATTTGATATATGCGAAGATGAACGGACGGATATTCGCCCTACCAGGACCTCTGGGAGTAAATCATCTCCATCCAGCTGGGAATATGGATGGTCGCCTTCACACCAGTCTCCATAATAATCATGACCCCAATCTTCATAAAACGTGGGAACATTGTACGAACCGCCTGCGTCTCCTACAAGGGCTACAAATTCCGGGCGTGGGCTAAAGGTATTGTAGGCATTGGTTACATAGCTCTTTACCTGGCTTGATGAAGAACCGGTTTCACTTATGGAAGCAGTATAG
>DTUJ01000068.1 GCA_012964235.1 Fidelibacterota bacterium
GCACCAACGGACCTGATTCAACTATCTTGAAACCAATTTCCAAACCTGCTTCTTTATAATCTAAAAACTCATTATCAGATACATAACGAGCTACAGGAAGGTGGTTTTGAGTGGGTTGTAAATACTGCCCAACCGTAAAGATTTCTATTCCCAAGTCAACTGCTTGCTGCATTGTTTCCAACACTTCTTTTTTAGTCTCTCCCAAGCCAACCATTATACCAGTCTTGGTCCGCAAACCATAATCCGCTGCATGTTGAAGTACGCTCAAACTACGCTGCCAATTACTTTGGGGCCGTACTTTTCTGCTGACCCGTTCAACGCACTCCAAATTGTGCGAAAATAGTTCAGGTTTCGAATCAAAAACTTTTTTCAGAGCAGGATAATATCCCCGAAAATCCGGCGTCAGTACTTCCACGGTACAGTCGGGAACAAATGAATGTATTTGAGAGATTGTTTCTGCCCAAATTTCCGCTCCATAATCATTTTTTAAATCATCCCTGTCAACTGAGGTAATCACTACATGTCGAAGACGCATCTTCTTCACGGTTAGAGCAGTCCTGAATGGTTCCATGGAATCGTTCCAGGTAGGTTTCCCCGTTTTTACCGAACAAAACCCGCAAGCCCTGGTGCACACGTTTCCCAAAATCATGAGGGTTGCAGTCCCATTTTCCCAGCATTCATAAATATTTGGACAGCGCGCCTCTTCACAAACTGTGTGAAGTTTATTCTCTCGTACCACATTTGTTACAGAAGAATAATTTGGGCCAATTCGGAGTCGTATTTTCGGCTTACTTGTTATGGTTCGGACTTGATTCATAAATTCATAGAAATTAATTCATTAAAAAAATATTCCGAAAACAGGAAATCAGATTTTTTTTCATATCATCCATATTGATTTTATAGTTAAACAGCTTTTCCATTGAGGTTACTCCATACTCCAGTATGCCACAGGGAATTATTCCATCATAATAATCCAAATTCGTATTCACATTTAATGCAAAACCATGCATAGTCACCCATCTCGAAATACGAACCCCTAAAGCTGCGATTTTTTCGTCCCCTATCCAGACTCCGGTTAGTCCATCCTTCCGGATCGCTTCAAGTCCATATAGATTTAACGTATCTATAATAACCTGCTCCAAAGAGCGCATATACCAACTAATATTTTTTTTGTAATTATTCAAGTCTAAAATTGGATATCCTACGAGCTGGCCTGGGCCATGAAAGGTTATTTCTCCACCCCGTTCAATATGATATATTTGTACATTTTTTGGGTAATGCTGTAATAGATGATTTTTATTAGCATTTTTCCCAAAGGTATACACCGGTTTATGTTCAACCAACAAGAGAGTGTCCTGATCTTTACCAGCTATACGATCAGCTTGAATATTCTTTTGTAAATCCCATACTTCTTTATAAGAACACAAACCTAAATCTTGTACCTGCAGGTTCATTGATGCACACTTAATCCTTTTGCATCCTGGGCTGCTTCCATAATCGCTTCTGATAGAGTAGGATGTGCGTGGATAGTTCCAGCAAGCTCATCCCAGGTGGCTTCAAATAGTTTCGCAACGCCCAATTCTGCAATCATTTCAGTTGCTTCCGATCCAACTATATGTGCTCCTAACAGTTCTCCCAATTCCCTGTCAAACACTAACTTCACAAAACCCGTAGTATCCCCGGTTGCTGCTGCTTTTCCACTTGCACGAAAATCAAACCGGCCAATCTTTACCTGAAATCCTTTTTCTACGGCAGAAGCCTCTGTCAAACCAAGAGATGCCACCTGTGGTTGACAATAAGTACAATTTGGGATATTTGAATAATCTATTGGTTTAATTTCATTCCCTGCAGCATGTTCTACTGCTACGTGCCCTTGCGCCGAAGCAACATGCGCCAGCCAGGGCGGACCTGTAACATCGCCTATGGCATAAATTGAAGGAATTGAAGACTGATTATATTCATTTATACTGATAAACCCATTTTCAGTCGAAATACCAATTTCTTCAAGACCAATACCTGCAATGTTCCCAGTAATGCCAACTGCTACCAAAGCGATATCACCTTCCAGGGTTTCAACCTTTCCCTGCCGTTCCATCTTTACCTGGGGCTTATCATTTTTCAACTCTATTTGTTGAACGGTGGTGTTGGGATAAATTTTAATACCCAGTTTTTTAAAATTACGGGCCAATTCCTTAGAAATTTCCTCATCTTCTATAGGCAAAACGTTTGGAAGCATTTCAATTAAATGAACCTCTGTGCCATAGGCATTATAAAAATAAGCAAATTCCACTCCAATAGCACCTGACCCAATGATAATCAATTTGGAGGGAATACTTTTTAAAACCATTGCCTCCTTATAGGAAATGATACACTTCCCATCTAATTTCATTCCAGGGAGAATTTGCGGGCTTCCGCCTGTTGCTAAAATTATTTTCTCAGCATGAATAGTTTCTTTTTCCTTATCGTTTTTTACCTCAATTGTGGTTTTGGAAGAAAGATACCCCTCTCCAATAACATGGTTGATATTATTTTTCTTCATGAGAAAAGCAATCCCTTTTGAAAGCCTGTCGGCTACATCACGGCTGCGGGCGATTGAATGGGAAAAATCCAATGTATAATCCGAAATATTTATACCATACTTTTCTGCATTCTTTATATAATGAACCACTTCAGCATTTTTCAACAATGCTTTTGTAGGTATACACCCCCAGTTCAAACAAATGCCCCCTAATTTATCCTTTTCAATAATGGCTGTTTTCATCCCGATCTGAGCAGCTCGGATTGCTGCCACATATCCTCCGGGACCGCCACCCAAAATTGCTAAATCATACTTTACCATCATTAAAATTGTTTCATCCTTATAATACTCAAAAATTCGGACCGTGTTTCGACAGACTCGCGGAATTGACCCAACATTGCCGATGTAGTAGCAAAACTATTTTGTTTCTCAACACCCCGCATTTGCATACACAAGTGACGACCTTCCATAACAATACCCACTCCAACAGGATCTAAAATTTCTTCTATAGTTTCAGCAATCTGGTTTGTTAATCTTTCCTGGACTTGAAGCCGTTGAGAAAATACATCCACGATCCGTGGTATTTTTGACAATCCAATAATTTTTTTATTCGGTATATATCCTACATTACAACGACCAAAAAATGGTATCAGATGATGCTCACATACACTAAAAAATTCAATATCACGCACCACGATCATTTCACTGCAATCTTCCTCAAAAATAGCTCCATTGATAATGTCATGAACATTTGCACGATACCCTCTTGAGAAAAACTCCCAAGCTTTTGCAACACGATCTGGGGTTTTTATTAAACCCTCACGGTTCGAATCCTCACCGATCTCCTTCAATA
>DTUJ01000069.1 GCA_012964235.1 Fidelibacterota bacterium
TTACATAAAATACTATGTGACCTAAATAGTGTGCTTTCATTGATTACTGTAAGATGATAACATGATTAGCAATATCTTTTTCATCCCTTCAATTTACCTATTTATAAGCATTGCTGAAAGAGGTGAGACAGTATACCAAAACCCCCTTTCTCCTCTATAAAATGTTAATTTCAACGTTTCAACATTAAATATCACTTTCAACGTTATTTTATAGACCCACCTAATGTTGAATAAGTGGCTATTTAGAGGTAGATTTTATCTGCCTTTTTTAGGATAATGATATGAAAAAGACAGTTCTAACTTTTAAAAAATGAGTAAAAAAATACACACAATTCAATCATCTGATAAGAAACAGTTTGATTAAAATAATAAACTCTTTTCTTAAGACTTCATTTTTGCTTAAGACCACTTTATTCTGCTTGATTTGTTTCCTCATTATTATTTTTTGGGGAACCTTATCCCAAGTTCATTTAGGAATATATTTAACACAAAAAAAGTTTTTCCAATCTTTTTTTATCTTTTGGGAAATAATCCCAGGTTTTAATATTCCAATATTTCCCGGAGGCACGCTCATTGGGATCATACTTTTTATAAACCTGTTCACTGTCATTTTTATTAACAAACTTTATACACTAAAAAAATTAGGATTGTTGGCTATCCATCTAGGTGTAATGACTTTTCTTTTAGGTGGAGGATTAACGAGTTTTTTTGGAATTGAAAGCCAACTATCCATTGAAGAAGGAGAAACGAAAAATTATTCTGAGGATATACGCAAGATTGAACTTGCTATTATTGACAGAGCCAATCCAGACTATGATCAAGTTATCAGTATTCCTCAATCAATCCTAAAAAAACAGAATGTTATTTCGCATCCTCAAATCCCCTTTGAATTAATAATAAAATCCTATCTCCCAAATGCAAAACTCACCACAAACAGCAGTAATAAAACACAAGTAAATCTTCCTCATGTTACTAAGGGAATTGGAACCGAAATTTACGTCAATCCAAACTCAGTTTTTACCCAGGATAATCTGGTTAATTTAGTCACAGTATTTGTAGAAATTGTATCGCAGGGTACATCTCTCGGAACCTGGTTGTTATCCAGAGCGATTGAAAAACCACAAACATTGGTGTTTCATGACAATGAATTTGATCTTATCCTCCGACCAGTTCGTTACTATACGCCTTACAGTCTTACACTAAAAGATTTTAACCATGATATATATCCCGGGACAGATATTCCAAAAAATTTCTCCAGTCTCGTTCATCTGAATGATCAGGAAAAACAGGAAATGCGGGATGTGTTAATTTATATGAATCACCCTCTTCGTTATCGTGGGAAAACATATTATCAAGCTAGTTTTGGAAAAAATGATACCTTATCTATCCTGCAGGTTGTTCAAAATCCTGCATGGCTGTTTCCTTACTTAGCCTGTTTCCTGGTAGCTGCGGGACTTATTTTTCAGTTTTTAAGTTATTTAATCCGTTTTTCTAAAAAAAATAGCAGATGAAAAGCAAATTAGTCATTATTTCGATATTATTTATGTTAGGATTTTTTCTGTTGTTTAGAATATCACCAACAGATATGAAGTCACCATCATTAACTGTGAAGAAATTTGCAACGATACCAGTGCTTCATAACGGTCGAATAAAGCCCCTTGATTCGGTAGCCAGGAATACCCTGATTTTAATTCAGGGCAAACAAACAATTAAATTAAATAATATTAAAATTTCCGCAATTGAGTGGTTGTTAACCGTATTGACCCAATCCGAAAAAGCAGATGATTATCCTGTTTTCCTCATAAATAATCCAGAAGTCAAAATGTTATTGGGTATTTTTGATTTACAAAAGAAAACTGTTTCCTTTAATGATTTAGTTCCCCATTTTGAAACAATCAGCAATCAAACTAATTCTATCCATAAAATTGATGAACAATTACGCTCCCCCTATCAAAAGGAAGTCATCAATCTTTATGACCGAATTATGCTCTACCACCGGTTAAAAAATTCTTATTTTATTGAGGGAACTCACTCCTTCAGCAAAAATTTATTATCCTTTGAAAAAAAAATTCAGGAGATGAGGCAATTTATCAAGGAAACTAATCATCAGTTTGATACTTTATCCGAAGAGCAAAAAAAGAAAATAGCATCAATAGACACTACTATGCAGCAGTACAATTACATTGACGAGATGAGTATAATTAAACCACTCCCTCCATTGGAAAATATTCTCAGCCAAGATTGGAACAGCATGGGTTTTGGTGTAACAGAATATATACCAACCTATAATTTTCATCCATTAATTCAATTGTATACACTCACCTTTGATGCCAATGTTCATAATCAACCAAAAATTTTTAATCAGTCGATAGACCGCATACTGGCCTTTCACCAGTCACGATCTCCCAGAATAATTAACCTTGCTAAAGCAGAAGTATTATTTAACGAGGCTCAATTCTTTTTTAAAAGTATTGTACTGTATCTCCTTGTCTTTTTATTACTTTGTGTCTCCTGGCTGCGTTGGCCGACCCCGTTAATTAAAGCAGCCTTATTTTTGTTAATTTTTTCGTTTGGTATCCATTCCTTGGGATTAATATTCAGGATAGTTCTGCAAGGAAGACCACCTGTAACTAATTTATACTCTTCCGCAATTTTTATTGGATGGATTACAGTTGGGTTGGGAATTATCTTAGAAAAATTTTATAAAAATCGAATCGGAATATTTATATCATCAATTCTTGGCTTTACAACCCTGATTATTGCTCATCATCTTTCCTTAAGTGGAGATACCTTGGAAATGATGCAGGCTGTTTTGGACTCCAATTTCTGGTTATCTACTCATGTTGTCACCGTTACAATCGGCTACAGCTCAACATTTGTTGCCGGATTTATAGGATTATTTTATGTCTTTCGTGGACTTTTGAGTTCATCATTAACACAAGCTCAGCAAAAAGATCTCTACCGGATGGCTTATGGAATTGTTTGCTTTAGTCTTTTGTTTAGTTTTATTGGAACTGTTCTAGGCGGTATCTGGGCTGATCAATCCTGGGGAAGGTTCTGGGGATGGGATCCAAAAGAAAATGGTGCTTTATTAATTGTAATTTGGAATGCAATCATTTTACATGCCAGGCTATCTGGACTCATTAGGGCAAGAGGATTTATGCTCTGTGCAATCTTTGGGAATAATTTAACTAGTTTTTCTTGGTTTGGTGTAAATATGCTTGGAGTTGGTCTTCACTCATATGGTTTTATGGATAAAGCATTATTCTGGCTGCTACTATTTATTTTGAGTCAGTTAACAGCAATTGGACTGGGATTAATTCCAAAAAAATACTGGAGGAGTGAACTGATAAAATGAGGAAAG
>DTUJ01000070.1 GCA_012964235.1 Fidelibacterota bacterium
CACGGAAATATTGGTCGTGCTGGATGGGGAGGTAGCGGTGCCCTGTAACCTGCAACCCGCTCTAGCAGGATTAAAGACATGGTGAGATATTTTCTGCGTTGATTCAGTAGAATAAGTGGTGTTGAAATTTCAATTCATTGCAATGGTGCTACTGTGAACCCCGTCAGGCCCGGAAGGGAGCAGCGGTAATCAGCTGGCATCATGTGCCAGTGGACCATGGAATGGAGCTAACTGTCCTGTCTGAATTGACTGCAAGAGATAACGAATCATGGCGCACGGCCAATTTTTAGAATTTTATAGATTTATTCACACTCCGAAATTCTTTTTCCGTTGTAGTTTAGGCATTGAATTTTTATGAAATTTTAATGAATATCACCTGATGGCATACCAAGTTTTATCGCTGAAGTGGCGCCCCCAGACATTTAAAGAGGTTGTTGGCCAGGAGCATGTAACTCATACGTTAACCAATGCGTTCAAGAAGGACCGCGTTGCCCAGGCCTACCTGTTTACAGGTCCAAGAGGGGTGGGAAAAACAACTACAGCGCGTTTAGTTTCCAAAGCTCTGAACTGCCTGAAGACCCCGGGTGATTTTTGTAACAGCTGTTCAAATTGCATGGAAATCACCGATGGCCGGAACATGGATGTTTTGGAAATTGACGGTGCTTCAAACCGGGGAATTGATGAAATTCGTAATCTTCGGGAAATGATTCAGTATACACCCATGAACGCCCAATACAAAATTTTCATTATTGATGAAGTCCACATGCTTACGACCCAGGCGTTTAATGCCCTGCTCCGCACCCTGGAGGAGCCTCCAAAACATGGGAAGTTCATCCTGGCAACTACAGATATTCAAAAAGTTCCTGCTACAATTATTTCTCGGTGCCAGCGGTTTGATTTTAACAGGATCACTTCCTCAAATATCATAGATCACGTTGGAACTATTTTAGATGCTGAAAACGTATCTATTGATGATGAATCTGTGAAAGCGCTTGCCGCCAAAGCCGATGGAAGTATGCGGGATGCCCTGAGCATTCTTGACCAGCTTATTGCATATTGCGGTGATAAAATTACCTTTGATGACTCCACAGTTGTCATGGGATTAATTCCCCATGACACCTTTTTCAATGTAACCAAGGCATTGAAGGCGAAAGATGCAAAGTCGATTGTTCAGCTTCTTCATGAAACAAGGATGCTGGGAATATCAGCTGGAGAAATGGCCATTGGGTTCAATAAACATATTCGAAACCTGTTGCTGGCTTCTGTACCGGGTGCTTTAGAGATTTATGATTTGAACCTGGAATTAAAAGAGCGCTATGAACTTGTTTCCAAAGAATGGGACCGGAGAAATCTTTTAAGAATAGCTGGAATTTTGACAGATATGGAAGCAAAAATTCATCGGGCAGCTCAACCGTATATTCTCCTGGAAATGATGTGTTTGAAACTCCTTGAAATGGATTCTACAGTATCATTGGAAAACCTGTTAAAGCAATTGAAACCCTCCAGCCAATCTGGAGGAAATGATACTTCGGCGGTTTCACAGCCATCCGTGCCGTATGAAAAAGACTCACAGGAATCCGTGTTTGTCCATAAGGCTCAAGAGGAAACAGAGGATAAAAAACCCCCGGAAGAATTGGCTGCGGCTCCGGAAGAAGGAGTGAAGTCTCAGAAAGGGGAAGTGGGCAATGAATCAGATCCAGAAAGCGGCAATTCAATAAGCCTGGAGGAGGTTCAATCGGTCTGGGGTGAGATCACCAAGGAAGTATCAGCAAGCCGCCCATCCATTGGAACGATTCTGGATCATTGTATGGTAAACAAAGTACATGGAAAAGTATTGGAAGTGGTCATGACAGGCCAGCCAAAGTTTAATTTAAACCTCTTGGAGAAAAATAAAAATTTGATAGAAGTTCAGGTTGAAAAATCTATTGAAAAATCGGTTATTCTCAGATTTAAAATTGATGAAAAAGGAGAAAGTATTTCCACCGATAGTACTAAAAATACTGAAGAACAGAATAAGAATAATGCTCCCCAAAAAGACCAGACTTTATTACAGATAATCGAACGGTTTGATGGGGAAATAATAACTTAGGAGTTAAAGATGTTTAATAAAGGCAATATGACCGGAATGTTGAAACAGGCCCGGGAAATTCAGAAAAAAATTGAAGATGTCCAATCAGAGCTGGAAGACCTGGTGGTTGAAGCAGACTCAGGCGGCGGTATGGTTAAAGTAGTTTCCAACGGAAAGCAGGAGATTTTAGACTTAACAATTGATCCCGAAGCCCTGAAAGAAGAGAAAGAACTGCTTGAAGACTTGATTATTTCCGCTGTAAATAAAGCTCTCACTCAGTCACAGGAAGAGAGTCAAAACAGAATGAATGCCGTTACAGGAAATATGCTGGGCGGAATGAAAATGCCTGGAATGTAGAATGGAATCATATCCACAAAGTGTTGAACGCCTGATCAGTGAATTTGCAAAATTTCCAGGTATTGGAAAGAAAACGGCTCAGCGCATGGCATTTCATGTCCTGATGTCCAACAATGAGCATTCTGCTCATCTGGCACAGGCGGTTATGGACGTCAAGACGAAGATTTTATTATGTTCTTCCTGCGGCGGGATCACCGAGGATGATCCCTGTCATATCTGCTCTGATCCCAAACGGGACAAAAATTTGATTTGTGTTGTTGAAGATCCGGCGGACATTTATGCTTTTGAACGAATGGGTATTTTCAGGGGTTTGTACCATGTTCTTGGCGGGGTTATTTCTCCCCTTGATGGAATCGGGCCGGACAGTTTAACTATCGATCGGCTTTTAACACGTATTCAAGAGGGTATGGAAATAATTCTTGCCACGAATGCCAGCATTGAAGGCGATACTACCGCACTTTATCTTGGAAAAATATTGAACGGAAAAGGAGTGGAAGTGACCCGGCTTGCAAGGGGGATTCCAGTTGGTGGAGAGCTTGAGTACATCGATGAGGCCACCCTCCAGAGGGCAATAGAAGGGAGGACACAATTATAGTCAACCTTCCCAATCTTCTCACATTTTTCAGGATTGTCCTGACACCATTTTTTATTATCTGCCTTTTCTACGAGCATCCTTATTCTAATTTATGGGCATTATTCATTTTTATTGTGGCTTCCATTACAGATGCCTATGATGGATACTTTGCCCGGAAATATAATCAGGTAACTGCACAGGGTCGTTTTTTAGATCCTCTGGCGGATAAAATCCTGGTCTCATCTGCTTTTATCTCATTTGCAGTTTTGGGTGTAGTGGAATACTGGATGGTTTCCCTGATTATTTTCAGAGATCTTTTTGTCACTGGATTGCGGATGGTTATGGAAAAAAATGG
>DTUJ01000071.1 GCA_012964235.1 Fidelibacterota bacterium
AAAGCGGGAAATAAATCCCGCTCTCTCTTCGATACCGAAGTAAAAACAATCATGTGGGCCCTCAGGGATTTGAACCCCGGACCAACGGATTATGAGTCCGCTGCTCTAACCACTGAGCTAAGGGCCCAGAACAAGGTAGGATATTACTGTTTGTTCTCGATAAATTGACGGTTAAATTACACATTTTATGGGAAAATAAAGCAGAATATTGTAGGAGTGAAACCTTTACCATATATAATTCATAAGGTGAAAAATGTGGTTTATTCTCTATTGAATCTTAATTTGAATTAACTTATAAGTGCTTGGCTTGTCTGCAGACAGAGAACTCAAAAAAAGTTTGTAAGGAAGATGAGCTGCTGTTGGAATTTAAATTTATCTATCTTTAAAGCTGTACTCTGCTAGATCTTTATACCAAAGATAAATCTATGAACCTGAAAATATTAAAATTATTAGTCCTTCTTGTTCTTATTTCAATAACTATATCTTGTGCTGAAAATAACAATCCAGAAGATAGCGCTGTAATGCCGGAGGATACGACTGTGGTACAAATACATGGTCTTTTGCAAGTAAACGGGAACAGGATTCTAGATCAACACAGTGCACCAGTATGCTTCGCTGGGAACAGTTTTTTCTGGAGTAATGATAATTGGGGTGGTGAACGATACTATAAATCTGAAGTTGTTTCGTGGCTTAAACTTGATTGGAAGACGACCATCGTTAGGGCGGCAATGGGTGTTGAAGATCCTGGTGGATATCTTGATAATAAAACTGCAAATAAGAACCGAGTAAAAACCGTTGTTGATGCTGCAATAGATGAAGGATTATATGTTATTATTGATTGGCATTCGCACCATGCAGAAGATAATACCAATGAAGCTGCATTATTTTTCCAGGAAATGGCAAATCTATATGGTGAATATGATAATGTGATCTATGAGCTATACAATGAGCCTCTCGATATTTCTTGGAGCAATATAATTAAACCCTATGCTATCTCAATCATTGCTACCATACGTGCAATTGATCCCGATAACTTAATTATTGTGGGAACGCCTGAATGGTCCCAAAGGGTTGATCTTGCTGCTGCTGATCCTATAACCGGCTATTCCAATATTGCTTACACGTTGCATTTTTATACTGTACACCACCAACAATGGTTACGCGACAGGGCCAGTGCAGCACTTAATGATGGTATTGCACTATTTGTAACAGAATGGGGTTCAATCGGCTACAGTCAAATTGACTCTGAAGCAAATGAATGGATGACCTGGTGCTTCGACAATAAAATAAGCCATTGCAACTGGGCTGTAAATGATAAAGAGGAAGAGTGGTCCATATTAATCCCCGGAGCGAGTACATCTGGCGGCTGGTCTGATGATGACCTGACAGATGCAGGTAAACTGGCAAGAAATATTATCCGAAATTGGCCAGAATAAATTGATTAAAAACCACAAATCGGGTTATGAGTCCGATCCCCCCCCTCCCGCCATTTTTTTATTTAAACGGTTGAAAAAGTCCTTACCAGTTTTTTTTCTGATCATTACGGGAATTCATGCCCAGGATAATATGGTTGGTACTGCCAATAAACTGTTTGATCCTGAATTACGCTACAACAAATACACACCCAACCGGACTGACCGGGTTATTTCCCGGTCAAAATACCATGATCAGCTGCAAGGCTTCTGGCTGGCCCAATGCATTGCAAACTGGACAGGATTGATCACTGAAATGGATAAAGTTGAACCGCCTTTTTATACCGATGACCATTGGGGCGGTCCGGATCAGCGGAATATCTGGGGTAACTTTGTTCCTCATGCTGATACCATCGATTTCTACTTTATCTATGATAGTCAGCCCTGGGGCGCTGATGATGATACGGACATTGAATACATGTATCAGCACCTACTGGACATCCATAATGTGAGTATCCTTTCCCCCGAACAGATTAGCAAGGGCTGGCTGCGTCATATCTATTCTAATGAAGATGCAACCAATAGTGAGAATTTCTTATGGGTATCAAATGAGACAGCCTATTATCTAATGAAGGGTGGACTACTGCCGCCAGTCACAAGTGAACCGGAATATAATTCCAATTATGAAATGATAGACGCCCAATTAACCACGGAGATTTTCGGTCTCTTTGCGCCTGCACGACCGGATATAGCACTGCAGATGGCTCATCTGCCCATCCGGACAACAGCAAAGAATAATGCTGAGTGGGCAGCGGAATTTTATGTGATCATGTATGCACTGGCCTCCTACGTTGACAGCGAACTGAGCATGGAAGAAAAAGTGATCTGGCTGGCGGAACAGGCACGCAAGAGATTGCCGGATGAATCCTATGTTGCAGGTATGTATGATTTCATAAAAGCCGAGTATGACGCCAATCATGATAAAAATGACTGGGAGACAACCCGGGATGCAATCTATGCCCGCTATCAGGTAGGCAGCGGCGATGGTTATGTCTATAACCAGCCTTTTGACGCTGGCATCAACTTCGCAGCTAGTCTCGTGAGTCTCTTCTATGGCGGGGGTGATTTGCCCAGAACCATACAGATAGGGTCCCTCACCGGCTGGGATTCGGACAATCCTACAGCAACATGGGGAGGACTACTGGGTTTCCTGTTAGGCAAGGAGGGCGTTGGGCAGGCATTTGATAAACCAAATCTCTCTGACACATACTGGATTAGCAGAACAAGGAGAAACTTTCCCGATCATATACCTGCTGTTGAAGGTGAGGATACTTTTGCACAGATGGCCGAACGGGGCGTATATATTATCGATCGTGTGGTCATGGAAGAAATGGGCGGCGGTGTTGACCTGAAAAAGGATATCTGGTATATACCAGATAGTGGCGGTATCTACTAATATCATTCCCTAATCCAGGTTTAGGTCTCGTAGTGCGGAGTTTGTTTGTGGAATTAGGGATCCCATAATGCAGGATAGAAATGGGAAACAATTTTCAGAGGGCATTTCTTTAAAAAGTAAAACCGGCTTTTCATAGGACAAAAAAAAGGGCTTTCGAAAAGCCCTTTTTCTTAAAGAATACTAATAAACAATATTATTTCATCAATAGCATTTTCCCTGTCAATGATTCATCCTTTGTTGTCACCCTGTAGAAATAAACACCGCTTGGTACAGTATTTCCAACATTATCTTTTCCGCTCCAGGTTACCTGATGGAAACCTGCATCATGATACCTGTTTACCAAGTCAAAAATCTGTTGCCCCATGAGATTATATACAGATACTGTTACATTAGCCCTGTTTGAAAGTGAATAGCGGATAGTTGTAACCGGATTGAACGGGTTGGGATAGTTTCCGTGCAGGGAGAACTCAGCAGGGA
>DTUJ01000072.1 GCA_012964235.1 Fidelibacterota bacterium
AACCAACCATGAAGGGGACCAGATTTTTTATGTAGAAACAGTTCCAGCCCTTTAGAATTGCCCGAACCCATGAGTAAATTATCTTGATCACTTCCTTCACTCAAAGCTAAGTAAGGATGCATGGGACTCACCAGTCGGGAGAAATCAAGCAAGTTGTTATACTTACGCTGATAGATGCTTACACCTGTGGTCCAATAATCATTCTCATGCTGGAATTCTATATCGAATTGTTGTGAAGTGAGAGGTCTTAATTGTTCGTTGGATTGGATCCAGACGAATTTTTTTCCACCAATCATAAAGTTATTACTGAAACGATGCAAGAACTGTGTATATTGACCAGCTGATCCTTTCAAAGTAAACCAATCTGTAAAAGCGTAAGTGAAGGATGCACGAGGGTTAATATAATAATCACTGGTTAAGTCATAGTTGGAAACCCGGAATCCAATAGTTGCATTAAGAGGTTTGTCTGTATTTAATTTATCTTGGAAATATATTGAACTTAGTACTCCTCTCTCAGGAACTAAGGACCTTTCAATAGCTGAGAACTTGGGTTTGCTAATAAATTTTGTTAAATATCGATTGTAAAAAAAACCAAACTCAAGAGTATGGCTACTATTTAATTTGCTTATATTATTTAATTGAATGGTTATGTCTTCAATTTGATTGTCATCTGTCAATTCTATTGTGGAGAGAGGGGAGGGGTATGCCCATTCACTAAAAGAATAGCTGTTATAGATGGAACTGCTCAAAAGAAAAGATGAATAAGTCATACCTCCCCATACATGGGACCAGTTAACACTTGCACCTGTGTTATTCCACTTAATTCCGTCCTCTATTTTTTCTATGCTATTATTGATTGGAAACACAAACATCCGTGAAATTTCATCTTTTCCGGAAAAGTAACTAAATGAGAGAACATCTTTATTAGTGGGTATAAGAGTAATTTTTCCATTAAAGTCTGAAAAGGATAAATTGGGTGTATATGTGGAATCGGGAATAGATATTGCAGTACTGTTTTCTGATCCTCCTTCATTCGTTAGAAAATCGTAAATATGGTGGTAGAGAGAAGTTTTGTAGTAGTGAGAATAAGAGCCTCGGTAAGCTAGAAATAGGCTTCCTTTTCCAAAGAGAGGTTGTTCATAAGTGAATCCTGTGGTGAGTAAATTGGTGGATATGTTTAGACGTTTGTATTTCGTGCTTCCCTGTTTTCCGGTGATTTCAATGACGCTGGAGGTGCGGCCACCATATTTTGCTGGAAATCCTCCTTTAAATATCTGTATATCCTTAACTGCATCTGAATTAATGGCACTGAAAAAACCGTAATAGTGATCAGTTTGATAAATAGGTATACCGTCCAGCAGGATCAGGTTTTGATCCGGCGTCCCACCGCGAATGTATAGTCCAGCAGAACCAGTATTTCCAATATGAATACCGGGCAGCAGTTGCATGGATCGAAATGCATCTGTTTCCCCCAACTTTGGCAGGGAAGCAATATGTCGAGGAGAAAAGGATATCCGCCCGGATTTAATGGGTTGATCCATAAATTCAAGATTACCTCCAGTGACGGTGACTCTTTTTCCTCTGAGAACTGTGGGGTGAAGTTCAATTAAATAAAATGATATGATATTTTCCATTACTGTAACGATTTTTCTAACCATTTCGTATCCTATATAGGATACTTGAAGCGTATGCTTCCCCCTTGGTGCTTTCAGTGAAAAATATCCATTTTGATTGGTAACACCGCCAGTGGATGTGTTCATGAAGAATACATTGGCGTAAGGAATAGATTCACCGGAAATATAATCTCGAACATATCCATGAATTGTATACATTTCCTCTTTAGAATCTGGTGTGGAGATTATGTACTGATTGCCTACTTTTTCCCAGTTCAGATTATGCTCTGCAAGCAGGGTATCCAAAGCTTCTTCAGTTGTACAGCCTGAACAGCGGGCTGAGGTTTGTTTGTCTTTTAGATGACGGTCTTGATACACAACTACAATGTGGTGTTGATGTATCAGAGAGTTTAGAGCAGATTTTAGAGGAGAATTCTTATAATTAAAAGAGAGACTGTCACTATGGGTTTGGGGAAAAACTGTGTTGGAAAATACTATAAAAAGAGACAGGAAAAGTCCTGTTGTCAGGAGGGGGAAATTAGTAGAACGTATACCTCTTATTGTCAAATTTGTAAGATCGGTTTGTCAGCGAAGAAAGCGTATGCAAGACACGGCTTAGATCTTTAGCATCTATAACTCCAGTGACGGTAATTGTTTCTAATCCATCACTTTCAAGTTCAATATCAACATCAAATTTACGTTCAATTTCTTTGCAAACGACGCTAAGATTTTCCTGATCAAAAATAAATTTATTGTAGATCCAGCCTGGATATTGGTCATGTCCGATTGCTTCCGGAGTTCCAGGAGATTCTTTTTTACTGAAGGAAACAAATTGTCCTTTTCTTATATGAACCGGATTGTCGTTGGTTTGATCATTTGAAATCAGAACTATTCCTTCATTTACGGCAACTTCGAATTCATTCTCAATTGTTCGTACATTGAATTGTGTTCCAATAACCCTGATAGAAACATCTTCGTGTTGAATGATAAAAGGATGTGATCCTGATTGCACATCAAAATATGCTTCGCCACTTAAGGTAACCAGGCGGGATTTTTCATTAAAGGATGATCGAAAAGTGAGTTTGCTTTCTGAATTCAAACGAATTTTGGAATCATCCGGCAAGTTAAAAGATATCTGTTCACCGCGGTCAGTTATAAATGATTCAGTAGTCAGCCATAAATAAGCGGGCTGACTAAGCAATGTGAAAATGAGTACTGCCGCTATTACATATGCAAAACGTGGTTGAGGTAAAAATTTTCTCCTGGGATAAAACCTTGCAGGTGAAAGCTTCCCCTTCACTTCATTTTGTTCAATCAGCTGTTCCATTTCCATCCAGGCATCATCGGTATTGGGCGGTTCCGGCAAATGTATCTCAGAACTCATTTCCCAGAGTAATTTGAATTCTTTCTTTATTTTTTTGTCAAATGATCTCATAGTATTTCAAAAAATATTCTTTTTCTGTGCATATAACGGATGAAGCCACTTTGTTACTTACAGATAATTCTTTAGTAGTTTCCGTAAAATTTTTAGTGCTCGATAGAGTTGATTTTCAACTGTTCGTTTTGATATATTAAGGAGATCAGAAATTTCCTGATTTGTTTTTCTCTCATTACGACTTAACAAAAAGATTTCACGACATTTATCAGGCAAATGATCATTTACTGCATTCCAGATTGCTTCTTTCATTTCGTTCAGATCGTGATCGGATTCAGGATTATTCTTATTTTTACTATACAATCCCGGTAATTTTTCCTGATGTTGTATTTTGACTTTCTGATGACGAAAGTGATCGTAACAGAGGTTGCTGCTTACTCTGGCAATGAGAGAAAAAAATGACTTATTCGAATCCAAACGAGATCGATTATTCCATATCCGAACAAATGTTTCTTGGACAATATCTTCCGCAATCTCTCTGTCACGAACCCGGTAAACGACGTATCGAAAAAGGACTGGATAATGTATATAATAAAGATCTTTGAAGGCAGTTTTATTGGATTTTTTTATACGGTCTAGTAATATTTTTTCCGGTGTCTGCATATATAAATTAATTTGAGTTTTATAGTTGCACCAAATGTTTATCTCTGAGAAGAAAACAGGTGCCTTGAATCAAAAATTTAAAATATGAAATTATGTAATATGTTAGCATAAATTTTGTTTCTTTTTTAATCAAGGAACCTAAGAAATTTCTTCAATGACTTAGTAATACAGAAAATATCCCTCATTATTTTTTTGAATGGTTACAATAAATTGCACAACAAGAGTTTTTTGTAATACATTTAACCTGTTTAATAAAACAAGTAAGAACAGATGACAAACAATTTTCTTAGCATTTAAATGCTGGTATTCAGTATGAACTGTATTGGGAAAAGTTTTAGATAAAATAAACCAAAAGAAAGGAAAGTGATATCTCATTATGGGAAAGTCAGTTCTTAAAAACACCTTGTTGCTTGTATTTATGTGTTCTTTTTCTTTTCCCCAGGAAGTGAAAGTTATTGGGGAAGGCACGATAAAAAATGGGCCAAAAGTACTGATATTGGATGATGGTACCTGGAAAGAAAAACCAAAAGAAATTTTTAATATCCCCATTGGAAATTCTTATTATGAAGGTCCCACAGATGCTAAAGTCACAATCATAGAATGGATGGATTATCAATGACCCTACTGTGCAAGATCTACCGGTACGGTAGATAGAATTTTAAAAAAATACCCGAAAGATGTGAGAGTTGTATATAAAAATTTTCCTCTTCGTTCCCACAAACAGGCTAATTTAGCCGCATTATATACCTTGGCTGCTGGAAATCAGGGGATGTATAATGAGATGCATAAAAAAATAATGGGTCGTTATACGGAGTTAAAGAATAACGAACATTTACCTTTAGAATTAGCCAGTGAGCTTGGATTAAATATTAATCAGTTAAGATCAGATATTAAAGATCCTGCGCTACAAAATCAGATTAATACTGAAGTGAGTGAACTGAGATCTACCAAACTTCGGCTTGCCGTGCCAAAATTTTTAATAAATGGTGAAGAAACTAATCTTAGAGCACTTCAACAAAAGGTAACTGAAATACTTAGCAAAACAAACTGAATTGTAAATCTACCTTAAGGTACAGCTTTAACTTGTTTGTATCCTTTATGAAATACTTATAAATGATGATCAGATTCATCGAGTTGCAGAAATAACATATAATCTAATTTTTTTTATAGCAGAAATTAGACCCAAAGTGAATTTTTTATTTGGGAAATTACTGTGATTTTCTTAGACGAAAATCTGCGACTCGATGCCTATTATAAATAAATGGGAATTAAGATATTTTCTCTACGTTCTTTGCTTCTTTTCCTTTATCGGTTGTGGCAACCTCAAATTCCACCTTATCGTTTTCTTTGAGAGTACGATATCCATCACCTGATAGGGAAGAAAAATGACAGAAAATGTCATCGCCTTCTTCGGGGGTTATAAATCCATATCCTTTTGATGAGCTGAACCATTTAACGGTTCCTTGTTCACGTTCAGCCATAAATTTGACCTCTTTCTATGTATGTGTTAATATTTATTATTATTCTTTAAGATAAAACGAACGGAACGAATTCCAAGTTAGATTGGTTAACAGTCTATTAAATAGCAACTCACCATATCTTTTTCGTTTACATTTAAAAAATCATGGACAGAAGATATAAGATTAATTTAATGAAGACAAGAATTTTTAAAATAAAAAAACCGGACATGCAAATTTGAATGCCCGGTTTTACTTATCGATCGTGTTCACTTATTGCTGGTTATTGTGGACAACAATAGAATGTTGGCTCTTTAGAGTGTTCTGATTTTTTTCTTCAGCAAAGTTTTCAGTTTTGTTATCATCTTTTGGTACCCCAGGTGTCATAAGTTGTTCCCGGCTATTTTCTTCTTCCGCATAGGATGTGGAATATTCTGATCCGTTCCAGCTAAAGGCTTTTCCCGACCCGAGCAATGAGCGTGCTTCTGCAAATGCCTCAGAAAATGACTTTATAGGTTCTTCGTCTAGAGTTGATACTGCCTCATTTCCTAAAAAGTCATCAGTTGAATTAACTTCTTTATCCCATTCATCCGGCTCTATTGTGTCTATTATGGGAACAGGAATTTCTTTCACGAATTCCTGCTCCACTATTGAAAAATCATCCATCGTAGATTCTCCGGGGGAAGAAAGATGTTGGTAGACAACAGTTCCCAATATAATGAATCCAAGTACAACAGTGAAGACAAGCGTTTTTCTGTTTTCGTTATCTATTTGTTTCATAGTATGTTTTCCCTTCTGTTTTTTTGTGATCAACACCTGTCTTACAATAATAGATTAATTAAGTTCCGAATAATTTGAGGTTAGTAAAACCGGAAAAGAAGGAATAAAAAAGCGACGCTTATTGTTGATCACAAACACCTACAGAAAGAATAATTCCATTGGTGGGGATAAGCGCCGCAAAATTTATTTCAATTTACAAATTATTAAACAGGAAGGGGCTAAAAATGATTTTTTTAATTCCTTATTATTCAGGCAAAATCTATAATCATGTCTGGAGATCAGGAAGATTCTGATAGAATTGTAATGATTCCGGGTTCGCTAAGGCATCCCGATTAGGCACGTCCTCTCCGTGGATTATTTTTTTGACAGCAATTTCTACTTTTTTCCCATTGATTGTGTAAGGAATATCTGCGATTTCAATAACCTTTTTTGGGACATGTCTTGGTGAACATTCTGATCGAATGGTCTTTTTAATTTTTCGAATAAATTCATGATGGAGAGATGTGTCTTCAGTTAATTTAACAAACAGAATAACTCGTTCATCATCTCCCCATTTTTGCCCGACAACAAGACTATCTGCAATTTCTGGAAGATTTTCCACAACGCGGTATATTTCTGATGTACCTATACGAACTCCACCCGGGTTCAAAGTGGCATCACTTCTGCCAAATATTTTTACACCTCCCAAATCATTTATCATAATGTAATCTCCATGATGCCACACACCGGGATAGGTGTTAAAATAAGCCTGTTGGTATTTTGTTCCATCAGGATCGTTCCAAAAATAAACTGGCATGGATGGAAAAGCTGAAGCACAGACCAGCTCACCCTTTTTATTTGTAACTGAGTTTCCATCTAAATCAAATGATTGGACATCCATTCCCAACCCGCGACATTGTAATTCTCCTCGATAGACTGGAAGAATTGGATTTCCAAGAGCGAAACAGGAGATAATATCGGTTCCGCCAGAGATGGAAGAAAGTTGAACATCTTCTTTAATATTTTCGTATACAAAATCGTAGTTCTCCTCTATTAATGGAGAACCTGTGGAAAGGATAGTTTTTAGTTTATTTAGAATATATTTTTTTTTTGGTTTTTCACCGATTGACTGACTTGATGCGATAAATTTAGCGCTGGTGCCAAAAACAGTTATTTTTAAATCTTGAGTCATTTTCCACATTGCTCCAGAATCAGGATGGAATGGTGATCCATCGTAGAGTACAATTGTGGCACCGATTGCAAGAGAGGAAACCAGCCAATTCCACATCATCCATCCACACGTTGTAAAGTAAATAATGGTATCATCTCTTGTGAGATCGGTATGCAGGCATAATTCTTTCAAATGCTGAATTAACGTTCCCCCCGCCCCATGTACAATCGATTTTGGTAATCCTGTGGTACCGGAGGAATACATGATATAAAGAGGATGATCAAATGGAAGTTGCTCAAAATTAATTTCTGGAACTATACCTGCAGGAAGAAAATCTTTATAATGGATACCATTCTGAATTGAAGAAATATCTGCCTGGTCTCTGGTGTAAGGGACTATCACCACGTTTTCAATGCTGGGTAAGGCTTTCAAAATTCCTTCCAGTTTGTCAAGGGAGTTAAATCTTTTGCCATTGTAAAAGTACCCATCTGCAGCAAACAGGACTTTCGGCTCAATTTGAGCGAATCGATCCAGAACACCCTTAATTCCAAAATCCGGGGAAGAGGAGCTCCAAATTGCTCCGATAGAAGCAGTTGCTAACATTGCTATAACGGCTTCAGGCATGTTTGGTATAAATCCGGCTACCCTGTCCCCTTTAATTACTCCCATGTTTCGCAATGCATACGCTGTTTTTTTCACTTCTTCGTTTAGGTCGTGGTAGGTAAGAATTCTGGGATTTTGATTTTCTCCCTTAAACATAATGGCCGGTTTAGAATCTTTAAATCGCAGTAAATTTTCAGCGTAATTTAACTGAGCACCGGTAAACCATTTAGCTCCCGGCATTTTAGAAGTATCATCTACAACTTTTGAATAAGGAGTTGAGTGTTTCACTTCACTAAATTTCCAGAGGGATTCCCAAAATGAGGGAATCTCCTTTATGGACCAAGAATATAAGTCATCATAATTTTTCAGTGAGAGATGGCGGGATAAGTTTACATACTTCATAAACTTGGTCATCTGTGATCGGTCAATTTGCTTTTGTGATGGAATCCAGATAGGTTGCTTTATCATTAGAGTTTCTACGGAACTGTAAAAAAATAAGACAATTCATTATTCTGAAATCTAATTAAATTTATGGCTAATTATTTTGGAAAAATTTCATTAATGAAAATTGCATTTCTTACAGCAGGAGGTATTGCTCCCTGTCTCTCTGCGTCCATTGGTGCACTGATCGAAAAATATAATGAGATTGTTCCAAAGGCTGAGTTACTTGGATACCTGAATGGTTACCGAGGTCTCTTATTAGGGAATAGTATTGAAATTCCATCATATGTGAAAGAAAACCCTGATGTTTTATATCGGTTTGGTGGAAGCCCTATCGGGAACAGCCGAGTGAAATTAACCAATGTTGAGGATTGCAAAAAACATGGTTATATAAAGGAAGGTGATCTTCCGCTGGGGATTGCTGCAAATCAATTGGTTCAGGATAAAGTGGATATATTGCACACCATAGGAGGTGATGACACCAATACTACCGCATCAGAATTGGCACAATATTTATCTCAAGCGGGTCATAAGCTCATCGTAGTAGGGTTACCAAAGACCATTGATAATGATATTTATCCCATCGTTCAAACGTTAGGTGCCTGGACAGCAGCGGAACAGGGAGCAGTATTTTTTGAAAATATCGCCAATGAAAATACCACCAGTACAAGACAATTAATAATCCATGAAGTTATGGGACGCCATTGCGGATGGCTCACAGCAGCTACTGCTGAAGCATACCGAAACCATTTAGATACAAAAGAGTTTTTACCGGAGCTGCTCATAAACAAAGAACGGTGGGATATTGATGCTATTTATATCCCCGAACTGACAATTGATTTTGAACGGGAAGTGGAGCGCCTGAAGAAAAGAATGGACGAAAAAGACGGAGTGAATATCTTTCTCAGTGAAGGAGCAGGAATTGATACAATTGTGCACGAAATAGAAGCCAGGGGTGAAGCCGTACCACGCGATGCCTTTGGGCATGTCCGTCTGGATGAAATAAATCCGGGGCAGTGGTTTACGAAACAATTTGCAAAACGATTGGGTGCGGAGAAAACACTCGTACAGAAAAGCGGATATTTTGCCCGCTCCGCAACACCAAATGATAAAGACCTTGATCTGATCAAACGATCGGCTTTTCTGGCTGCTGAATATGCGCTAGAGGGGAAAAGCGGTGTTGTAGGAATGGATGAAGATAAAGACGGGAAGTTAACCTTGATTGATCTTTCGAGAATCAAAGGCGGCAAACCGTTTGATATTCACGTTCCCTGGTTTACGGATTTGCTGAACCACATCAGACAACCAGTCGCAAGTTGATAAAGATTTCAAACGAATAAAAACAAATGAAGTAAGGAAAAAATATGGATAGAACTCAATTAATTGAAACTGCTCAGGCAATCGTTACTGATGGCAAAGGAATTTTAGCAGCAGATGAGAGCACACCAACTATCGGGAAACGATTTACTTCGATTGGTACTGAAAGTTCAGAAGTTAAACGGGCTGAATATAGGGGGCTATTATTTACAACGGAGGGGATGGAAGAATTTATCAGTGGTGTCATTATGTTTGATGAGACACTTAGGCAGTCAACTTTAAATGGAGGAAAGTTATTTTCAAAACTACTATCGGATAAGGGAGTGCTTCCGGGGATCAAGGTCGATACTGGTGCCAAACCATTGGCTGGACATGAGGGAGAAAAGGTAACAGAAGGATTAGATGGATTGCGGGAACGTCTGGAAGGGTACTATGAACTTGGCGCCCGGTTTGCTAAGTGGCGTGCCGTCATTACCATTGGAGATGGAATTCCAACTCGTGCATGCCTTGAGTCTAATGCACATGCTCTTGCCCGCTATGCAGCCCTTTGCCAGGAGACTGGAATTGTCCCCATCGTTGAACCGGAAGTGCTCATGAACGGCAACCATGCCATCGACCGATGTTTTGAAGAAACGGAAGAAACTCTTACCATTGTTTTTCATGAATTATTTAAACAGGGAGTAATGCTGGAGGGAATGATCCTGAAACCGAACATGGTCATTTCTGCTTTGGATTGCTCTGAGCAAGCCTTAGTGGAAGAAGTAGCGGAAGCAACCATTGAGTGCTTCCTGCGGGTTGTCCCCTCTGCTGTTCCGGGGATCTGTTTTCTCTCCGGCGGGCAGAGTGATCTGGTTGCTACACAGCATCTTAATTCAATGAATGCCATGAACGATGCCCTGCCCTGGAAATTGAGTTTTTCCTATGGACGTGCCCTCCAGGCAGCTGCTCTGAATGCCTGGGGCGGGAAGTCAGAAAACATCCCTGAAGCGCAAAAAGCATTTTACCACCGGGCACAATGCAATGGCGCCGCAGCATTGGGGCATTATAGTAATGAAATGGAAAATCAGGTTTAAAGTAAGGACACTAATTAATTACAACAAGAGTAACCGTATTTACTCTTCTTTATTCATCCAAAATTGAAATGGATTTTGAATAAGAGTGGCATTTTAATACCGGGAATCCCCTTTGACTTCTTCTCCTATCCATGCTGTTCCACATGATATTGTGATAGCCCGCCGGATGCAGGTTACTTACTAAATCTCCAACTTTTTGTCCCACGGAGTTATATACACTGATTGTCACGAAAGATTCTTTCGGAATCTGATACCTGATGGATGTTACCGGGTTAAACGGGTTTGGATAATTTTAGTGCAATGCAAATGTGGACAGGCATGCCCCCTGTTAGAAAGTTTTTAATCAAAGACTATTATTTTTCCCAAGTTGAAAAAGGATTTTTCAGCAACATCATATTGTAGTACTTTACTTGTCCGGTCACTTCTTCACCAATGAAATCCGGTTTTTCAAATTGTTGATCTTCGCTTTCCAGTTCAACTTCGGCTACAACAAGTCCATCATTAACACCGTGGAATTCGTCAATTTCCCAGGTCACACCTTCATAGTCGTATTTATATCGTGTCTTCTCAATGAGAGGTTGATCACATAATGAGAGTAAATGATCTGCATCCAAAACTGGAATTTCTATCTCAAATTCATAGCGGCTCATTCCGCTGGCATCACTGAGACCTTTGATTGTGAGGACACCCTTCTTCGAACCATCTTTTTCAACTGTACGTATCCGAACCGCTCGTTCTTTTTCCGGTTGAAGATAACCTTGATGCATGGTGGTACCACTCATGCCTTCCGGTAAGGAAGAAACCAAAAACTTACATTCAATTTCATTGCCCATTACAATTCCTTTCTAATTTGCTAGTGATTTATCAATCCATCCAATAACGCGTTTAATGGCCTGGAGGTAATTGATATTTTCCAAGTCATCAAGGCCTATATCAATCACAGTTTTTTTAATATCGTCTAACTCTGTGGATTCAGAATTAATTGTTATTACTTTTGCTCCGTTAATCAGAATATTTCCCATTTCACAAATGGTGTCATTTACCATGTATCCAAACCGTTCTTTCACCACACTGACAGCTTGTAAATCAGGATGTTCCTTAACCATAGCCAGAAATTCATCCATGGTATATTCGCGTTTTTCGAAGACGGGCAACTCTACTTGAAATGCAGGAAAGATATCACTTTTAAGAAAATTAACTGATATGGGAAATTCTGTTTTCGTCAGTGGATTCCATTGTTCCAATCCGTCAACAGTTTGGACGTATGTTTTAATATCCATTTTCCCATCACGGATTTTAGTATTGTTAATATCATTGGTACGTGACATGATATAGGATTCCGGGGAATGACGAACCCGGAGTTTCTCCGGAATAGGAACAGATAATCTTGCCATTCGTTCGGCTTGCTTATTAAAATCCTGCCCAAAGGATCGAAATTCAAATCTGGGTTTGGATATTTCACCTACTTTTAGTTTTTCTTTCCCCATTTTAACTCCTAATGTGCATAATAAGTGTGTTTATTGATAATCAGCAAATCACTAGAATTACATATTTGTAATATTGAAATGTAAACCACATTAATACACTAATTAATAATGAGTAATCCGAAAAAATAAATGTGACTGGATTTATTTAAAGATCTTTTTCTGCAAAATGATATAAAAGCATACCTGAAATAATTAATCCCGGATAAAATGGTTCAATCTGTAATGGATATGCACCGTTTATGTTTCCCCAAATTAACCATAATGAATTTATAATTACAGGAATTCCCATGACCTGAATTATTTTTCTGGGTAACAATTTTCTTTTTGAAAATGTGAGCAGGAACGGAAAGAGAAGCCCCGGAACGATGACGGAACCAATGACATACCACAAACGCACGATGGAAGGAATACTCACCGATAAGAGAACAGCAATAATTGCCATGACAACCAGACCTTTTCGAATATTGGCTGTGGTATCACCGACGTTTTCCCTGTTCTGAATTCTTCCTAAAATATCTCTTCCAAAAGTGATAGCGCTGATGAGCCCGTTGGAATCAATAGTTGACATAATCGTCGAATACAAACCTGCAAGAAAAATGCCGTACACAAACGGCGGGAGGATGTGCGATGCTAATTCCGGGTACGCCATGGCAGCAGTTTGATTTGGGAGAATTGCCACAGCATATAATCCGGTGGAAATGGTCAGGAGGTCAAAAACAAACCAGAACCCGATAGAAATCAATATTCCTTTTTGTGCCGTTTCCGGTGATTTCGCAGCAGCTGTTCGCTGGTAAAAGCCCGGGTCAATAAATGTCCATAATGCAATAAAAAACCAGACCAGGATGTATTGGATGGAATTTCCCCCGGTGGGATCAAAATAGTGTTCCGGTAATTCTGTGAATAATGTTTTTGGGGAACCAAAATAATTCCAGGAAAAAACCAGCAGGAATACAAATCCGGTAAACATGAAAATAAACTGCAGTATATCAGTTCTGATGACAGATTGAAATCCACCATACCAGATGTAGATCAAACTGACAATCGTTGAAAAGAGGATTGCAGGAAGAAGATTCCAACCCAGCGTATGCTGAAGTAATATCCCAAAGCTTAAAATGTACGGAGCCGGTGACGCTAAGAACAAAATCAGTACAGCGCTGAAAATTCCTGCTTTATGTCCGAAATGTTTACGAAAATGATCCGGAATAGAACGATGGGATAGGTTCCGGATTTTTGGCGCCAGGAATATTGCAAAGAGCAATCCAAACACATAGTAAGGAAAGGCAAAAATAAACCATGTCTGGATTCCATAATGATAAGTGTTTTCTCCGATGCCCAAAATTCCGCCGTACCAGGTAGCAACCAGGGTTGCTATAAATCCGGGCAGGCTCAGCTTCCGGCCTGCTAAAATAAAATCCGAATCATCTTCCTTTTTTGATGATTTATAGAATCCCAATCCCAGCAGAAGAATGAAATATCCTCCAATGGCAAACCAATCTAAATAATGCACAGGAATCTTAGTTTAAATGATTGATGAATAACCAGATTGGCTCTGTTGATTCTATTGTAAATGTTTCACCGATTGCTTCGTTACTGATCCCATTACACGCCGGTGGGAAGGGTTCGTTTTTCAATTCGTATTTTAACCCGACAGTTGAAATGGATTGAATACTTTCAATTGCAACGATTGAGATTTGTTGACCTACTAATGATGAAAATATTTTCTTGCCTTGAGTACAGTAAATCACAGCGTAATTAGTTATAAACTGTATGTCCATCTTTTGAGAAAATTCTGCTAAAATATGAAGATTCCCCAAACTATGATCTTCCCTTTTTCCCATGATTCCCAAAACAGTCACTTCAGTTACATCATTGGCAATGCACCAATCCAGGGTTTTTTGCAAATCGGTTCTGTTTTGGTCCGGAGATGAAATCCAAAGACCTTTGAAATCTTCTTTTTTGAATTTTGTGGAATCCATGTCACCAATGATAGCATCAGGTGTGAAATTATGTGAAATGATCTGATCCGCACCGCTATCAGCGCAGATAATTGTTCCTGCATTTTTCAAATGGTTTAACGGAATCGGGTGGGCGGGAAACTCTCCATTCCCTACGATCACAACAGGATTTTTTCCGGTATATAATTTATTCATATTGGATGAAAATAAAGTAGATGATTTCAGTGATTAATTTAATCAAGTTACATAAAGAGGAATCGACTTAATTTCCACGCCTTATAAAAATTATACTACTCAAAAAATGAAAAACTGGTTAATAAATCAATCTCTTGATTATCCCCGGCGGACGGTATTTATCAGCCTGATTTTAACCCTTGTCCTGGGCTCCGGGTTGCGTTTTTTCAAAGTTGAAGATGATATGATGAAACTTTTACCGCAAAACATGGAATCCAGGAAAACCTGGGATAAAGTGAAAGAAGAATTTGGAAATACTGAAATGATTTTTATCGCCTTTGGCAAAACGGGCGAATCGATTTATAATCCAACTACTTTGACCTCACTTTGGGATTTTACTGCTGCCTTGGAAGCCATACCTGATGTTGAGGAGGTCATCTCCATGGCAAGCATGAATCGCATGGATAGTGAAGATGGATTTCTGGAAATAAATGAACTTCTACCGAACAGAGTGCTGAACGTAAATCAATTGGAGGAAATAAAGATATACTTAGATAACCATCCAAATGTGAAAAACAGGGTTATTGGCCAGCATGGGGATTTTTTAAACGTTATCGTCCGTCCATTGGATGGCGCATCCAATGATATTTTAGCAGAAAAGCTGTTGGCTGAAGCAGATACATATTTAGACGGGTATGAAACTCATTTCGGCGGAGCGCCGTATCTCACAGGAGTCATTTCTGAATTAATCCGAAACGATGTGATGATGCTTGTAAGAACGGGAATGGTTGTAATGGTACTTATTTTATTATTAAACCTGCGAAGTGTCCCCGCTGTGGGTATGGTTTTATCCGTCATTTTTTTATCATTATTTGCCATGACCGGGAGCATGGGCTGGATTCGGGGATTAACCGGATCGGATAAATTTCTGTTCACGCTCATGAATACATCCATGCCGATTATTTTGTTAACTATTGCAAACTCTGATGGTGTTCATGTCCTAGCAAAATTTTTCAAGAAATTCAGGCAAACAGGAAATAAAAGAGAAGCTGTCCGGCAAACCATGGATGCTTTGATGCTGCCAATTTTTCTCACGAGTTTGACAACTGCAATAGCATTTCTCTCCTTGATCTTTGCCCCCATCGAAGTGATGACAGGGTATGGCGTATCCATTGCTATTGGTATCACCTGGGCCTGGATTCTTTCTTCCCTTATGCTTCCTTCTTTGATCATGATGAAATCCTGGAATATTAGTTCCAGGGCTTTGACCTCATCCAGTATCCTGGAACGGTTTGCAAACACGATTGGAAAGATTGTCTTGCAGTATCCCCGGAAGGTTTTAATGACAGGTTTGACAATAGTTTTCGTAGGACTTGCAGGTATTTTCTGGTTGAATGTGGAAGTGAATATTCAATCGTTTTTTAAGAAAGGAACAGAAATACGGGAAAGTCTGGAGTTTTTGGATCGGGAAATGCTGGGCACTATGGATATGCAGTTTTATATG
>DTUJ01000073.1 GCA_012964235.1 Fidelibacterota bacterium
CAGGAAAATCGACTACAAAAAGGCCGTTTGATCTATCAGAAATATAAATGTTACAGCTTTCAGTAAACGGATAGATACCCCAGTTCCCGCCAAACAATTCATTCTCTCCCAGGTATGAATCAAAATATCCCGCCAGAAAAGGTTGGTAGGGATCAGATATGTCCACAATTTGCAGGCCAAAAACATAATAACTGCAGTAGAGGTAATTATCTCTAACAAAAACGTTGTGAACTGTAAGGTTTTCTGCATCTGCAGCGGTCCATTCTGTAACGAGATTAATATTGTTAAAATCCTGTATATCCCAGATTTTCACATGTCCCCCGGCAATTTCATCAGCGGTAATGAGATAATTATCGTCTTCAGTGAGCCAGCAGGCATGAGCTTTCCCGGGATATGTCCAACTGGCTACAGTAGTAGGATTTGATTTATCTGAAATATCAATAATGTACATTGTACTGCTGTAAATCCCTGCTCCATAAGCATAATTGTCCCGGACGTACACATCATGGAGATATTCTCCAGTCCAGGTTCCAACCAAAACGGGTGCAGCAGGATTTGAGAGGTCAAGAATATGCATGTCCCCAAAAGATGCATTCGTGCCAACCACATAAAGATATCCATCCGCCTGGAAAATATTGTGTACACTGACTCCCTCATCATTGTCGCCGGTCCAGGTTTCTACAAGGGCTGCCTCCTCCGGTGAAGATATATCCACAACCTGAATTCCCTGTTGCGCCTCCGTACACACATACATGTAATTCTGGTACGTTTTTATATCGCGCCAGGTGGATTCCAAACCGGAAATAAAGGCTACTTCTTCCGGTTCAGATGGATTGGTTGTCACATCCACAATTGAAGTGCCAGTGTTTGATCCTACTAAAGCATATTCTATTCCATTGCTGGCTGCATATCCCCATACATCGTTGAGGCCCTGTTCATATTCCAGGTGGCCAACGAGTTCAGTATTGAAATTCTGCATGAGAACAGTTACAGTAGCCGTATCCGGTTCTGAATCGTATGCCCCGTCATTCACAACAAGAGTAAACATGAAATCGGTTGTATCTTCAACCTGGGGAGAAAGAAAGGTTGGATTCATTGCCGCCGGATCTGATAAATTGATTGATTCATCAAAAGATGTCCACAGGTACGTAAACGTTCCTGTGGTGGAAGGGTCATAGGAATGTAATCCATCTAGGGTGACTTCTATATCTTCGATAACTGTTTGATCAGTTCCAGCATTGGCAACAGGTGGTCCATTCTCCAAGACTGTTACCAGAATTGAATCGGGCCCGGAGTCAAATTCTCCATCATTTACAACCAAAGAGAATAGGTATTCTGTCGGTTCGTCAACTGCCGGAGCAGTAAAGATGAGGCTATCATCAGTTACACCTGAATAATCATTGATCCCCATCGGAACTGTCCAGGTGAATGACAAATTGAAACCGTCGGGGCTGTAAGAACCAGAACCGTCAAGCACAGCCTGGATCCCTTCGGCTACCCCGAAATCTTCTCCTGCAACGGCAACGGGAAGGTTTGGCATAACAATAACATTAACAGTATCCGGTTCAGATTCAAATTCCTCATCATTCACAACCAGCTTAAACCTATACTGTGTGGATTCACTGACTCCCAGCGCTTCAAATGTGGGATATTGAGTGTCTTCATTCACTAGTGAAATTCCATCCAGGGATTCCCAGTCATAAGCTAAAATGTCCAGGTCAGGATCAAACGAACCTGAGCCATCCAGGGTCACCACTGTTGGGGAAAATAGGGGTGCACCTGTTGTATCATTCACGCCAGCCTGCTTTAATTCGAAGACCGTTTGATTTTCACCTGCATCCGCAAAGGGAGTTTGATTCAAAAAGGCATTGGCCATTGGAGTAACTTTGAGTTTCAAAATAGTGAAGGCAGGATTTGAGATTGTAAGTATGGGCTGGTTGGAATTAGTTGTATCTAGACTACAACCTGCTGTAGTGATAGCTGGTATTAGGTCAATCATATCAATCGAAATCAACTCTGCCCCAAATGCATCTTGAAGTTGGCAGGATGTCATTAAGTTGGACCAGCCAGTATTATTCCAGGTTACTTGTATAATTTCGTCTTCGGGATATTGCAATTGGATATCCCAGACATGTTCCAACAGATCATCTGCAGATCCATCGAGGATTTGGGTGTAATACCGGTCTTGCTGCCAGCCTAAAGCTGCATCAAATGAGGGGGGAGGAGGAGGTGGTGGTGCATATCTGTCACCACTCCAGTCATCATTTTCCTCATCATAACCATCCGTGGCTTCAGGTTTAAAACCAAACCGTAAAACGTAGGGTATGGGATTGCCGTTCACTTCGTCACCGGAAACAGTCAAGGAAACTACAAAATCAGGATCTGAACGTGACTGTGTTCCGGGAGGATCATTTCTCTCATGAGATTCGCCCAAAAGAACCATGAGTGGAACAATCATTACCGCGAAAACGGAAAATGTCGGAATATGTAATTTTTGATTCATGACTTAAAAATGGCAGAATAAATTCTGAAGCAAATTACCGCTAATACTATTCCGAAAACAGTATCATAAAAATAATGCTGTTTCGCCAGGAATGTGGATAGGGCAATTATTAGTGACCAGCTCCAAAACACCCACCGAAGATTTCTTTTTTCTTTTCCAATCAGCAAACTGATTAATGAACTTATTGCAACATGTAAAGAAGGAAAAGCATTGATATCCATATAGTTCATAATGACTATGTCGTAAAATATTTGAAATGGGTTCTCAATTATATGACTGTGAATAATTTTATTGTGAACCGGCCAAATGAGGTAAATCAGGTACGAAAAGAAACACAGGAACATGAGTAACTTATTAATTAAAATGATTTTGTTCCTTTCCAGAGTGCAGCACCCCAATGTAAACAGGATGAAATAATAAGAATAGTAGGGAATGATCATCCAGCTAATGAAGGGAATTTGTGTATCAATCCGATAAAATTTCTCCGGCGGATCAACCGTGCCTCGTAGAGCTGGTATAAGAAAATATATGCTCAAGGCGATCCAGAAAGGCCAATAATTTTTAACAGATAAAAATGCGGAGGTGGTAATTTTATTCCACATTGCTCAAGTCAAATTAGTTGCAAGCTCTAAAGTACAAGTTAATCCCGAAGAACAGCCATTAATTAACTATGGTCCTTTATAATTCTTTTTTCCTAACTTATTTTTACATACCTGCATATGGAACTTAAGTCAGATGAAAGTACCCCGGACAGGATTCGAACCTGTGGCCTACAGCTTAGAAGGCTGTTGCTCTATCCAGCTGAGCTAC
>DTUJ01000074.1 GCA_012964235.1 Fidelibacterota bacterium
AAAAATCTCAGGAGCCTTCAGCCGTATTGTATGATGGTATGGCGGCAGGAAAAGCGTTGGGTTCAGAAATTATTATTGTTGATACAGCAGGAAGGTTACACACCAATAAAAATCTTATGCAGGAATTGGCTAAAATGGAAAGAGTAGTGAAAAACAAATTTTCTCATTATGATTTATCATCTCTTATTACTATTGATGCCAATCTGGGACAAAATTCATTCGTTCAAGCTAAGGAATTTTCAGATTACATAAAACTGGATGGAGCAGTTCTGACAAAAATGGATGGTACTGCGAAGGGCGGCATTATATTTTCCCTATACCGGGGATTAGGCATTCCTGTGCAATTCATTGGAATCGGGGAGGATTTAAGTGATTTTCTGTCATTTAATAGGGAAGACTATGTAAAAAGTCTATTTGGCAGGAATAAATGAAGCACCAACCTTATCCAGTGCATTAAAATATTAATATCTCTGCCATTGCTTTCTATTAATTAACCGAGGTAAATTAGTCAATATGGCAGAGTTTCGGATTCATTCAGATTTTTCTCCAAAGGGAGATCAGCCCAGATCAATTAAAGAATTGATACATGGTTTAGATTCTGGACAGAAACATCAAATTTTGTTAGGGGTTACCGGTTCAGGAAAAACGTATACCGTTGCAAAAGTTATTGAAGAGGTACAACGGCCGACCCTCATCATATCCCATAATAAAACGTTGGCTGCTCAGCTGTACGGAGAGTTTAAGCAACTCTTCCCTGAAAATGCCGTTGAATTCTTTATTAGCTATTACGATTATTACCAGCCTGAAGCCTACATGCCGGTAACGGACACCTTCATCGAGAAAGATTTTTCAATGAATGAAGAAATTGATAAGCTTCGATTGAAAACAACCAGTTCATTGATCGAACGGAAGGATGTAATAGTCATCAGTTCTGTTTCTTGTATTTATGGGATCGGTTCGCCCAGTGAATACAAGGAACAGGTAATAAACTTGAGAAGAGGAGATGATGTTCAGAGAAGGGAATTATTACGACAGCTTATAGATATCCATTATAGAAGGAATGATACTGTCATTGAAAGAGGTACCTTCCGTGTTCGGGGTGATAGTATTGAGATTTTTCCTGCCTATGAAGATGTGTGTGTTCGTATTGAACTTTTTGGATCCAAAGTCGATTCTATCAAAACATTTGATCATATTACGGGGGAAATTTTCCGTGATGTGAACAGGCTGTATATTTATCCTGCAAAGCATTTTGTAACAAATAAGGAAAAGGCGTTAGAAATCACACAAAAAATCCAGAAGGAATTAATCGAGAGGCTTGAAGAGCTACGAAGTATGGGAAAATTACTTGAAGCCCAAAGGCTGGAGCAAAGGGTTCATTTCGATTTGGAAATGATCCGTGAAATTGGGTATTGCTCAGGAATCGAAAATTATTCGCGCTATTTTTCAGGGCGGAAACCCGGTGAACGTCCTTGGACTTTGATTGACTTTTTTCCAGATAATTTTATAACGATCCTTGATGAATCCCATGTGACTCTTCCTCAGATACAGGGAATGTATAATGGTGACCGGCAAAGAAAGAAAACATTAGTAGAACATGGATTCCGTCTTCCCAGTGCGCTGGATAACCGTCCGTTGAAATATAGTGAATTTTTAGACATCCAAAATCAAAATCTTTACTTGTCTGCGACCCCTGCTATACGTGAACTTGAACTGAGCAAAGGGGTTGTGGTAGAACAGATTATTCGACCGACCGGGCTTATAGATCCCGAAGTAGAAGTGAGAAAAACTGAGGGGCAGATAGATGACCTTATGGAAGAAATCCGCAGGAGAGTGAAAAATGACGAACGGGTTTTGGTCTTAACCCTGACAAAGCGTATGTCAGAGGATTTGACCGAGTATCTTATTGGTATGAATTTTCGGGTTCAGTATCTCCATTCTGAAATCAAAGCACTTGAACGTGTGAAAATTCTTCGTGATCTTCGACTGGGAGAATTTGATGTACTGGTTGGGATCAATCTTCTTCGGGAGGGGTTAGATCTTCCGGAAGTTTCACTTGTAGCAGTTTTAGATGCAGATAAAGCGGGATTTTTGCGGTCAAAAAGTTCTTTGATGCAGGTGGCAGGCAGGGCTTCCCGGAACCTGGGCGGCTCAGTGATCCTGTATGCTGAAGGGATATCTGAAGCAATGGATTTCCTGATAAATGAAACAAAACGTAGACGGAAAATTCAAGTAAAATTTAACGAGAAAAATAAGATCACTCCGAAAACTGTATATAAATCAACTGAGGATGTTTTGTATACAACTGCTGTGGCCGATTCTTTTCAGGATTATGATAATAAAATTGGGTATTCCAGGAAAGGAATTGATTTTGACAAAATGGATAAGCAAATGGCAATTGAAATGATGAGGGAGGAAATGCTTGATGCAGCGCACAAAATGGATTATGAACATGCAGCTCACCTTCGTGACGAGATTTCTAAATTGGAAAAAGAAGTAGGCAAAGTGTTTCGTCAACTGAAGGAATAAAATCCAAATGAATCTTAAAATGGAAATAATGCAATAATGAAAATTTTAGTCACTGGCGGAGCAGGATATATCGGTTCCCATGTCGTGCTTGAATTATGCGACTCTGGTTTTGAGGTGATAGTCTTTGACGATCTTTCCTTGGGGTTTCGTGAAAACGTTGATCAAAGGGCTGAACTGCTTATAGGATCAACCTTAAATAAGAAAGACCTGGATGATGTATTTTCCCAAAATATTGATGCTGTAGTTTATCTTGCCGCTTGGAAGGCAGCAGGTGAGTCCATGGAAGATCCACATAAGTATGCCCAAAATAATATAATTGGTACGTTGAATGTTCTGAATTCAATGACAAAACATGGAGTCCAAAAATTTATTTTATCTTCAACGGCAGCGGTTTACGGCTATCCTGAATATCTTCCCATTGATGAACATCATCCGGTGGAGCCTGTCAATTATTACGGATACACAAAACTTGTTATTGAACAAAATCTAAAATGGTTTAGCAAACTTAAAGGATTACGGTATGCCTGTTTGCGATATTTTAATGCTGCCGGGTATGACCTTGGGGGAAGGGTGAGCGCCAAGGAAAAAAATCCACAAAACCTTTTGCCTGTCGTCATGGAAGTCGCCGGAGGGATCCGCAGAAGTATGGAAGTTTTTGGTGATGATTACGATACGCCGGACGGTACCGGAGTCAGAGATTATATCCATGTGAATGATTTAGCATCTGCTCATGTGTCTGCCTTGAATTACCTGGTTGAGAAAAATAAAAACCTCATTGTCAATCTTGCCTCCGGTGTCGGTTATTCTGTACTGGATGTAATCAACAGGGCTGAAAAGGTTACTAAAAAGAAGATATTCTATGAGATTGTTGGACGCAGAGACGGGGACCCGGCTGAACTGACCTCAATTTCCATGCAGGCAAAAAAACTGCTCAACTGGGAAGCGAAACACTCGGATCTTTATACACTTTTATCAACAATGTGGGAGGTTTACAAATGAGATGCCGGAATAATCTCCACGCCAAATTAACTATTCATAACATGATTAAAAATACAGGAATAACGTGATTGATATAAATCGTTTACAGAAAACATCTGGAATTATTGGCAATACTGAGGCGATCCAGGAAGTTCTTGAGATGATTGTCCAGGTTGGACCAGTGGACATCACTGTGTTAATCACAGGTGAATCCGGAACCGGAAAAGAAAAGGTGGCCAAAGCCATCCATAAATCCAGCAAAAGGACTCATGAACCGCTTATTATAGTGAATTGCGGTGCGATCCCGGAAGGTATCATTGAAAGCGAGCTGTTTGGACATAAAAAGGGAGCGTTCACCGGTGCGGGAGACGACAGAAAAGGATATTTTGAGGCTGCAAATAAAGGAACGGTATTTCTAGATGAAATTGGGGAGACTCCATTGGAAACCCAGGTAAAGCTCTTGCGGGTTTTGGAAAATGGTGAATTCATTCATGTGGGTGATTCCAAAACGCTCTATACTGATGTCCGGATTATTGCTGCTACCAATAAGAATTTAGAATCTCTCGTAAAAAAAGGTGATTTCCGGCAGGATTTATATTATCGGTTGAAAACAGTGTCAATTCATGTTCCAGCACTGCGTCAGCGGGTTGAGGACCTGTCTTTGTTTGTTGAACGGTTTGCTCTGGAATTTACACGGACGAACGATATTGTGTATCGAGGGTTCATGCCTGAGGCAATTCGGCTCATGAAACAGTATAATTGGCCCGGAAATGTGCGCGAATTGAAAAATTTTGTGGAGAGTATCCTTGTCCTTGAGAAAGGAGAACGGGTTACTTCAGAAATGGTGGAACGGAAATTACGACCGTCTTTGGATACTGCTCTTCAGAATCCTCATCTTCCGGTGTTAGTTGATCAATCCCCCGAAAGGGTGGAAAATGAGCTGATACTCCGTCAGCTCTTTCTACTCCGTCAGGATGTTGAACTCATCAGGAAAATTATGAATGAGCAGGCGAGAGGGAATGACACACTGCACTATATAAATGAATCTGTCCAGGATGTACCGGTTACTATGGAAATTGACAGCCAGGCAGACACATTAATCCGGCCTGATGCTATTGGCGACATGACCCTCGAGGATTTAGAAAAGGAAGCGATCAAACGTACTTTGAAATTTTTTAACAAAAATCGCCGGGCTGCCGCCCGGTCATTGGGAATGAGTGAACGAACTCTTTATCGAAAGATTAATGATTACGGCCTTGAACGAAAAATTAAACGGAAATATGAAAAACAATCCCAAGAGGATAAAAAATAGTACGCTCCAAATGATGAGAAGAATTCACACTATTTCGAATGTGAACACTATCATATTGTTGTTCATCTATTTCCTCCTGGCTGGGTGCGGTTTTTATTCACTGGCAGGATCGATTCCCTCTCATATAAAAAGCATTGCAATTCCTCTCTTGGATAACCAAACTGCTGAATACGGTATTACAGAAGATATCACAGATAATCTTCTTGAGAAATTCACGGAGGAAAACATTTTGCGTGTCGTAGATGAGGAAAATGCAGATTCTATTCTTAGGGGAATCATTAAAAAAGTTGAAGATGCGCCGTCCACTTTCACCAAGGAAGAAGCTGTAACAGAATACCGGTATACCGTAGTGTTGGATGTGGAATGGTATGATGTAAAAAATGATGAAGTTCTCATGAAGAGTCAATATTCCGGCTGGGGTGCTTATGGATTGAGTGGGGATAGTGGTACGGATGGAATTGATAATGACAACGACGGACTCATAGATGAGGAAGATGATGACGAAATTGGTGACCCCCGTTCTTTTGCTGTTAAGGTGGCCGTCAGTAAAATCGGTGAAGATATTTTGAATAAAATTTTATCCAATTGGTAAAAAATAGAGAATAAACACATTTAATGATAGGAATACTATGAATCAGGTTAATATATCGGACTTAGGCAACTATGCTGGTGAGGAAGTAACAGTAAGGGGATGGGTGTATAAGACCCGGTCAATAGGGAAAATTTGGTTTGTAATCCTCAGAGACGGAACAGGTTTGGTTCAATGTGTGGTTGTGAAGGAGAAAACAGATGATGAGACGTTTAATCTGGAGCCAATCCTGACTCAGGAATCGTCTGTAATTATCACTGGATCTGTTCGGGAAGAAGCCAGGTCTGTGGGCGGCTTTGAACTGGGAGTGAACTCTATTCAGATTATTCAGGTTTCTGAAGAATATCCTATCTCCCCTAAAGAACACGGGACAGATTTCCTTATGAATCACCGCCATTTGTGGATTCGATCAAAACTACAGCATGCTATTTTGAGAGTCCGTCATCAGGTCATTAAATCCAGCCGGGATTTTTTTGACCAGAACGGGTTTGTTCTCGTCGATTCACCTATTTTTACAGCGAATGCTGCGGAGGGGACAACGAGCCTGTTTGAAGTGGGATATTTTGACCGGTCTGCATACCTGACCCAGAGTGGGCAGTTATATCAGGAAGCTGGCGCAATGGCCTTTGGAAAAGTATATTGTTTCGGCCCTGTATTTAGAGCGGAAAAATCAAAAACCCGCCGGCATTTAACCGAATTCTGGATGATTGAGCCGGAAATTGCCTTTTGTGACCTGGAACAGGATATGGACTGGGCAGAGAAGTACGTATCATATATTGTTCAGTGGTGCCTTGAGCATTGCAAAACTGATTTGGAGACATTAGATCGTGACATGTCAATATTGGAAAAAGTGGCAACTCCTTTTCCAAGAATTACCTATGACGATGCAGTGGAGATCCTTAAGAAAAATGGAGTTGATTTTGAGTATGGAGGAGATTTTGGAGGAACCGACGAAACAGTGATATCAGAACAATTTGACCGGCCAGTTATGATTCACCGATGGCCTGCAGAGATCAAACCATTTTATATGAAGCGTGATGCAGAGAATGACAATCTGGCCATGGGTGTGGATATGCTGGCCCCGGAAGGCTATGGGGAGATTGTGGGCGGAGGACAGCGTGAAGATGATCACGATTCACTTATAAAGAGGATTAAGGAGCATGATTTACCAATGGAGCCGTTCCAATGGTATCTGGATCTGCGAAAATACGGTTCAGTTCCTCATGCGGGATTCGGTCTTGGAATTGAACGCACGGTGGCATGGATCACAGGGATCAGGCATATTAGAGAGACTATCCCATTTCCAAGGACATTGACCCGCCTGGAGCCTTGATGGATTATAAGGCAAAAATCGCTGTATTCGGGGGAAGAACCGTTGGAAAGGAGCTGTATGCTGATGCAGTGGAAATTGGACGACTGATGGCAGAAGAAAACTGGCTTGTATTCTGCGGAGGAGGCACCGGGGTCATGGAAGCTGTTGCCAGGGGAGTAAAAGAGGGAGGAGGGACCTGTATTGGTATTTTAAAGGGGACCAGCACAAAAGAGGGAAATGCGTATTTAACATTGCCCATTAAAACGGGACTGGGCGTGGCAAGAAATGCCCTGTTAGCGCATAACTGTGATGCAGCAGTGGCAATTGATGGGCAGTATGGTACCTTGAGTGAAATTGCCTATGCCCTGCAATTGAACAAACCAGTCATTGGATATAAATCATGGTCCGTCCCAAAACTTGAATCAGTAAAAACTCCATCTATTGTAATAAAAAGACTTAAACAGATACTATCGAGTAATAAATGAATAGTAATTACCAGGCAAAGATAAGGGTTAAAGGGAAGGTTCAAGGTGTGTGGTTCAGGGCGTTTACCCGTGAAAAGGCAACAGAACTTGGAGTGACAGGCTGGGTTCAAAATGAAACGGGTGGCGCCGTCTATCTAGAGGCCAATGGTGAAAAATCAAAGCTGGATCTATTCATAGATAAACTGAAACAGGGACCGGAGAGGTCTGTTGTGGATGATGTAGAAGTAGAATGGGAGCCGGCTGGGGACAATTGGACACATTTTGATATTCGTTATTGATTTGAGGATATAAATGCATCACAGGGATCCATGATGAAAATTGCTATCTGTCAAATTAATCCTACTATGGGGGACTTTCCTGGAAACAAGGACAAAATCTTATCATTTTATAGAGAAGCAGTAGAGAAAGGTGCTGATCTCATTGTGTTCCCTGAGATGGTTATTACAGGTTACCCACCACAGGATTTACTCCTGGAAAGAGATTTTGTACAGAAAAATGTGGAAATATTGGAGGATATTTCCAATCAGGTGACTGTTCCTGCTGTCCTAGGATGCATTCGGAAAGAAAAGAGTGCATTATACAATAGCGGCGCTGTGTGCGCAAATGGAGCAGTTGTTTATACCTATGATAAAATACTCCTTCCAACCTACGATATTTTTGATGAGGACAGGTATTTCACCCCTGGAAAGACGCAGGGAGTTTTTGAATTGGAGCTGAATGGGAAGAGAAGAAAGATAGGGATCCAGATATGTGAAGATCTCTGGGATCATGATTATGAGTGTAAGGTCACCAATCTTCAGAAGAGGGAAGGTGCTGAAGTTATCATTAATATTTCCGCATCGCCTTATCACGATGGCCAATTACAAGAGCGAACAACCCTTATAGAAGAAAAAGTGCGTGAAAATGGAATTCCATTGTTGTACTGTAATCTGGTGGGAGCCCAGGATGAGCTGATCTTTGATGGTGGATCCCTTGCATATGATGGTGATGGAACATTAATTGGACAGGGGAAGTTTTTTGAGGAAGATATTTTAATTGTGGACCTGGATGCAAGCAAAAGCCAGGAGATGACCCATGTTCCCCGTGAGGAAATGATGTATAATGCCCTCTGCCTGGGAGTACGGGATTATTTTTGTAAAACGGGGCATGCTGATGCTGTCATAGGCTTGAGCGGGGGAATAGACTCGGCACTGGTAGCCTGTATAGCAGCTGATGCCCTCGGGGCAGAACATGTCCACGGCATATCTCTTCCCTCCAAATTTTCCAGTGATCACAGTGTGGAGGATGCCCGCACCCTTTCTGAAAACCTTGGCATACACTATCAAAAAATCTCTATTGAGGATACGGTAACGGTTTATGAAACTGTTTTGGAACCTTTGTTCGGAGGAAAAGAAAGAAACGCAGCGGAAGAAAATATTCAGGCACGTATAAGAGGGAACATACTTATGGCCCTGTCCAATAAGTTTGGCTGGCTGGTTCTATCTACCGGGAACAAAACTGAACTGGCACTGGGGTACTGCACCCTCTACGGGGACATGAGCGGTGGATTATGCGTCATTTCTGATGTTTCAAAAACAGACGTGTATGCCTTGTCTCGGTGGGTAAATCAATCAGCTGGTTGTGATCGGATACCCGAATCCTCTCTCACCAAACCGCCATCTGCAGAGTTGGCCCCTGACCAGGTAGATCCCTTCGACTACGAGGTAGTGAGCCCCCTGGTGGATGCCATTATCGAAAAGCGGGAAAGCCCTGCAGATTTAGTGGCAAATGGAGCGGATATTACCATCGTGAACGACCTGTATCACCGAATTCGAATCAATGAATATAAACGCCGGCAGGCTGCTCCTGGGTTACGGGTGAGCTCCAAAGCATTCGGTACAGGAAGAAGGATACCCATAGTAAATCATTTTAATGGAAAAATAAATAATTAATCAAATGGAAGGAAAATTATGAAACGAAAGATTATTCTCATTTTTATTGGACTCCTAACATTCGGAAATGCCCAAAATACGGCACCTGTAGATTATTGGAATTCCCTGGAGGAAGAAGCCAAGATTACTTTTGTCAATGGTGTTTATGCCTCTACGGTTGCAATAAAATCTTATCACAAGCGACAGGTGAGAGAACAGTATCTACACCATCCGGGGTGGATTCAGCCCTATTACATTGAACGGTTTTATAATATTCTGGATGAGCAAATCTCTGAGAAGGTAGGGTATGACCTGGGTTTGATCACAGCACATATGGATGCGCTCTATTCCAATTATGATAATCGAAACATTCCCCTGGTAAAAGCAATCAGGATTGTCTCAGTTGACCAGGATGGCGAGAGAGAAAAAGCAAATCTCCTCTTATTGAAGGCCCAGAGAAAGTATAAATAAAATTTCATAGTTCCTCCTGTCGCATAGGGCGCATGCCAAATGCTGCATCTGCGTGTGGTATAAATTTTTCCTGTGTTCATCACAGGAGTGTGATCACCCTCACATCTCCAAGCACTCGATTGGTTTTTTGCTATTTACTGTGTATAATTCTAATGTACTTTTGAATGATATTTCTTTATTAGTAGTTAAAATGAAGAAATATAAGTCATTTAAAAACCATATTTTTAACTTCTGCTCCATTTGCCAATTGCTATACAGCAAATACTTATGAGAGAATAATGATAAAACGAGTCACAAGATCAATAACAGCAGTTTGTTTGTTAAGCATTTTATGTGCCCAATTCACTCTTCAGGACAGTGAAACCGGGAAGACGCTGATGAACTTTACCCCTGGAGATGTATCTTTGGAAACTCTGGGGGAATACACAAAATTCATTCCGTTGAACGGAGGAACGACCACTGATTACGGAAAGCCTGAACTTCCCCTGTTTTCCACGTTAGTTCAAGTGGAGCCAGAGAGGGAATATGATGTTTCTTTCAGAGTAGTGTCTTCTTACATTATTCCTGATATAAAAGTTTTTCCTTTTCAGAACAAAGAGAAGACAGAAGCCCTTGGGGTGATCAACTATATGGATGCGTCCTTTTATGAAGAAGATGCTGTCTATCCTGGATCTATTCTTCAGGTTTCTGACCGTTTGGTGATGAGGGATTTGAATTTATTGAACATCAGTGTGGTTCCATACCGTTACAATCCGGTACAGCGGACACTGGAGGTCATTGATGAGATGGAGATTGAGGTAACAGAATCAGGAGAGAGAGAAGATGAGGGAAGGTCAGAGAGATTACCTTCGAGGGTATTTGAGCGGTTGTATTCAACATTGGTGTTGAATTATGAGGATCGGGATCGTGATACGGAGTTTCAGGATCCGGCTATCCTTTATATTTGCGGCGGGAATTCTGAGAGTAATCCATATTTTCAGCAGCTGGTGGACTGGAGGCATCAGCGTGGATACGTAGTATATACAGCGTCATTGAGCGAGACGGGGAGTTCATCCTATTCCATTAAGAATTACATTCAGGATGCCTATGGCACGTATTCTCCACCGCCTGAGTATGTTGCATTGGTGGGTGATGTGGGAGGCTCTTATAATGTTCCCACTTATTATGAGGGTTGGGGACATAATAATTATGGAAGTGCATGCGAGGGTGACCATCCTTTCAGTCAATTGGATGGAGATGATTTGTTTCCTGAAGTGTTAATCGGAAGGATTTCCGTGCGCTCTTCAACTGATTTGGCCGTTGTTGCAAATAAGATCCTGAACTATGAGAAGGGAACCTATGCATCATCCATGCTTCCTTATTTTGAAAAAGCAGCTTTGATAGGTGATCCAAGTTCTTCAGGTATTTCCACTGCTATTACGAATGAATACGTGGAAGAAGTTCTTACTGCCTATGGATTTGAGGATGTGAGGATAAAAACATCAGGAGGGGGTTGGTCAAGCTGGATGCAGAATCAGTTAAACGAGGGTGTGCTTTATTTTAATTATCGCGGGTATATTGGCGTAAGCGGATTTAGCAATTCACATATTGATGCAGCAAATAACGGATATATGTTGCCTCTCGCTACTGTAATCACATGCGGAACAGGTTCCTTTGCTGAAGATCATACGAGTATTTCTGAAAAATTTTTGCGGGCAGGGTCTGTTTCCAATCCAAAAGGGGGCATTGCAGGAATAGGAACCTCCACGTGGAACACACACACCCTGTTCAATAATATTATCGATATGGGGATTTACGATGGCATTTTTGCCAAGAACATAGAAACAGCAGGAGGTGGGCTCGCTCATGGAAAATTAGTTTTGTTTAACGCTTATCCCACCAACCCGTATAATTGGATAAATGCATTTACCCAGTGGAATAATCTTATGGGAGATCCAGCGACCCATCTCTGGACAGATACACCTGAATATATGAATGTACAATTCGAGGAAGAAATTCCATTTGGGACCAATTTTTTAGATGTAAATGCGCATGTGTATGCAGTTAACGGAATGGTTATTGAAGACGCAATGGTTACAGTACATAAAAATAATGATGAAATATTTTTCAATGCTTTTACCGATAATAATGGATATGTAACTTTGGATTTATCCTATAATTATGGAGGTGAAGTAAACATCACCGTAACAAAACGAAATTTTATTCCATTTACAGGATCTTTTGAAATTACGATCACAGGGAAATTAGTTAATGTGGATCCTACCCAGGAGTTGACAGTGGACGATGGGGAGGGGGGAAATGGAATTTTCAATCCCGGGGAAACTGTTGATCTTCAAATCCCATTGAAAAATTTTGGTTCGTTAAATGTAACCGGGATTCAGGCCTCTCTGGAATCTACCTCACCCTTTGTTACGTTCATAGATAGCAGCTCATCTTATGGGATCATTGATGCGGGTGAATCTTCCCTGGGGGATGGATTTAGAATGATATTAGATCCATCAGCTCTTGAGGAGGAAGATTTAGGGTTAAGGATTCATATAGAAGATGATCAAAATAACCAATGGACAGGTGCTGTCCCACTCGTGGTCAAAGGCGGATATATAGTTATTACGAATGATGCATTTATAGAAAAAAATCAGACGATTGACATTCCCGTTTCGATACAAAACAACGGGTCTGTAACCGTGGAAAATGTAATGGGTGAATTAACTTATAGTGAAGATTTGGTTGAAGTTATAGACGGAGACGGATCATGGGGGGACATCCAGCCGGATGAAGCGATTACCTGTTTGGATTGTTTTACGATTTCTACGGGAAATGATATAGTAAATGGAACATTAATTCCCTTAACAGTACGGTTTTATAATTCCGATGGCTATGATAATCAGCAAACACTCACATTACAGATCGGAGAAGTGTCCGAATCAGATCCAATGGGCCCGGATGCTTACGGATATTACATCTATGACATGGCTGATACTGAATATGGTCTTGCCCTTGAGTATGACTGGTATGAAATTGATCCTGGATATGGAGGATCCGGTACAGATTTGAATTTATCAGATAATGGGAATGGTAATTTTTCCAATTCTTCAGAGGTAGTGGATCTCCCCTTCACGTTCCGATTTTACGGTATTGATTATGAAAAAATAACAGTCAATTCCAACGGGTGGATAGCAATGGGTGAATCGGACTTGGAATCATTCCGAAATTATCCTGTCCCGGGTGCAGGAGGTCCTTCTCCAATGATTGCGGCATTTTGGGATGATCTAAAAACATCCAGTGGAGGCGATGTTTTTCGATATTTCGATCCCGCCAATCAATTTGCAATTCTTGAATGGTCGGATATGCGGACCCAAAACCAAAATTCAGTGGAATCTTTCCAGGTTATTTTATACAATTCCCAGGCACCTCCATATGGTGATGGGAATATAAAAATTCAGTATAAAATATTTAATAATACTTCATCTGGATATTACGGCGGCGGTACACCTACCCATGGCAGCTATTGCACAATTGGAATCGAAAATCATATGAGTAATGACGGATTGGAATACACTTTTGACAATGTTTATGCTCCAGCTGCGACTGAACTGGACGATGGTTCTGCACTCTTTATTACAACTTATTTTTTGGAAGCGCCAACGGCATTCTTTGATTTTGAGGTTGACAATTCCACCGTCTTTTTCACTGACCTTTCAATGATTGTAAATTCCATTGAGCTGACGTCCTGGTCATGGGATTTTGGAGATGGGAATTATTCCAGTGAACCTTCTCCTGTTCATTATTACACCTCACCGGGTGTTTATCAGGTAAGCCTGGTGGTTACCAGTAGTTTCGGACTGGAAAGTGATCCCTATATGGCGGAAGTGGTTATTGAATCCTGCACAGATCCCATTGATGATTGCGGTGTCTGCGGTGGCGATAATGTGTATATTGACTGCAACGGCCAATGCGGGGAATGGACCCCGATTTGCACCGATGAATCTTATGATGGATACATGGGCACTTCAGCCTGTGAGGGCTATATAGGTATAGGCTCAGAGTATCCATTTGCTGATAACGGCGGGCTGGATGATTGTGGAGAATGTGAGGGAGACAATTCAACCTGCACAGGCTGTACTGATCCAATAGCAGATAATTATTATTCTGGATACATTATAGAGGACGGGAGCTGTACATACGTCTTTTACGGCCCAGGACAGGCTGTAAGATTTGATGGTGAGGATGATTATATAGAAATCGCTGAGAATGACCTGGGCAGTGTTTTCGATGAAGGTTCTGAAGCATTTACTGTTTCTGCATGGATTAATCTTGTTGCTTCCAGCCCGGGTACCGGATATAATGTTATTATTTCACACTCTGCACTTGATGTTTTTTCTTCCTCATTTATGGGAGAGTACTACAGCACAGGCGGAACAGGTGCTTCACCACCATTTGGTGATCTTGTGCTTGTGCGTCCGGATGAGGTCATTGATTTCAATTGGGGGAACGGCAGTCCTGATCCTTCCATCCCTAATGATGATTATCAGACACGCTGGACAGGGAGCATCCATGCAGAGACCCCGGGAGTATATAATTTCAGGAGTTACACAGATGATGGTGTGAGGCTCTACATTGATGGCGCACCAGTCTTAGACCATTGGTACGACCAAAGCGCGACCAGCAGGTATGGCAGCATTTATCTCACAGCCGGCATGTATGAATGTGTGATGGAATATTATGAAAATGGCGGCGATGCCGTGGCTCAGCTTTATTGGACACCTCCAGGCGGGTCCGAAGCACTGGTTCAGCCTGCTATAAGTTCCTCCAGCAGGAATTTTGAAATGGGCGTTTCATCTTTAGGAAATCTGGAGGTCAAAATAATGAATTCCTGCGGTGATAATATACTGGTTCTTGGCGGCGGCGAGCTTCAGCCCGAAGATTGGCACCACCTTGCCTTGACTTTTTCAACCAGCAATGTGACGGCATACCTGGACGGTAACGTGTATGAGGCTCAAACATGCGGCAACACGTTGGCAGAGGCGGAAGGAGCGGTTCTTTCTTTGGGAGCTTCCGTGTATGATGATATTTATTTTGTAGGTATACTGGACGAGGTTCGGATTTGGGACCATGCCCGGGAATTTGAGGAGATTCAGGCAGATATGTATGACAGAATAGATCCTCTTTCCGAAGGCTTGGCAGGCTATTGGAGATTTGATGAGGCTGATGGGAATATAACCTTTGATGCTACTACAGGCAATAATGATGGGATATTAAACGGAGCACCGGAACGAATTGAGTCAACCCTACCTTTTATCATGCCTCCCTTTATCACCCTGACTGCTTTTGCTGATACGCTTTCGTGGCCGATACATCTAAAGATAGGAATATTCCCGGATGCAACGGAAGGATATGATTACTGGATAGATATGTATGCACCTCCTGCACCGCCGCCTCCTTCCTGGGATGCTGCACTGTATAATTCCATTGTCAATGACCGATTTTACGTAGACATGCGCCCTGTACCTTCTGCAGGAGGGATGACAGAGTGGGCGGTGGATTTTCAGACGGATGTTGGCACCCAGGAGGTTACCCTATCCTGGAACGTGGCTGAACTTGGAGAGGGGGCCTATACATTGATGGATGCTGCAGGAGGGGTGTTCTTTTCAGAGGATATGAAAGAGATGGAGAGTTATAGTTTTCCTCCTTCATTCAACCGGGTAATCATCAGTCACAGCTTCAGCACAGGGATGACCATATCCTACACTGAAGGCTGGAACATGGTTGGTTTGCCCCTCGAG
>DTUJ01000075.1 GCA_012964235.1 Fidelibacterota bacterium
TTAATTTCTATCATTGTGACTACAATTCCAATGATGACGGCGAATAAGAAATTGCGATTCATCTATCGGGCTTTCGTTTATTCATGAAATAATAAGGGTCTTAAGCTAATAGAAAATGAGCTAATGCCACAAATCCAGAAGTGAGAATATACCAAGGTGATTTTTTCCATTCTTTCGAGAACCTTAGTTTAATTTTTCTAATAATATTGGCAAGTACTGTATTGGAGTGATGAAATAAGAATAAGATTCAGAATGGAAATCTGAAAAATTAAACGTAGGTTTTATATTCTGGCTTAAACATAGATTCAGTAACGCACTCTTCCAAATCTTCTGGATGAGGCACTTGCGCAAGTCCTTTGTCAAATGCTACTTTAGCTACATTCACAGCTATTTCTAAAGATATACTCCTAATTTTCGATAAAGATGGAAACAATCTTCCTGTATCTAAGTCTTCTTCAGTAACCATATTTGCAAGAGTTTCCGCAGCAGTAATAAACATTTCGTCCACTACATGGGTTGCTTTGGAAACAACCACGCCCAAACCTACACCCGGGAAAATATATGCATTATTACCCTGCCCGGGATAAAACGTTTTTTTACCCAACGTCACAGGATCAAAAGGACTGCCGCTTGCGAAAATGGCTCTGCCACCCGTCCACGAATATGCCTGTTCAGCAGTGCATTCTGATTTAGAGGTGGGATTGGATAATGCAAAAATGATCGGTTGTTCGTTTATTTCGCCCATTTTTCTTACTATTGATTCATTAAAAGCGCCTGTCTGACCTGACACTCCAATCAAAATAGTTGGCTTTTGTTTTTCTATGACACCCAGCAAACGAGTTTCTTCTACCATGTCATGAGCATAGAGTTTTTTCTGATCATTGAGATGATCCCTGCCTTTGACCACCAAACCTCTGGAATCAAAAAAACATATTCTTCGTCGGGCATCTTCCATGCGCATTCCAGATTGCATTATATTCTGGACAATGAGTTCGGCTATACCATAGGCTGCTGATCCGGCACCGTAAAACAGGAATTTTTGTTTTCCCAAAGGTTTTTGCAATACACGCATTGCTGATAATAATCCGGCCAATGTAACACCACCGGTGCCCTGGATATCGTCATTGAAGGTGCAGTAACCATTACGGTATTTCTCAAGTAAACGAGATGCATTTTGGTTTGCAAAGTCTTCGAATTGAACCAAAACATTGGGAAAAACTTCAGTAGCTGCTTTAATGAATTCATCTATCAGTTCGTCGTATTCATTTCCTCTCAATCTTTTATTCCTTAAACCGATATATAATGGATCAGCTAAAAGTTCTTCATTATTTGTTCCAACGTCCAGTGTAATGGGTAATGTTTTTGCCGGATCGATACCTGCACAAGCGGAATAAAGTGACAATTTTCCAACGGGGATTCCCATGCCATCCGCACCAAGGTCTCCCAGCCCCAGAATGCGTTCACCATCTGTGACGACAATAACATCCACCTTCCTATACGGCCAATTGGAGAGAAGATTTTTTATAGATCCTTTATCATTATTGGAAATATATATACCCCTTGAGCGTCTGTAAATATGCCCATATTCCTGACAAGCCTGGCCCACAGTGGGAGTATATATTATAGGCATCAATTCTTCAATTTCATCAATAACCAGCCGGTAGAAAAGAGTTTCATTCCGGTCCTGAAGTGATAAAAGATAAATGTATTTCTCCAAATCAGACTCTTTCCCTCTTACAGTAGACAATGCTTTCATCTTCTGTTCATCCTGAGTAAGGATATGAGGCGGAAGGAGGCCTTCTAAGCCCAATGTTTGTCTTTCCTTAGATGTAAAGGCAGTCCCTTTGTTTAAGATGGGATTGCGAAGTAGATCTACACCTTTGGGAAGTGTATCAATATCTATTTTCAGGATTTTTTTAGCAGTATCGATTATTTTTTGAGCCGATTTCGTTTATTCATAAAATAAAAAGGGCTGTAAGCTAATAGGAAATGAGCTAATGCTACAAATTCAGCAGTGAGAATATACCACGGCCAGGGACCCATATAATCCAGAAGAGTTGGGATGCGTTCCCCGATATGATTCACCGGTTTTCCGCAAATCCAGAAATAATTTGCGTCTATTAACATATTCACAATAACAGCAAAAACTAAAAAAATATTTAACGCAATAAAAGATTTGATGAGGCTTTTAAATGTTGGACGAATTCTATAAACAACAGTAGCATAGATTAAAGCAAGAATCACGCCTTGATGACCTATCCAAAAACGGAAATAATGAAAATGGGGAAAGCCCGCAGCTATATCCGGAGAAAATGAAGCTTGCAGCATTGCTGACAATCCCCAGAAAAATAAGATCTCATAGACCAAATAACTGCGCCAAACCATGACCAAGGGTATGGCTAAATTAGTAAAACGGCATAGATGTACGGGCAAATGTTGCTTTATATCAAATGTGCCGGCGATAGCTTCCAATCCTACCCAAACGATGTAATTTCCAAATACCAGCCAGCCGATGACCATTCCCAATCTATGCTGCACCTGTTCATTCAGATTACGTTTAGCATACAGGGGAAGCACTATAATAAAAGCAAGAGCCGCAATTAGCGCCACGATATGTTCCAACCCGAACATATCAAAGGGCTCAAACGTATTGAGATAATTATATACTGATTCTCTCATGTGAAAGATCAGTAAATTGAATAAATAAAACTATTCTGAATTATTAGGTGCGAAACAGCCTTAAGAAGGTTTTTTCTCAACAACTTCTTTTCTTTGGATTGCTTTTTGAACCTGATTGGCACCTCCCCAGACCAGGATAGCCGCCAATACCCAATACTGGCTGAAATTTTCTTCTCCAGCTCTTAACTGCACACCATAAATGAAGACTCCAATTCCAATTCCAAAAAATATCACCCCAATCAGAATGAGCAATCTCCAATCCAGCTTTGGCGTGGGTACCTCTTTTTGCTCCGGCATATACTATCCAAAATTATAATGTTTTCGGACAGGTTTCATCACTTTCCACCGGCATTTCAATCCTTTGGGAAATACAACAAAATCTCCAGCACCGAACCTGACTGTCTCTTCATCAGTAGTAACCTCCACATCTCCATCCAGAAGGAAACACGTCTCCTGATCAGAATATTCCCAGGGAAAATCTGATGCTTCACAGGACCATGTAGGCCAATTTCGGACCCCAAGATCCTCAAGTTCAGTATCAGTTTTTTTTGTAATGGTGATTTTTTTACCCATTTGAACTCCTTATCACTAT
>DTUJ01000076.1 GCA_012964235.1 Fidelibacterota bacterium
TCGGTACAATTGAGTCACGCATGGGAGCTCCAAAGGCTTCGCTGGTAGCCTTTCTTGATTTTGGGAATGCCTGGAATGACGGTGAGGAAATGCTCGACTGGCTTTCCACTGGTGGTGCTGAATTACGTGTGAATCTATTTGGCTTTGTGCTGGCTTACGGAACGGGTCAGGATTTCAATCGCTGGCGGGATAAGGAAGTGCCGACAAACTACTTACGGCTGTCCCTTATTAATCCGTTCTAATTTAAATCATCGGCACAAACCGTACGGGCAGGGATTGTTTTGTCTGGATGAATCCTCTTTTATTTTTTGTAATAATGTGCAGGTACTGGTGATTTACGTCTGGTCCCACAGGGATGACCATTTGGCCATTGGGTGCCAGCTGCTCAATTAAAGCATCCGGAACCTGGGTGGGTGCTGCTGTAGTTATGATGCGGTCATAAGGAGCGTCATTGACCCATCCCTTTTTCCCATTGAAACAGAAAACCTCAATATTTTGGTAATTTAATTTTTTCAATCTCTTTTTTGTTGAATTCGCAAGTGCTTTTACAATTTCAAGGGAAATAACTTTTTTTACCAGCAAAGACAGTATTGCAGCCTGGTATCCACAACCGGTGCCGATTTCAAGAACGGTGTGGTGAGATTGGACATTTAGCATTTCTGTCATGAATGCAACAATGTAGGGTTGGCTGATTGTTTGTCCATGACCAATAGGAAGAGGATTATCACCGTAGGCGAAAGGGCGTTGAACCTTGCCCACAAAAAGATGACGGGGAACTTTTTCAATAGCTTCCAGCACCTTTTTGTCAGCAATATCACGCCTGACCAACTGATTCTTGATCATGTGTTTTACATTCAAGTCCATGAAACACCTTGTACCTGAAAATGATATTTAAGAATTTCTTAGTGAAATTTAGGAAGGATTATACATGAAACAATTCACCAGATTTTTTTGCTTTTTCTTGATTGTTTTTGGATTGTTTGGGCAATCTGGCAGGCCGTATGTGCTGCTTGTTTCGTTTGATGGGTTCCGGGCAGAATATCTGGACTGGTACCATACTCCAAACTTTGATCGCCTGGCCCAACAGGGAGTAAAAGCGGAAAGTATGAAACCGGTTTTCATAACCAAGACTTTTCCCAATCATTACAGTATAGCGACAGGCATGTACGCCGATCATCACGGACTAATTGCCAACACATTTTACGATGCTGAATTTGATGCCACCTACAGGATCCGTGATCGCTCTGCCGTTGAAGATGCACGCTGGTATGGTGGGGAACCGATTTGGTGTACGGCTGAAAAGCAAGGAGTAAAAACCGCATCCTATTTTTGGGTAGGATCAGAATCGAAAGCCGGCGGTTGTCAACCATCGGTCTGGAAACGGTATGATCATGATTATCCGTTTGAAGCACGGATAGATTCGGTGGTAGCATGGTTTCAGAAGCCCCCCAAAACCCGCCCGCATTTAGTTCTGCTGTATTTCCATGAACCGGATGCTGCTGGGCATGTTTTTGGTCCAAACTCGGATGAAACCGAGACTGCAGTTGAAAACATGGATAGTGTAATGGGAGCAATATTAGACAGAGTAAAAAATCTCCCAGTGTATAAACAATTAAACATAATTGTTGTGAGTGATCATGGCATGGCTGGGATTAATCCGAAACGTATAATTAACTTGAATGATTATACTGATTTATCAGGATTCACCCAGGAAGGGACCGGCCCCACATCTTTTTTATATGGTGGAGAGACAAACCGTTTACATCAAGTTTATGCGGATTTGAAAACTGCCCCGCATATTTCTGTTTATTTGAAAACTGAAATCCCCAACAGGCTCTATTATAAAAATCATTATCGAATTAAGGACCTGCTCTTGATAGCTCATGAAGGCTGGTCAATTCTTAACTTTAAACGCCCTAATCCAGAACGATATGCAGGTGGAACTCATGGCTATGATAACGTGCTTCCAAGCATGCACGCTATTTTTCTTGCTGATGGTCCTGCTTTTAAGAACGGATACTTACGGGGAACGTTCGAAAACGTGAATATCTATCCTTTGATTGCTAACATCCTTCAGTTAACTCCAAACACTGATATAGATGGGAATTTAGAGAATATTGCAGATATTCTTTCAAAAAATAAGCAGTGATTGAATTTACAACTTGATTTTCCTTCCGCTTTTCATTAATGCAACAGCTGAAAAGAAGAAGATTAAAGCCATAGCTAGAGCCATCCAGAAGCTGATAATGGGGGGGGAGTCGGAGATGCCAAGAATGGTGAATCGAATCCCATTAATCATATAGTAGATTGGGTTGAAAAAACTGAGTACCTGTGCCCACTCTGGTAGCATCTTAATTGAGTAGAATATGCCCCCAAGAAAGCTAAGTGGAGTGAGGAAAAAGTTTTGCATCATGGCAAGTTGATCCCAGCTGTCTGCCAGTTGTCCTAATAAAAGACCCATGCTGGAAAATGTCCAGGCAACTATGAAGATATATCCCAGAGAAAAAATTGGACTGCTGACCGGCAGACCAATTAAAAGAACACCAAGCAGCAAAACAAGAGTACCGTTTACAAACCCTCGTACCGTTCCTCCAATAATATAAGCTAAAGAAATTTCTAGGCTGGAAAGGGGTGCTGTTAAAATATCCGGCAATTGTTGAAGCAATTTCATTTGAAGCATGGATGAAGCAGTGTTTGAGCTTGCATTGGTAAGGGTATTCATCATAATGAGTCCGGGCAGGATAAACAAGGTATATGGAACCCCATTTATTTCAGCGATCCGCTGTTGGAGTGTAAATCCGAATATGAGAATATACAGAGCTGACGAAATAAGACCAGGTAAAATGGTCTGGCGGTATACACTAAAAAACCGTCCTACTTCACGGCTTGTTAATGTCCATAATCCGATCCAATTCATGTGGTTTATTCGTTAATCCCTCTTCCTGTGAGACTGAGGAAGACATCTTCAAGGGAAGATTTTGTTGTCTCCACTCGCTGTATCTGACAGCCATTTTTTGAAATGATGCTGATTATTTTAGATATCTCTGTTTCAGCATCTTTCACGGTAAAATGCAGCTGACTCTTATTTTGGGTATACGAGTATGATTGAAGTAAAGCAGGCAGAGTATCATCCCATTTTGTGAGGTGGACGGTAATTCCTGCTTTCCCCATCTGGCTAATAAGATTTTTTGGGGCTCCCTCTGTGATAACTTTTCCCCTGTGAATAATAGAAACATATTCACACAGGAGTTCTGCTTCTTCGATGTAGTGTGTGGTTAAAAGAATTGTTTTCCCCTGCTGGTGAAGCTGCCTGAGATAATCCCAAAGTTCATGGCGCAATTCCACATCTATACCTGCAGTTGGTTCGTCGAGTATGATAATCTTTGGATCGTGAACAAGGGCTTTCGCAAGTTGATACCGGCGTTTCATTCCTCCCGAGAGTTGTCTTAAACGGGATTTACGTTTACTCCAGAGACCTAGGCGGTTCAGGAGTTCTTCTATGCGTTCTTTGGCATTTTTTGGTGAAATTCCATAATACCCGGCTTGATACTGGAGAAGTTTTTCAATGGGGAAAAACCAATCAATGGACAATTCCTGTTGGGCTGTACCTATCTGGGATCGCGTGAAACGATAATCCTTTTCAATATCTTTTCCAAAGACAGCAATGTTACCGCTGTCTTTTCGCACTAAACCGGTCAGGATATTAATTGTGGTGGATTTCCCGGCACCGTTTGGCCCCAGAAGGCCAAAAAATTGTCCATCTAAAATGGTAATATTTATATCTGAAAGGGCTTCAGAACCATTATATGATTTGGACAGTTTTTGTATTTTTACTGCAGAAGTGGTCATTTGACTTCTGATTCAAACCCAATATGTTTTTCGAAAGGGTTGGGAAAATCAAACCCTTCAACGTTTGGGAAATGAACGACTGAAGCAATAAAACCCCAGGGAATTAAAATGGAAGCAGTTACATTTTGATACGCAGGTTTTTTGGGTGTGGATTTAATATCTGCTTTGGGAATTCGGAATTTTGGATGTTTCATCCATATACCAAACTCGTCATAGCCGGTTATATGGGCGTAAATTCGGCCTTCTTTAATTCCTAGTCCTTTTAGAGGTTCATAATTATCCAGGACAATCAGGACAATGTCATTAACAATATCTTCAATTTTCATCATGGCTAGAATTCCTTTTTGTAGGGTTATGAGTTTTTATAGTATCACACCGAAGTGGTTTTCAAGAATCAAAAGAAATATTTATTGAGTGAAAGACAATTTATCATTGGGTTATGGTAGAGTAGATTGATATGCAATATTACCAATGGTAAAACCAATAAGCCAACCTGACAACACATCTGTAATAAAGTGATTCCCTGTATAAATCTGGCTATATCCTGAAAGGAGAGCATAGATCACGGCATAGGGAGAATATCCAGGATGAATTGACGAGAGAACAGTTGCAAAACCTGATGAAACCGCAGCATGACCGGAGGGAAAAGATGGCGTAATGCGGGTATTCCACAGCCTCGGGTGATAAGTGCGTTCAGGCCGCTTTCGATCAACTGAATATTTTAACACTCCTACCAAAATACCTGTTAGAGGAATTGTAGTGATTAATGCTTCTTTTTCTGTACTTGTTACTGAGTTTAATGTTTGAAGAAGGGTAATCCCTTCAAAGGGCAGTGAGGCAAGATTTATAGTTTCCATGGTATAATCTAAAAATGGATGTTGGTTGGACCCCTGAAGTGCCAGGGAAAGATTTTGATCTATCTTTAGTAATGCACTTTCAGTTGCAAAACATTGGTAAAAAATAAAAAATACGGTTATAAAATACTTCATCAATTTATATGTATCATTTTTTGAAAATCATCTTCGGACAAGATTGGAACACCGAATTCCTGTGCCTTGGTTATCTTGGATCCGGCTGATTGCCCCGCAATTATGAAAGTGGTCTTTTTACTCACAGAACTGCTGGCCCTTCCCCCAAGGGATTCTACTAATTCCTGTGCTTCTTTCCGGGTAAATTTTGTTAAGACACCTGTGAATACAAAAGTTTTCCCTGTAAGCACTTGGTCCTTTTCCTTTGATTTTACCGGTGACAATGTTACCCCCAGGGAAAAACATGAATTTACTACATCCACATTGGATGAATCTGACCAGAACCGGACAATTCCGTCAGCAACAATTCCGCCCACCTCAAAGATGGATTCTAATTCTTCTTTCTTTGAAGACATAAAACGGTGGAAATTGCCTTCGTAATGTTTTTCAAGTACTTTTGATAAGTATTCACCCACGTTTCGAATACCAAGGGCGAATAGGAACCGGGCAAAACCTGTTTGTTTTGAACTCTCAATGGCGCTGATAGTGTTCCGGGCTGATTTATCTGCCATACGTTCCAGCGGAATAAGATCTTCAAGTGTCAATTTGAACAGATCATCTACGGTCTGAACCAGGCTGGTTTCCACCAGCTGGTCTACTAATTTGTTTCCGATTCCATCAATGTCCAGGGCATTTTTGGAGACGAAATGTTCTATCCGTCCTTTCATTTGTGCAGGACAGGACAAGTTCTGACAGCGGGCAACCGCTTCACCTTCGGGGCGATACACATCATGTCCGCAGCTGGGGCATGAGTCAGGAAGACTGTAAGGTTTGGTGTCATTCTGCCGTTTTTCATTAATCACTTTCACAACCTTTGGGATGACATCTCCAGCACGTTCAATGATTACCGTATCACCTATCCGGATATCCTTTCGGTTGATTTCATCCTGATTATGGAGTGTAGCATTGGTTACTGTAACCCCGCCGACAAATACCGGATTCAACCTGGCTACTGGTGTTACAGCACCGGTTCTCCCAACCTGGGGCATGATGTCCTGTATTACAGTTGTGACTTGTTGAGCCTTAAATTTATTGGCGATTGCCCAGCGTGGTGAACGGCTCCGGATGCCTACTTCTTCCTGCAGGGAAAGTGAATTAATCTTCATTACAGTACCGTCAATATCATAAGGCAAGGTGTTTCGTTTATCTTCCATATCCCGGTGGTATTCAATAGCTTCTTCCACCCCGTTTACTTTTTGGATCATTGGATTAACAGGAAACCCCCACCTCTTCAGATCTTCCAAAAACTCAAGATGGGTTTCGTAAACCTTATCGCGTATAGTACCGGGCTGGTAGCAGTAGGTGGAGAGGGGGCGGCTGGCAGTGATTGAAGAATCCAACTGCCGCAGACTCCCGCTGGCAGCATTGCGTGGATTTACAAACAAAGACTCATTGTTTTCTTCTCGTGTTCTGTTGAGGGATTCAAATCCCATTTTGGAAATAAATATTTCCCCCCGCACTTCAAGCAGATCAGGACTTGGTAATTCATCTGTTCTTAACCGCAGGGGGATACTCTGGATTGTTCGAAGATTCTGAGTGATATTTTCTCCGGTAAATCCATCTCCGCGAGTTGAACCTGAAGTGAACATGCCATTTTCGTACACTAATTCTATCCCGATGCCATCCAGTTTTGGTTCAGCGACATATTCAATTGTTTCATCCGTTTCTATCTTTTTTTTTATTCGTTTATCAAAGGCTCTGATTTCTTCTTCGTTCATTGCATTTTCTAATGATAACATGGGCAATTGATGAGGGATTGACTCAAAGTTTGATAACGGCGGAGCACCAACTCTTTGAGTGGGTGAATCAGGGGTAATCAGGTCAGGGCGTTGTTTTTCCAAATGTTCAAGTTCACGAAGGAGCCGGTCGTATTCGTCATCCGAAATGATGGGATCCTCCAATACATAGTAACGGTAATTGTGGTTCACGAGCTGATCCCGTAGAGACAGGATTTGGTTTTTCGTATCCATCAGTGATCAGAATTCTTTTTTATAGTACTCAACGGGATTAATCAGTTTGTGTATAACAGGTTTGATAACCCCATTTTTATTAATGGGTGTTGCAAAAATTGAATAGTTTTTCAGGCGAACAACAAAAAAATACTGGAGAAGTAAACCGGAGAAAACAGCAGGGTCATACCGGACAGAATAGCGTCCCCGGTTCAATTTCATGGGGATTTCCTGGTATCGGCTGGTTGTGTCGGTTCTTATAAACAGGCTCACAGATTCCAGGCTGTCTTCAGGGAAATGAACGAAAAGTTCTAAATCATATACCCGGCCCTGAAACATGATTTCTTCCGGGTGATGAATAATTCTAACTGTTTCCAGGAAACTCTCAACGGGCAGTTTTTCGATCGTATCGGATGGTTCAGATGATAATAAAAAAATGGAGAGAAGTATAAATACCGACAAGTAATTAGACCTGTTTTTGATTTACATAATGGTCAACATAGGATTTAATTGAAAATTGTTCAAGTCTATTCATTTTAAAGGAGGAATGTACATAATTTCCTTTTTCATCCAGGCTGTATAGGGAAGAATAATAATCACGATTTTCAGAAATATTTTTTATGGCTTTAACTAATTCTTTTGCATCGCCGTCAGTATTATAAATTCCAAAAGATGCCCGGACCATTCCTGACTTAAGTTTAAAAGCATCCTCAAAATTCTCCTCATTTATTTTTATTGTGGCTTCCAAAAGATCATCCAGGATCATTTCTTTTACATAAGGGTGAGCGCAAAAGCACTCATTCCGAACGGCAATATTGTGGTAATCATTCAAAATTGCCGCTACAAGGCCGTGATCCATATCCTTGATATTAAAAGAAAGACAAGCCGATCGAGGGCAGATGGAATAGTCAGTTTCACCATAGATATGCACATTGGGAATTTGCTTGATCTGTTTTAACGTATTATTAATCAATTGGGATTCTACTTTATAAATAAAATCCATTCCAATGGTATCAAGGACTTCCAGAACAGCAGCCAGACCGATAGCGCCTGCAATGTTTGGAGTGCCTGCTTCTTCACGGGTGGGAAATTCTTCTGAAATGGTGTATCGATCGAGAAAGACATTGTCAACCATCCCTCCACCCACTTCCTCCGGTTCAATATCCCGAAGGATGTCTTTTCGGCAAATAACAGCACCGGGCGATCCAGGTGCATAGGTTTTATGTCCGGAAAATATAAAGGCATCTAAATTTCGATTTGAATTTTTATGTCCACTAATTTTTACAGGTAAATGAGCAATCATTTGGGCACCATCCACTATTATGAACGTATCATGATCATGGGCTAATTCGGCAATATCATAGATCGGGTTGATAATTCCGGTTACATTACTGACCCCTGTCACTGCAACATATTTGATCTTTCCGCGATTGGTTTTCAAGACATTTTCCAGATAATCCAGGTTTATGCAGCCGGGTTGGCCATCGTGATTATCTAAAGGAATGTGGATGACTTTTTGGGAATATTTTCGATGGGGTAGGTCATTTGAGTGATGTTCCATAAGTGATATGATCGCTATTTCCCGTTCGGGATGGTACTTACGGAAGACCCGGGCAAGCCTGTTTATCCCAGCGGTACTTCCGCTTCCAGTGAAAAAACAGGTGTAAGTTTCTTGGTCAGCCTTCAGAAATGATAACACGCGGTCATGTGCCCATTGGTATTCCTGGGTCGATATTTTAGCAGAAAAATGAAGTAAACTATGAGTATTGGCATAGTGATTATAAAATTCCCGGATTGCAGCGTGGGCGGCGCCCATCATGAGAGTAGATGCAGTTGAGTCAAGATAAACACGGCGGGTTTTTCTTCCATCGGCCAAGGTATACATTGTATCGAGACCAATAAAATCTTCTTGGATCTTTTGAAATAAATCCATCATTTTATCTTAAGTAAAAATAGTAACATCTACACTGTCTCTTTAAAAAAAGTTATATGATCCTGATACATTATGTTTCTTTGAAATGGAGACAATTGCTTTTCCATTCCCGGTATGTTGTATGCTGCCGGATAAAACAATCAAAACTGCAGCGGACTTTCCCCACAGCAATTTGCGGACGTTGTTTCCTTTGAGTAGAATGTATTACAACTATGTATTTTTTGAATGGGCGTTTAGCATACTGCCCCATATTTGACAGGGCCGAAAATGCAAAAATCAGGTCTTCGTCAAAGCGGTTTCGATCTGCCTCAATATCTAACCGGAACACTCGACCTTTGTTGGTCTTATAAATATTTGCGCCCAGCAGTGTAGGTGAAGAATGATCTCTGGAAAAATAATTAGGTGTCATGGCTAAAAGTTGAGAATCTTTGAAAAGAGGTTTTCCAATAAGAAAAACAGGAAGGATCAGGATTATACAGTTTTTTATGAGACTCATACTAGCGATACCATTTTAAAAGAACGATTAAAAAGATACAAATCCCCAAAATTGCAAACAACACCAGTTTTTGAAACCGTGTCTGTGAATAAATAATGGATTTTGAAAAAATTACTTTGTCATCATTCAGGAAATCTGCGAGTCCAAAAGCCCACTTCAAGGTGTCCCCTTCAACAGAATCAGCATTTGTTTCTGTGATCATTCCAGGCAGAACCAGAGAGAACTGAAAATGATCATCCTTTAAACCATCAGTCACACGGATCTCTTCTGCAAAGGGCTCCATGGCCAGGCTCATTTTCTGGATAAAATCCAAAGGGAGTTGTTGCAGAAAAGGGCTTAATGCAGTTTGCAGCATTTCCGACCGATTCTGTTCTAGTTCTTCCAATAGCTGGATTGTTTCAACATGAATAAAATAATTTTTTAAGTGGTTGTCAATTCGTTCTAGAAGTTCTAATTCTAAATGAATAGAGGTATCAAATTTTAACCTGTTCAGTGCCTGTGAACAAACATAAACCATTGCTTCCGGAAGCCATTGAATTGAGTCAGCCTTTTCTGTATCTTGGAGAGAATCCCCGAATTTTGGATATTTACGATACACTTCCCGTCCTCTGAATATCTGCTCAACAGTATAGGTTGTAGAAAACCAGTTTTCCTCCCTTTTTACCGTGATGGGATGCTGGAGGGGAACAATGGAGGATGAATCTTTTGTAAACAATGTCATCCCGGACAGGAGCCCCTGTGTCTCCATTATCCAGGTTTCTTCTTCAGAATCCTGGCTTCGTTCCTTGTGTTGAGTTGAAGTCCAGATGGAATTTGGTTTTGGGTGTGGGAAATCGTCATCAAATACATCAGTTGAATCACCTTTTGTTACAATATGCATTTTATATTTTCCGTCTGGGTGGACGTGTACAGTGATCAAATGTTCAACACATCCTGTCAGGATCAGGCCCAGAAGAAGGAGAGAATAGTTAATAATTTTTTTCGACATTGGTTATTTTTTAAATCAAACGAAATATAAGAAAAAAGGGACATATGTTGATATGTCCTCTCCTAGAGATATAGGATAATAGATTGTCCCTGTTCATGTCACTTCATCATGAATCCTCACCCAGCGCTTTCAAAAGTTTAAAAGTAAAAATTCCTGTGTCATGGCGATCTCCCCAGTGTGGGCGCAAGCCGTAATATCCAATCGTTTCGATTTGTGTAAGCTTATAACTGGTTTCTGTTTTCATTTTTGGGGGACCTTTGTAAATATTACCAAACACATCCGTTTCTCCTGCACAGGAAGCACAAGGGCAATTATCCCGTAATGTTTTGGATGAAATAATACTTTCGGTTTTGTTAGTCCATTTGATCAGTAGAAATTCGTTGACCATTTCTGTATAGGCAATTTGAAGCTGGGGTTTTTTACTCATGATTATTTGTATCCCTTGAAAACAACCTGTAAATTTGCGGTAGTTTATTTATGGGACACAACTGAATACGGGCGATTAGCTTCCGCCTTCTCCGTCGGCTGGCGTATACAGCGGATAGACAGTTGGTTTTAACCAGCTTCGCCATAAGTATTGTTTCTTGAAAATTGACAGGGCGATTAGCTCAGCTGGTTAGAGCGCTATCTTCACATGGTAGAAGTCGGGGGTTCAAATCCCTCATCGCCCACTCATGACGGATTAAATTAGAAAATAAAATCCTGTCATTTCCTAAAACTAAATTCGCTGTGAATGACATAACTTGGTTACTTTAGTAATGAAACATTACAATGAAACCACTCACAGTACTCACATTTAATGCAGGACTCCTAGATGTCAATCTGATTGGTTTGTCCCTTTTTAAACCAGCAGCATTTATTGAGGAACGAGTGAGGGCCATTATCGAAACACTAAAAGGATATCCTGCAGATATAGTCGCTTTACAGGAAGTATATTTACGTAAACACCATCAATTTTTTATGACGGAATTGGTACAGTCTTTTCCATACAAGGCTTTTTCAGAAATGCCTATCTTAAACTGGGGAAGCGGATTAATGACATTCTCAAAATACCCAATAGTGGAAGGGAGATTTACACCGTTTACTGAAGGAGGGGCTCTAGATGAAACGATCTTTGCAAAGCGTGGAATTCTGACTACTGAAATAATAATTAACAAAAGATTAAAACTATCAGTTTTTAACATTCATTTGACTTCAGGGGGAGTTTTATATCATATGGAACATCCATTAGTACAACAAAAAAGAAGCAAACAAATTAAGCAGATGGTAAATATGATTGATCAACTAGAAGTCAAAAATGTAATAATGTTGGGTGACTTTAATTCTGGACCAAGTGTTTCTTCTGTGAATTACAATGAGATTCTGAAATATGGTTTTATGGATGTTTATGATGTGTTTTGTCGATCAACAAAATCCCAAATGGAGAACACATGGGACATCACTAATCCATTACATATTTCCAAACCAAGCGTTGGTTCACATAGAATAGATCATATATTTATCAAGAAATGCACTTTGGATATTCTGAATACCCAGGTTGTTTTCAAAGAAGCTATTGTGCAAATAGGTTCCAATAAAAAAAAGACGGTAACACTTTCTGATCATTATGGATTAGAAACTACCTTTAAGTTATGAAGTTCATAAATACTTCAAGACATGTCAATATACAGTATCTTGAAATAATGCCAAAGGCACAAAGAAATCCACACCTTTTAGATAGATGTAAATAGTACTATCTTTGCAGAGAAATCAGGCAGACAAGATTCAATCACCAGAAGGTAAAGAGTCCTTTTTCACCAATGTTCAGCTAAACCGTGTAATTGTGGAAGAGCGGGAGAACACTACAAATTGGTTTCTCTTGGTAAATTGAAGAAAGGATTCGTATGAAAAAACCAGCATTTATTTCAATAATAAAATGCAACATTCGCCTCACCATAATTTTTTCATTATTATCAATTATTCTTGGACAGAGTCCTGATTTTAACCTGACAATCAATGTGAACGGCGGCGAATATGATTATGATCTTATCATTGGTTTTTCCTCGGATGCTTCAGATAAATATGATCCAGGAATTGATAAGTATGCACCCCCGCCTTCACCGCCAGGGACGTTTGACGCAGCCCTGGGGTGGAATAATGACCGCTGGTATTCTCAAATTGTCCAGGGAGATACTTCAGATTTACTAGAGCATGTATGGAATATTCAACTCCAATATCCAAAAAATGGCTCCATTAATCTGCACTGGGATAATGGCTGCATGGCTCCCTTGGGGACATTTATTCTCCAGGATGCGTTTGGAGGAGAATTGGTTAATGTAGATATGACGGCTGTAGATAATGTAACGTTGGATAATCCTGAGCTCAGGACGATACAATTGAAGGTCACTCCAAAACTGTATTTCCCTAAACACCCACCTGCAGGATTTGAGTTTACACCAATTCCTGTATCAGGAACTTTTATCGGCACAATTACAATAAATGGTCAAAGTGCCAAGGGGTGTGACTGGCTTGCTGCTTTTGATGAAAATGGAAATTGTGCAGGTTCAAGAGCGTTGATCATTAACGATGGTTTGGCTTGGACCAATATTCCAATCTATGGAGATGACAGTACAACACCAGATATTGATGAAGGCATGAATCCGGGAGAAAAATTTGTTCTGAAACTTTGGGATGCTTCTTCCGACCTTATCTTTGAATATCCTGAAAGCTTTGACTGCTGGTCAAATCAGAGAGGCGCTCCTATGCCGGGCTGTGGAGGTGTAGGTAAATCCTATAATTTTTCAGATGAGAAGTGACTATAAAATCACTTTAGAATAGTAAGACATTATCACACTACAGAAAGAAAAATCTTTTTCAATAACCCCAGCAGGAAAAATGCGACAATAGGTGAAAAATCAAATCCCATTCCTGTTATGGGAAGTATATTGCGAATTGGTTTTAGGATTCGGTCAGATATCTGGTATATAATTTGGATTATTTGGTTGTAAGGATCATGTGAAATCCAACTGAGAATCACGCGTACAATGATAATGATTTGAAGTACGTTAAAAATTGTATTAATTAGGTGGTATAGTAGATTACTCATATTTAGTTTTGTTAAGATTCAAAAAAATTATCATTTTTCAATCAAAGGATTTCTATTCAGTAATTTAAAAAATTCTGCATGGAATGTTCCTCCCCTAATAGCACCCTTTACTTCTGCTTTTCGAATAGCACTGCAGAAACCATCATCTGCATGAGCATCACCATGTTCATCAATGGTTGTTCCTTCAACAAAGTAATTTACAGAATTTATTCGAACTGCTAAATCACACCCAGGTCTCTCCTCCATATTAAATTGGCATTGCCCGCAGGTAGCATCCACTATTTGTTTTATGGTTACTTCTTTTTGAGAGCAGCCGATCAGCCAGATGAATATCACTCCCAGTAGGATAGTGCGTTCGTTATTTTTCAATGTGTGTCTATCCTTTTGCAAAGAGCATTTTTTGATCTTTAAATGATTTAAACTCCAGTACATTTCCACTGGGATCAAGAATGAACAGGGTAGCCTGCTCTCCAGCCTTTCCTTGAAATCGAGTCCGCGGTTTAATCAGGAATTGAACGTTGTTTGATTTCAATTTGTCCGCAAGCGCATTCCATTCTTTCCAGGGTAATACTATTCCGAAATGCCTCACGGGGACATTATCATTGTCAACCTTATTTGTAGGAGTTATGGTATTTTTTTCTAGATTAAGGTGCGCGGATATCTGATGTCCGAAAAAATTAAAATCGATCCATTTTTCTGAGCGTCTGCCAACTTTACAGCCAATGATATCTACAAAAAAACGCTCTGTTTCAGCAATATTATACACAGGGAATGCTAAATGGAAGGGTAGTAGGTTCATGATGAATATTTATTGAGATATTATCAAAATGTGTGCAGATTTTTTCAGCGGGTTTAGGAATACAAAAAGGACTCCAGAGTGTGTCCGGGTGGCTTTAAATCCATCTATTTGTTAAGGATTATCTCTAGAGCTAACTCGAAATGATGGAATCATTAAATTATTGTCTTCCCCTTTTACCCTCTTTCCACTGATCCCAGATCCCCATCATTGACCTCATTTGCTGCTCTAAATCTGTAGATTTCACCAATTCTTCAATCTCCTTTCTTGATTGGCGGGGAAGACTTAAACTCAGGTCGTTTGCAAATCCAAGTGTTACAGCGGCCACAATTGCTGAATTTATTTTTAAAGATTTTAGATCCACTTTATCGTAGGTGTCAGATTCAGCATGATAGTTTGGGGCATAATTTGCAGGATCGTGATTACCTATTAAATTGCCAACACCGTGCATCATAAAGTCGAAATTATCCGTTCCTACAAGCGGTATGTCAATATTTGTAAACGGACCAAGTTCCGTAATTTTCCCGACCACCTTGTTTGTTGCTTCCAATACATCTGGTCTCCCGCCAGTGAAAAATCCCGTAATCTGTCCACTACCAATGTCGACTGACATGGTCATGATATGATTCCCTAATTGTGGCTCATTATTATCGGTATAAGCCATCGAACCATAAAGTCCAAGTTCTTCGCCATTCCAAAGGGCAAACCTGACTGTTCGCTTTGGTTTTATGTCCAGCTTTATCATTTGGCGGGCGATGTCAATCATCATGGCAACATTGCAGCCATTGTCGTTTGCGCCCGTCCCAAGTCCCCAGGAATCTAAGTGTGCTCCAATGATGACTACTTCTTCAGGCCGTTCAGATCCTTCGATTTCCCCAATAACGTTATAAGATTTGTAGGGCTCTCCCTTTCTCACGTCTATTTTTACCCAAAGAGCCAACGAACCATCATTCCGCAAAGTTCTCAGGCACCTCTTAGCATCTTCTCTGGCCATGATGATCATAGGCAGAGTATTCTCAAAGCTTCTTGATGCGTTGTGACGATAAAGCAGCCGCATAGGACGAGAAGACATATAAACAACTCCTTTTACATCTGCTTCGTACGCCAAATCTTCAATCAGAACTGCGTCAGCGTATTCTTTAAAAAGACCATCTAAATCAACCA
>DTUJ01000077.1 GCA_012964235.1 Fidelibacterota bacterium
AGGATTCCAGTATGGTATGGAAAATATATTCATTTTGGTCCAATAAGGAAGTCATTGAAGAAACTGTAATTGATCCTGTCTTTTTCCCACCTCCTGATTCAATTTTCTTTACAGGTAATAAATTTACAGGGATACTGGAGTTTATTTTATCAAGAGTTGAACCATAGTTAGTTATAAGATCATTATCTAATTTTCCCAGGCTGGACAGATAAGATGCTTATAATCGCACCAGTCACAATGTTTTCCGGTTTTCTCATTAAATTCCTTCCTTCGAACACTTGACGCTACTTTATTGATCTTTTCCTCTGTTTTTTCCAAATCGTCAGCTGTAAATGAATGAGATCGAATGGGTTTTTCTTCATCTCTTAAAAAATGCAATGAAGCGCTTGTAGGTATTCCTCCAAACTTCTCTGAATCCGATTGTTTCAGATACATACTGTAAACAGCCAGTTGCAGATTTGACTTAGCTGGAGTTGAGGATTTGCTGGTTTTATAATCCACGATATGAACTCCATTTTCATCTTTATCAATGCGGTCAATGGCACCATTTATAGTGATATCATCTAAATCAAATGAGAATCTTTCTTCCCGCGCAATGACATTTGGTGGATTGTCATTCATTAATTCTGCATAACGGGAAAGCATTTCCTGTCCCTGATCAAAAAACTTTTCTTCACGAACTGTATAATCAAATTCACCTTTTTTCCACTCTTCTTCCAATAATTTAACAATCCGATCTCTTGTCAATTCTTTACCAGGCTCATGAAATCTCTGCAGGACGACGTGGATGATGTTTCCAAATACTAGCTGAGGTTTACTGGCTGTTTGTGGAATGCCATCGATTCGGCCGAACCGATATTTCAAGGGGCATTGTTCATAGGTTTCGATGGCACTGGCAGAGAGATACAGTCTCCCGTTGATGGTGGGCTCAAAATCCTGTTCTAATTCTTGAGCCAGCTCTTTTTCCCAATCGCTGGAGCCCAGTTCCAAATCATCACCATCTTCAGAATGATGTATAACTTCCAGTGCGTTTGCCAAATCGTGCACTTTATCAAATTGCTCGCTGGCCATGGCTTTTTGTATTTTTTGTTCGTATTTGATACGCAAATCTGAATATGACTTCTTGTTTGTATTGATGTCCTGCATGACGGTTTCCTCCATGATATTTTCAGGTAATTCTTTAACAAATCTTGACGTGGCTTTTCTAGGTGCCAACAAATACAATTGTTCTTTTGCACGTGTAATAGCCACATAAAACAAGCGGCGTTCTTCCTCGATATGATGATCTTTAGGGGTAATGTGAGACGATTTTTCATAGGACAACCATTCATCAGGCGGACGGGAAACCATTACCCTTGATCTAAAGTTCAGCGGAAAACTTCCTGAGCGTAGAAAGGGCAGAAATACAATGGGATATTCACCGCCTTTTACGCTATGGATCGTTGATACTCTTACACCATTGAGTTGTTTGTATTCTTTCGGTATGATTGTCTGTAATCCACCGGAAATCATAACAGCTTCCACATATATATTGAAAGCACTCAAGCCATGATCTTTTGGATTACGTCTTGAAAAGTTTTGAGCACGTTTCAGAAAATCACCCACGTTCAGCATGGCAAGACGATCATCCAGAGTGTATCGGTGATTGTATGGCCTTAAAAGATCCGTTTTTATACAAATCTCCCAGACCATCTCACCGGCAGATCTCTTTTGAATAATATTCTGGAACAATTTAATGTCATCCAGCAATTCCCTGAGGCGGGGAAATTCCTCAATGATTGTTTGACCGGCATTGATCAGTTCGAGGCGGGGAGTCTCATCCCGGCGTTGCCATTTATTAAAAAGAATGTGAGCCGTTTCTGCTCCACAGCGCTTTTCAATGAGCCGAAACAAGGCATTGTCCTGGAATTTTCCATCGGCGATTACCTGGCACCATGATACCAGGTCCAACACAGCCGTGATACTGAAATATTTTGGAATGCGTGCCTGGACAGGAATCCCAGACTTTAATAATGCTTCTGCAACGGCGTTTACCTGGGAGTGAGTTCGGCACAAAACGGCAATATCTTTATTATCCATTCCGTTGTTAAGCAGCTTCGAAATCCTATTGTTTAGAAAAACCAGCTGCTCATTTTTTTCACCCCAGGTTAATTTTGGCTTTGGGCCGTCTTTACCGTTTTTTGAGAATAAATTTGTGTCTTCCCTTTCTGTATTGTTTTTTATGGATGCATTAGCAAGATCCAGGATGGATTGAGTAGAACGAAAATTATCTTCAAGTGCTATAGGTTCACCTCCGAACCGTTTTTTGAATTCAGAAATATTATATGAGTTAGCACCTCTGAAACTGTATATGGTCTGGTCTTCATCACCAACGACTGTGATCTGACGGTGATTTTGTGCAATAAGCCCGATGATTTCATTTAAGGCAAAATTATTGTCCTGGAATTCATCGATGATCACATGCTGATATTTTTCCTGAACTGCCTGTAATACAGTATCATTCCTCTTGAGGAGGTTATAGGCTTGCAAAATCATGTCGCCATAATCCACCACTTTTATGTCCTGTTTCCACTGCTGGAATAATGGAAAGATGCGTTTCAGGTCATTCAATTGAGCAACAGTTTCAGGGGGAAATCCATTTTCTGTAATCCCGGGTGTTTTTTGCTTATCAATTTCTAAGAGTTCATCCCGGGATCGATTGAAAAACGGAATAAAACTTTCTATGACAGCCCGCTGGGGATTTAATGGAAATTCGTCTGACTCAAAAGGCCCAAGGTCATCAAAGCGTTTCAAAAGCATGTGGATTGCTTCACTCTCTTCCAATAGGGCTGGAAGCTTTTCTGCACTGAAATCACGCAATAACTGGTAGCAGAACGAATGAAATGTTCCAACTGTCATGGCGTGGGCAGATTTACCTGCTTTGTTTAAAATACGTTCTTTTAATTCCTGGGCTGCTTTTTCTGTATAAGTGATTGTCAGAATAGTTGCAGGGTTTACGTTGTAATATTCAATAAGATATACAATCCGGTGCTCAAGGGTAAAAGTTTTGCCAGTTCCTGCACCGGCCAGGATCATCAAAGGGGAGGGCGGATGAATTATAGCCTGTTTCTGGGAAGGGGTAGCTGAAATATCTCCCTGGTTATAATTCATAGGTGAAAATTAGACACAAGACAGGAAATAATAGAATGAAGAAAATTGAATATGAATTATTTATTGATTATTTTTCTATTTCCACAGTGTAGATTTATTTTTTAACCTTTTATCCATTACTGCGTCAAATATGATAGTTATGTATGAAAAAAGATTATGAACTCATCAAAAACTTTCAAAATGGCAGTCAAACTGCATTTAATGAGCTGGCCACAAAACATTTGGATAATGTGTACCAATTTTTTCTTAAGTATACAAACAATCCTATGGAAGCTGAAGATCTTACTCAAGATGTATTTATTAAACTTTATAAATCACTTAAACGCTTTCGATTTGAAGCAGAATTTAAAACATACCTTTTTCGAATTAACCTTAATACGGCTCATTCATTTATTCAAAGAAATAGATGGAGAAGTATGCTCCACCTTGATGAGGTACCTGACTCAGGGGAAAAGGATAGAAACCTGGAGACAGGATGGACAAAGACAGATGTATGGAATAGTGTATCAAGGCTTCCAAAACAACAGCGTATGATAGTAATGATGAGAATATCCCAGGAATTACCGTATAAAAATATTGGTGCTATACTTAAGATAAGTGAAAATTCTGCCAAAGTGAACTATCATCACGGAATGAAACAATTAAAAAAGTGGCTTGGAGATTCCAATGAAGTTTGAACAGAAAATAAAACAACTTATGGCAGAAACTGATTTCATTGATGATAAAAATAAATTTCTTGATGCATTACATTACCAAAGAGAAAGGAAGATGCTCCAACGCCACCGATTTTTTTCTGGATTATCTATGTGTATCCTTATTCTTTTTGTAGGGATATCGTCTGTCACACAATTTGATAAAGGATCAGACCCATGGTTTGAAGATAACTTAACCTTCGTGACACAGGAGGTTGATTTAGAATTGGAAAATTATTTAACAGATTTATCCATTATGCTGGTAGATGCCAGTGATGATATATGGGCCACGGTAGAATTTTTAGATGAAATGAATTTTGATATTATTAATCAAATCAAGGAGAAAACACAATGAAGCATATCATTTTATTAATTATGGGTGCGTTGCTCATCTCAAACAGCATAGCCCAGGAAGATAAGAAGAAAGACAGGCGTTCTGAGAAAATGGAAATGATGACTGTGTGGAAGCTCACAGAACATTTAAAACTAACTGAAGAACAGGGAGAGAAATTTTTCCCTCGTTTTCGGGGTCATCGTGAAGAGTTGGAAAAGATCCACCAGGAACAGAGACAACTAATGCAAACATTGCAGGAGAAAATCGAGCGGGGAGATGAAATCAAAGATAATGAGATAAAATCTCAAGTGGAAAATCTTGCGGAACTTGAAAAAAGGAAACTCGAATTTCAGAAAAAATTTATTTTAGATTTGGAAGGTGTTCTGAATAATGCCCAAAGAGCAAAACTTATTGGATTTGAACGCCGATTAAAACAGGAAATCAAAGATCAAATGAAAGAACATAGAAAAGAGAAAAAACGATCCCATGAGAAGCGTGGACGCAAAAAAGGATTTTGGAATTAAATACAGTACAAAAAGGAGTGAACATCATGAAAAAAATAACGTTGATATTAACGGTAATTTGTTTAATTATTATCGGTTGCGAAAATCAAGAGGATAGTTATGCAGATAGAGAATCAGAACTGTTATCTCTGCTGGATGATGATGATGCATTAGGGCTTGAAGGACTTGATGATGGAGATGCGGTAGATGATGAATACACTGCGGACAGTCTCGAATCGGCAGGAAAAATCAATTTGGGGAAGGTGATGGAAGTATTTCATCCTGACAGCGGATACATTTATAAATTTGGACGTAAGATTACCTCTAAAACAAAAACAATTACGTATACACATGGAGATGATTTTTCAATAGCTAATATCATTTGGACAGTCTCTGGAGATTTTATTTGTAGCGCCATTGATACTGCCACAGCAGATACAAATAAAACTGAGAAACCATTTACCAGTGAATTCCATCGCATGGTGCGGTTTGTGGAAGGTAATGTGTCTGATTGGAGAGGCAGGCGCTGGAGAGTGGATGCCTTTACAATGGGAACCGGAAGCACGGATGACATAGTTGCTGTTACAAAACTGGAATATTTTACCATGAATTCAGAAAACACATGGGAGTCAGGGTTTGTTATAACAAGTGATGAGGCAGAAACAAGATGGATATCCAGAGATTCAATCCCCACTTTCTATAAAGGAGATTCAGTTAAGGTTGAAGTGAGCGTGACAAATAATAATGATCCAGTTTTTGATTATAAAAGTGGAGAAGGGGTTGTTATGCACTACGGGCGTCACCGTTATTACAAGGCCCGGCGAAAAATGCATGATGATGGGATTGGACCTGATGCAGGTGAAAATGATAACACATTCACAAAAATCTGGCGTATACATGGTCCTGGATATTATGTGTTCCAACCACGTCCTTATCGTGTATTCCGTGCTTTTTTTGACGTAATGGATTTTGGTACACTGTTCGATACAGAAGAAGATGTTCATACTGCTGTTTGGGCATTACCGTACAAGGTGATACGCGAATAAAAGCAAAATAAATTGCTTTATTAAAAAAGCCCGGCATTCAACCTGAGTGTCGGGCTTTTTTTTCATATCCTGTCATTTTGTCAAAATTTTTGTCATTCTCTGACGGATAAAATGTCAATTTGCCATAGATAGTTACCAAATTTTGTATTTTTTACTTTGGCACAATTTATGTGTAATTGATGCTAAAAGAAGGGAGAAATCATGAACCAGCAACAAACAATGAATCCTGAGAACGGCATTATTGCCTTAGAAACCTACGGAATAGATTTAACACAATTAGCACAGGAAGGTAAAATTGATCCTGTAATCGGACGTGAAGATGAAATCCGCCGAATCATTCAAATTCTATCAAGACGTACAAAAAATAATCCGGTTTTAATCGGAGAACCGGGGACCGGAAAAACTACTGTGGTTGAAGGTCTAGCGAAGCGGATTATTGAGGGTGATGTACCTGAAAATTTAAAAGGGAAGAAACTTGTGACTCTTGATCTGGGAGCAATGGTGGCAGGCGCCATGTTTCGCGGTCAATTTGAAGAACGTTTAAAAAATTTCATAAAAGAAGTAATCAAAACTGATGGTGAAATTATTGTTTTTATTGATGAACTACACACAATTGTCGGCGCGGGTGCAGCAGAAGGCCAGATGGATGCATCCAACATGATCAAGCCTGAACTTGCACGGGGAAGAATGAAGGTTATTGGGGCGACGACTTTAAACGAATATCAAAAGTATATTGAAAAAGATGCGGCATTGGAAAGACGATTCCAGCACGTATACCTTGCTGAACCAAATTGTGATGATACCATTACTATTTTACGTGGTATTAAAGACAAATATGAAGTTCACCACGGACTTCGCATTAAGGATTCAGCCCTGATCGCTGCAGCAACATTATCCAATCGCTATATTTCGGATCGCTTTCTTCCAGATAAAGCCGTTGATTTAATGGATGAAGCCGCTGCTAAACTGAGAATGGAAATGAATTCTGCTCCTGAGGAAATTGATACTAGTCGCAGAAAACTGTTACAGTTGGAAGTTGAACGGGAAGCACTTAAAAAAGAAAAAGATTCAATGTCTAAAGATAGATTGAATGTTGTGAAATCAGAAATTAACCAAATCAACAAAAAGTTGGAAAAAGACCTGGCAGTTTGGGAAAAGGAAAAACTGAACATTCAGGAATTCCAGGGATTAAAGGAACAACTGGAAAAAACAAAAAATAACCTGGATATAGCTCAACGAAATCAGGATTACCAGGGTGCTGCAAAAATACAATATTCTGACATCCCGGAACTTGAAAAAAAGATGGAAACAATGAGTGCAAATATAAAAAATAATCATTTCATTAAACTTGAAGTTGATCCTGACGACATCGCAGAAATAGTTTCAAAGTGGACCGGAATTCCTGTGACGAAATTAATTTCAGGAGAAAAGGAAAAACTCTTGAACCTTGAGTCAAAATTACGGAACCGTGTGAAAGGGCAGGAGGTAGCTCTAAAGCTTACATCCGACGTAATACGAATGTCAAAAATGGGTGTGAGTGATGAACACAGGCCGATTGGTTCTTTTCTTTTTATGGGAAACACTGGTGTGGGTAAAACAGAGCTTGCAAAATCACTGGCGGAAAGTTTGTTTGATGATGACCGGGCATTGGTCCGAATTGACATGAGCGAATTTATGGAACCACATTCAATCGCAAAATTGATCGGAAGTCCTCCTGGATATGTGGGATATGATGAAGGAGGGCAGTTAACTGAAAAGATCAGGCGCAGACCGTACTCCGTCATTTTATTTGATGAAATTGAAAAAAGTCATCCCAATGTATTAAACATCCTGCTCCAAATTCTTGATGATGGACGTTTAACCGATACAAAAGGGAGGACAGTCAATTTTACCAATACAATTATCATCATGACTTCAAATTTGAAGGAATCTGAATTGAAATCGGTTCTGAGACCGGAATTGTTAAACAGAATTGATGAAATCATCATTTTTGATGATTTGAGCGAACATATTATCGAGCAAATTGTGGAAATGCAGCTGGAGGAATTACGAAGAAAAATTGCCCTGCAAAAGATTTCAATTGAGTGTGATGATTCAGTGAAAGCATATCTTGTACAGAACGGGTATCAGCGGGAATACGGAGCCAGGCCAATTAATCGGCTCATCAAGCGTGAAATTCTTTCTGAATTATCAAGACATATGCTTGAAAATCCAGAAACTGAAAAGATTAATATTACAATAGATGATGGAGAAATAAAGCTGACTGAAAAATAATTACCATTAGTGGTATCAATTATTTATCAAATAGTTTTTTCAGCTTTGGTTCAATGATAAGTCTGCAATAGGACTGGTTCGGATTTAATTTATAATAGTTGTGATGATAATCTTCAGCCGGGTAAAATTTGGTTAATTGTTCAATTTCTGTCACAATTGGAGCAGCCAATAAATTAGACTCTTCTACCGCTGATTTTGATTTTTCAGCGCTATTTTTCTGTTCATCATCAAGATAATAAATTACTGATCTGTATTGGGTGCCTACATCATTTCCCTGACGATTTAAAGTTGTAGGATCATGAGATTTCCAGAACATTTCCAAAAGTTGAGTGTATGTAATTACATTCGGATCAAAAGTAATTTTTGCAACTTCAGCATGCCCTGTTGTTCCCGAACAGACTGATTCGTAGGTTGGGCTTTCTGTATGTCCGCCGGCATAACCCGGAACTACAGTTTGTACACCGCCCAACCGCTGGAACACAGCTTCAACACACCAGAAGCATCCTGCGCCGAAAACGGCTGTTTTGCTTGCCTTTAAATTATCGTTAGCCATGAGAATTGATAAAAGATAAATAAATATGAAGGGCTTCATTCAAAAAAGGCTCCAGAGATTACATGATTACTCTTTGAGGGTTTCCACAAATTGAGAAACAGTTGCCTTGGCATCTCCGAAAACCATATAGTTATTATCGTAGCCAAAAAGTTCGTTGCTGATTCCAGCAAAACCTGGGTTCATGGATCGCTTCAAGACAAAGGTAGTTTTCGCTTGATCCACATTGAGTATAGGCATGCCGTAGATTGGACTGGATTCGTCATGCCGGGCAGCAGGATTCACCACATCATTTGCCCCAATGATAAGGGCCACATCCGTGCATGCGAAATCATCATTTATTTCATCCATATCAAAGAGTTTATCATAGGAGATATTGGCCTCTGCAAGAAGAACATTCATGTGTCCCGGCATACGCCCTGCTACGGGATGAACAGCAAATTTCACATCTACACCTGTTTTCTCCAGTTCATCTGATAATTTCCGCACTTCATGCTGTGCCTGAGCCACGGCCATGCCATATCCAGGCACGATAATAACGGATTCTGCCGCTTGCATGGTATAGGCAGCATTGTCTGGGCTCATTTCTTTCACGGTAACACCTGCAGTTGTTTTCTGTACGGCAGATTTATCTACTTTTCCGAATGCGCTGAAGAGTACATTCCCAAGGGAACGGTTCATACCCTTGCACATGATATTAGTGAGAAAAAGACCAGATGCTCCCACCAGGCAGCCACTGACAATCAAAGCGTGGTTCTGTAAAACGAAGCCTGTCATGGCCGCGGCGATTCCGGAGTATGAATTAAGCAGTGATATCACAACAGGCATATCTGCACCGCCAATGGGTAGAACAGAAAGAATACCCAAGATCAAACCGATTGCAATGACAATAGAGAACCAGAGCATATTGATCTCAGTTGTTTCTGCAACAAAACCGCTCATGTTCGTCACTGCAAGATAGCCAAAGATGACCACCCCCACCAGAATTAGTCCGTTTACCATATTTTGTCCTGGATAGGTTATAGGTTGACCGGTGATCCTGCCCTGCAGTTTGCCCCAGGCAATGAAACTGCCCGTAAATGTTAAAGAACCGATAATGACGGATAGCATGATGATAATCAGCGTTGTGGTATCATTATTTGCAGCAGAACCGCCATGAATCTTAAAGAATTCTGCAGAGGCAACCAGGGCAGATGCGCCCCCGCCAAAACCGTTGAAAATAGCCACCATCTCGGGCATGGCTGTCATTGCAACTTTCGTTGCAGAAACTGCCCCAATAATTGCCCCAATGGCAATACCGGTTATTACCCATTCCAATGGAATTGCATCCATCATGAAGAGTGTGGCGATAATGGCAATGAGCATGCCCACTGCAGATAGGAAATTACCCTGCCTGGCCGTATCTACTTTTCCCAGCCGTTTAATACCTATGATAAACAGGATTGCGGAAATAATATAAGCGATAAGAATCAAATTCTCTTTCATCGTGTACAGACTTATTTCTTTTTAAACATTTTCAGCATACGGTCTGTCACCAGATAACCGCCAACCACATTGATGGTACCGAATACGATTGCACAGAACCCTATGATTGCGAGTAATCTGTCATTTCCGCTGGCACCCACGGCAATTAAGGCTCCTACGATGGTTATACCTGAAATGGCATTTGAGCCTGACATGAGCGGGGTATGAAGCTGGGGTGGTACTTTTCCAATGAGTTCACCACCGGCAAAAGTTGCCAGTACAGCAATAAACAATAGAATAATCAATTCCATTAGTTCGATTCTCCTTCAATAATATTTTTGGTCGTTTCGTGAATAATTTCTCCTTCGTGAGTGACAAGGCATCCCTTTATCACTTGGTTTTCCATATCAAATTTTACTTTTCCATCCTCAATAATTTCGGTGAGCAGCTTGGCAATATTTTTTGACAGCATCTGGCTGGCATGAAAAGGGACCTGAGCAGGGAGGTTCAATGTACCGTCAATGATCACTCCATTATGGTTTCTTATTTCACCGGGCCGGGTCAGTTCACAATTCCCACCATTTTCAGCGGCCAGGTCAACAATACAGGAACCGGGATGCATATCTTTCACCATGTAATCCTTAATGAGTATGGGTGCTTTTTTCCCAAAGATCAGGGCCGTGGTGATAATCACATCTACGCGCTTTGAAGCATCATGGAGGAGTTCCATTTCCTTGCGAATGAAATCTTCATCCATTTCCACTGCATATCCGCTGTCTGTTTCAGCGGACTCATCCAGTTCCATGTAGAGGAATTTTGCCCCCAGAGATTCCACCTGTTCACGGGCAGAAGGGCGTACATCAAAGGCTTCTACCTTGGCACCCAGCCGGCTGGCGGTAGCAATAGCCTGCAGGCCTGCAACACCTGCCCCGATTATCAGTGCCTTAGCCGGTTTGATTGTTCCTGCCGGGGTCATGAGCATGGGAAAGAATTTCCCTATATGGGATGCTGCATTCAGGACAGCCCTGTAGCCGGCGACGGTTGCCTGAGAACTGAGCACATCCATGGACTGTGCATAGGTAGAGCGGGGGATCAGCTCCAGGCAGAACGATGAAATGTTTTTTTTGGCCAGTTGCCTGACGAGATCATGATTGGTAAAAGGGTTTAACAGGGAGATCAGACAAGAGCCGTCTTTAAACCTGGACACCTCTTCCTCAGACGGGGGGTTTATTCGAACAATAAGATCTGAGTCCGGAAATACATCAGGTAAGAGTTCAGCCCCTGAATCTGAATAATTCTCATCTGCAATAAATGATCCTTTGCCTGCGCCCACCTCAACTCTAAACACTAATTCATCAGATCTTAGTCGCTGAATCTCTTCCGGAAGAATAGCCACCCGGGTTTCTCCTGATAATGATTCCTTTGGGACACCGATAATCATGAACCTATCTCCTGAATACTGCTATTGTACATAAATATAATATCAAATTTAAGGTCATATTTTAATTTGAATTTATGTCCATTATTTCACGAATCAACATGGAAAAAATGTGATAGGGATCACAAAAAGTAAAAAAAAATGTGACAGAAGTCACAAAAGGGGGCTCTTGAGAGGTTTTTTGGATGTTTAGGATTGCTTTAAGTTCAAAACCGCATTTATATTTATAGTGGATGATTGTGGTATATAATATCGAACGCGTAGAAATAACGAAAAATATCTAATTGTTTCGAAACTCTAGGGAGAATTCAATGAATAGATTACCTAAGCGGCTCACCAATATCCACCATATGATAATATTGTTACTTGTGATACTTCTATTTTTTCCAACTGAGATGCTCCATTCTCAAGATGATGACGAGTCTATTAAAGCGCTATGGGGAGATGATGAAGAGGAGGAGAATCTAGACTGGCTTGATGAAGAGATAGATATTTTAGGAATAGAAGAGAAAGACGAAGAAAAAGACGAAGAAAAAGGGATTTATGATTATAGTAAGACCGAGAGTAGAAATGAATATCAGGCAGTTAGAGTTACAAATCCCGGTTTTACGATAGGCTTCATTGGTTCACTGCCCAGTTATGTAAAAGATACCGCTGGCATGAATATTGTGCAGTATAATACTGGCATTGATTTCAAATTGGTTTTTGAAACCCCTTACCAATTTCAGTGGCTTGGTATAACATACAGGCCAGGATTAGAAATCGGTACATTCGATTTTAAAAAAACAAACCCATTTCCAGAAAAATATACAGGGATGATGGTTACAGCAATCCTCAGTATTCCTGCAGGGCCAGGTAAATTCAAATTGGGGACAGGAATGATTGGAGGCAGCTTCGGTTTTATGTTGGAGAATTCATATGGATTAAGCCTTGGAGAGATGTTTAAACTGAGTTTAGGTATTCGTTCTACTACTGCTTTTAATGTGGTTGTGGACAATCCAGACGATCCGAATGACCCTAATAATAATCTTGGGAACGTTAGTTGGATCGATGGCTTACTGATTATTGGAATAAATCTATAATTTATATTTGATCTAAATATGCCCAATTTGCATAAACTATTCTTTATTGTATTTTTTGTTCTCTTCTCTGTCCTTACAGCTGCGACAATAACGAGCGTACAACCTGGGGATTGGGAGGTTCCTTCTACTTGGGATAGTGCTCCTGCAATACCAACTTCAGCTGATGATGTAATAATCGCGCATGCTGTATCAGTCCCAGCACATGATCCAATCTATATGAAGAACCTCACTATTAATGCTGGTACTACTCTTGATGCATCAGGCACTTCAACGAAAATTATTGTTAAGGGAAACTGGCTCAATAATGGAACTTTTCTTAAAAGCGGTAGCGGTACAGTTACCTTTAGCAGCACGGTTGCAGATCAAAGTGTGGATCCTGGTGGCTCTACATTTCCTGCCCTGGTCTTAAGTAACCTTGGTTTTAGCATTACAATTTCAGACCATATTAATATAGATGGAAATTTGACATTAAATGCTGGAATTCTGGATCTTAATGCAGATAATAAAAATGTTAACATAGCTGGACACGTTGTGATTACCAGCGGTGCAGCATGGACAAAGGGAAGTGGAATAGTGACCTTTGACGGCGACGAGCAAAACTTTACAGATAACAACGGCCTTGCAAATAATATTGGTGACATTGTCGTTGATACACCCTAAATATAACAATGATTAACATAATAATTGAATTGATACGGAAAGAAACCATGAAAATAAAAACTAAAAAAATGAAGAAAACAGGAATAATACAAACAATACAAAAGGAGAAAATCATGAAAACACAAATAACACGAATCAATAAAATGTTTTTTGCCAGTATGCTCATATTGAGCTTGGGTTATACTAGTACATTAACGTTCACAACAAACGTGACGGTTGATGATCTTACCATAGCAGCCAGCGATAAAGTTATTCTTAATGATGGAGTCATCATGACTGTAACTGGAGCTGTTTCCCTCACCGGAATCCTACAAATGCTTGGTACTTCCATTGCGAATGTAACTGGAGCTGTTACTGTAGAATCAGATGGAATATTAGATATGGATGGTACTTCCAGACTGAAGCTGGGTGGAAATTTGAGATTTAATAGTGGGACATTGCAAGCTGAAACTGGAACCGGAATTGATTTGAATAAAGGTGGAGCACCACAAAGCATTATTGGAACTATAGCAGGTAACTTTAAAACTATTACCCGCAGCGGGAATGCTACAGTATTTGATATAACACTAACTATAGAGGATTCACTTGATACTGGAGGAATGGATCTCACCATTTCAAATCTTAGAACACTCACAATGGGTACTGGAAGTGTTGTAGTGATATCAGGTGGTAACTGGACGCGGACTGGTGCGTTAGTTCTTTGGGCTGACTCTAAGGTTTTATATACAGGTTCCGCGGCAACCATGCAACCCGAATTGTACGGCGATATAGAACACAATGGAGGCACCCTGACCATGCAAACACTTGGTGGGCTTAATGTAGCTGGAACTTTTAGAAATATTTCAGGTAATTTCGCTGCTACACAAAACATCACAGCGAACGGAATTATATGGAATAACGGTAATGTAACTGAATCTCCCTCGGAAACGTGGGTTATTGGTGCAGCTGGAATAACGATAACTGGTGGGACATTTGTAGGTACAGACGGAGCATTTACTGTAGCGGGAGACTGGACTAATTCCGGTACCTTTACCCATAACAACAGTGATGTGGACTTTGTTGGACCTGGAGCACAAACTATAACCAGCGGTGGAAGCAACTTCTTCGATGTAAGCATAAGCAATACAGGAGATATAGTCAGCCTTGCTGATGCATTTGTTTTTGAAGGTGCTGCCCTTACGATTGATGCAGGTGCTAAGTTTGCACTTGCAGGTCAGGCTTTTACTGCTCCTGCTGCTGTTGGTAGAATAGTAAATAGCGGCAGCGGCATCTTCATGCTACATGGTGATGAAGTGACAACTCCAAATCTTGATATTCCTGGGGCCACAAAATTTGTAGCTACTGGCAGTTTATTAATAACTAGAACCCTTGGGGCACTTGACGATGTGACATTTGACGCAAGTGGACATACCCTCACGTTCAACGAAACTATAGCATATATAAGTGGAGACATTACTGTTGCAAGTAACACCACTCTTAATATGGCTACACATGGTCTCACTATAGCACACACTAAAACGGTAACAAATAATGGTAACTGGCCAGAACCAACAGGTGGCACATTAACCTGTGCAGGAAGTGCCACTTTTATTGGTCTGAATAATATGAGCTTTTATATATTTTCTGCAGCAGTAGCTAGTTCTGTCCTCATTTTTAAGGATGGGAATACATATACAGTTGCAAATAATCTTACCTTAACAGGTACAGATGAAAATGAGATCCATCTTAGAACTAATGCTGGTGCAACAGCTATACTATCAAATACAGGAGGAGCTCAATCAGTTGATTATGTGAAGGTAGATAACGTTGATGGAACCTCTGCCAATCATATTGTAGCAACAAATTCCTGGGACATAAACAGAGGCGGCGTGGGAGCAGTTACTTTTTGGGATTTTGGAGCAATGCTCTATACGTTTGAAACAACGGGTAACTGGGACACAGCTGGAAATTGGGAGCAGGGTATTTTACCTGCTGCTACTGATAATGTCTTAGTCAGTGGTGGTGTAACTCTTACACTTAATGGAACTAGAACTATAAATGATGTTCAAATTGCCGCAACTGGAGAAATAACTGTT
>DTUJ01000078.1 GCA_012964235.1 Fidelibacterota bacterium
AAATCCATGAATTGTACTTTTTTGAAATTTATCTGGTTAATAAAATTCGCATTTGGTCCATCTTTTTTTTTGTCGCAGGATAAAACCAGGAAAGAAAATGCAATAAAAATGGTTAGAGCAATTGATCGTCCTATGGATTTTACCCGATCTTTCATTATGCTATTGTGGAACGATCAATTAGAACTTTGCCTGTAACCGGAACATGATAGTTCTCCCCAGTTTAGGACCCCCGATTATCTCTGTATGGCGATTATCAAGCATGTTATTGATAGTGAGATTCCCGGAAAGGTTTTCATTGAATTTATAACCCACATGAAGATCAAAAATGGTATAAGCACTTATATTTCCATAGTAAATACCGGAAGACCATTTGAAGGAATTCACATAACGCCCATTGAGGGAAAGTGAAAAAGGCCATTTTCTCGGTGCGTATTGGAGTTTAAAGCCTCCTTTATGGGTTGGTGCATTTATGGGATCAATTGCTTTGGTTATTGGGTTGAAAAACTCTGTCATTCCAAGGTGAGAGTAGGTAAGATCAAGCGAAAGTTCCCGGCTGATGAAATAGGTGACACTGGCGTCCAGCCCCCAGGCGTCCACTTCGCCGTAGTTAACATATCCCACTACAATAGGTGTGACAATGCCCGCTAAAGTATCTGCCAGCTCATTTCCAAGAGAAGCAACACCCCAATTTGCACCATCAGCAAGCCCCTGTCTCCAATTATCAAGGGCTAAGTCGTAGTCTTCTGGATCTGATATTACATCATATTTCAGTGAATCAAGATTATTTATTATTCCATCTCCGTCCCAGTCTTTTTCGTAGACCCTATCTCTTTCAAGAATGATAGGTGTAATAAACGTTGCACCACTAATAAAACTGCTGTAGTGACTGGTATACAAATCAAATGTAGCGAATATTCTTCGGGAGACTCTACCTTTATAACCAATCTCCCATGATTTTACTGTTTCTGGTTTAATGGGATCCATATCTTTTAAATGATGATCACCGAAAAAACCTTTGATACGGGGATCAACAGACGGGTAAAACACCATGAGCGTTGAATCAATAGGAGCATAAGATGATAACCCATTATCATCTTTTGGAAAGGTTTCATAATATAATGGCTCACCGTTAGCATTTCTTGTGTAACGATATCCATCTTCACCGGAACCGCGAGCATATACCTTAAAGATGCTGACCCGTGCGACAAATATATCAAGAAATAGAGCCTGGTTGGATGGTGTATTAAAGGCAGTGGCCCAAGTCAAGCGAAAGTTTTGCTGCTCTTTGGGGCGCCAAATTAATCCAACTTTTGGTGAAACCTGGAGGCCGTCTTTTTGATCAAAATTAAATTTCCAGTCCAGCGGACTGTAACCGGAACCAATCTCCTGATTGTTAAATTCAACAAAGTTTGTAAGACGGTCATGTGCATCGAGCCGGGTTGCCTGGATGAGCTCCCAGTAATCATTCAATCTCCAGTTGAATTGGTAATAAGTACCAAGTTCATTAACCTTGTAGCGGTTGTCCTCTTCCGCTTCATCAATACCTTCATCAATTAATCCATCATTATCATTATCAATGCCGTCAGCTAAAGCACCCTCTATATTATCGTTATCGGTTAAGGGTGTACCGCCGGGACTTGCTGGAGTTTCTGAATCCCAGTCCGTATATCTCTCCCCTTCATCATAATATCCATTTTCATTCCTATCCTGCCATAAATAAGGTGATCCTGCCTCACCATTGCCATTGTTATCACGGCGGTCTGTCAAATTTTTATCGGCAAGGATGGTCCCTCTTGTATCGGGCAGGGTAAGGAAATAATCCAGGCCCCAGACGAACCGAAAATTCCCTTGGAGAAATTCCATAGCATGCTGAAATTGTGCTGAGAATTTTTTGGACCGGTCGTAAATGAGCCCTCCGGTTGCCATGTTCCGGGTGGGATGGGATGGATCTCCGGAAAAACTGGTATTCAGGTAGGTTTGCAGAAAGAAATTTCTGTACCGCATCCGGCCCTGATAATAGCGGTACACCCAGCCGTCTGCGAGGTAGCGGGCAATCCCGGTGATATTGATATTACGCGCCCAGGCATAGCCATGTGATAAGCTTAATAAAAAGTCAGGATTCGGTTCCCAGTCACCCCGAATATCATAGCGGTAATTGCGCACATCAAAATCAGGCAAATCATTAATACCGTCATTATTGGAATCTTTTTCCATATTCGGAAGATTTCCATAATTAATTTTAAAATCACCTTCACCGACATTGTCTATTATGCCGTCTCCATCATTGTCCAGGCCATCGCTCCCCCAATTATCATCAAATATATCATTGTTATTTGTATCAAATATAAGATTGCCGTTTTCATCATAATCATAATCTCCAAAGCCACCCAAATTATCATTCCAGTTCAGTTTAAAAGAACCAAACCTTCTCAGCCATCGCGTACCCTGTTCATCTTCCTCATCAATGTCACCATCCCCATCATTGTCAATTCCATCGAACCAATGTTCATTGACGTCATCAATACCTTCATCAATTAGATCGTCAATGGCTCCATTTCCATCATTGTCAATTCCATCAGCATATTCGAAGCCAAGCATATCTGCTGTTACATTCCAGAGAATGATGTCGGTTCCAGGGACATAGTATCGATGAAAAATTGGGTCATTTGCAGCTGCATCAATCATTGCTTGCGTAATAACGGGAGACCCGGGTTCCGCATCCCCGAGATCAGTTTTTATCCCATCTTTGTATGCACTCCCCACAAAGGAAGGATCTGAATTTTCCCATACGTGCAGCATTAAATCCGTGAAGATCGGGCTGCCTGATTCCGGCGCAAGTCCACCGTTGTCAATTCCATCATGCAGATGTTTTATTCGTCCAATAAAAGCGCCATCATGGCCTTCCCACTCATCCTTATTGAAATGCCTCCAGTCATGACCGCGCAGAGCAACGCCTGAGACCTTAATGCCAAAATTTCCAAGCTTATGAGCGGTTCTAAAGGTAAACTTCTGGATAGGGTCAGAATCAGCTTGCTGGAGAAGGCCTCCCTGGATATTAATTGTGTTACCTGTGCTTCGGAGGGGAGAACTGGTAATAATATTCAGGACACCGCTGTGAGCATTTGGTCCGTAGAGAGCGGAAGAGGGGCCAAGGACCACTTCAATCTGTTCCACATCTTCAAACGAGACGGGGATGACATTGTAGGCAGTGAGGCGGAGAGAAGGCACATTAGCCATTC
>DTUJ01000079.1 GCA_012964235.1 Fidelibacterota bacterium
CTTCAATTGAATCCAATTCTGCCATTTCAAGGATAATTTTTTGATCTATAAGAGATTGGAGAACCTCATGTTGAAGTGTTTGGAACCGTTTTGGATTATTAACAGGATCAATACGCTGTTGTAGGGCTGTCATAGAAACGACCTGTGAAAGATCACTTTTTAGAATAATGTTATCACCAACAATTGCAGCTATACCCTCTATATATTTTTTTTGATTTTGTGAATATCCCGTAGTTGTACAGAGATAGGCTAGCAAAAGGATAGTTGAAACAGGGGAAGATAAAAAAGACTTCATTTTATTGTTTTATTATTAATTATGATTTCTGCATCATTTCGAAGGCTATCAAGAATCTCCTCTTTTTTTGAAGCTAGTTTTTTATTTATTAAACGCTGATATATTTCATCATAAACCAAATCAATACCCAAGGCTGACCCCTTTTGAAGGGTTTCAAGGATCTCAATAAGATGAAATTTGTTTTTTAGATCCAGGGGCCCTACAATATTCTTTTTTTTTCTCTTTGTAAAAATTAATTTATCCAGAGCTTCATTTAAACCTCCCTTTGTTACTATACCAGAGAAAACGCGGTGATTTATAAAAAGTTCGTCTCTTCTCGTTCCATATTTATGTTTTGCTAAGACTGCTTTTATCTTGGTTGCTTCTTTTTTGTCGCTAAAAATAAAATGGTTTATTCTTGCAGCCAGTTTATGTCGAAAAAATTGTTCTTTGTTTTTATTGTAGTATTCTTTTATTTCTTGGTTTGTAATTTTTAAAGAACCATGAGATAAAAGATCCATGTACGTTTTAATTGTGAGAGATCTTGAGGTTTTTTTTATGGTGTCTTTAAGCTTTGAATCAAGCGGTACTCCCATTGCTGTAGCAGCCTGGTAGAGCAATTCATCATTAATCCAAGCGTTAATGTGTTCATTTGTATGAATGTTCGGATTTGCAGCAACGACATTTTTTAACATTGTTTTCGAAAAAAAAACATTATTTACGCTAGCGACTACATCTACTGTGTTGTTTTTTTTCTGCAAACACCCCAGAAGGAAAATTGCTGCAAACAAAAATGTTATTTTACTATACATCGTCGCTGTAAAATGTAGCAAAAAGAGCAATTATACTCGGAATAAATTAATAAAATATCTTGCCGTTTTTAGGGATGCAGATATGTTGGGTACGGATGCGGAGATAATTATGTCACGGCCCTTTTCTTTTATTTTATAGGAGTGCTGTTTTGCTGATATTTTGTCTTCTATTGATTTAAGAGACGAAAAAGGAAAGAAGGCACAAAGCATGACGGAACAAAAGGAACTCATTATTTTTAGTGTTTGAACTGATGATCCGACCAAAGAGACACGCATTTGAGCAACACAGAACAAAGATGCGACCGGCCCGGGCAGGGGCCCAAAACGATCCTTTAGTTCTGACGATACATCTTTTATCTGGTTGGTGTTTTCTGCTTCTGATAGTCGTTGGTAGAAATAAAGCCTGTCGTCTTCAGTGGGAACATATTCTGGGGATATAAGCGCATGTCCGCCAAAATGTACAGAGGGTGCTTTCTTTTTTTCTTCGTGTTTGCCTAGCGCTTCATCAGAGGCCTCCTTTAAAAGGTCGCAATACATTTCAAAACCAACGGGAGAGAGATGACCGCTTTGTTCGTAACCAAACACATTTCCTGCGCCTCGAATTTCAAGGTCTCTTAGTGCAATGTCATAACCAGAGCCAAGCTGAGTATAAATCTCCATTGCCTTTAGTCGTTTAAAAGCAGGGGTATTAATAGAAATACCAACAGGAACAAAAAGTAGGGAATAGGCCTGCTTTGGGCTTCGACCAACTCGGCCACGTATTTGGTACAGTTGAGATAAACCAAAATTTTGTGCGTTATTTATAACGATAGTATTCGCATTTGCAACATCTAAGCCGGACTCAATAATCGTTGTACAAAGAAGGATGTCAATGTCCCCGGCGAAAAAGGATAAAACAGTAGACTCAAGGACTTTAGTTTTCATTTTACCATGTGCGATGCCAATTGATAACAAAGGGAACATAAGGGAAAGCTTTTCATGGAAAAAAGGCAAGGAGTTTATATCATTATGTAAAAAATATACCTGTCCATTGCGTGAGATCTCCCGCTCTACGCCGAACCTAATGGCCTCCCAATTGAAATAAGAAACAATAGTTTCTATTGGTTTTCTTAGCTTTGGTGGTGTTTCAATTTTGCTAATGTTTTTAATGCCAACGAGAGATTGTTGTAGGGTTCTGGGTATAGGTGTAGCGGACAGGGTTATTACATCAATATTTGAACGTATTTTTTTAATTATTTCTTTGTGCCGCACACCAAAGCGCTGTTCTTCATCAACGATGAAAAGCCCAAGGCCGGGGGCAACAACATCGGGCGACAAAAGGCGGTGTGTACCAACAACCAGATCTATAAAGCCGTTAGCTAGCTTTTCAAGGATTTTTTTCTGTTCGGGTTTTGTTTTAAAACGAGAAAGGAGCTCAATCTCAACACCAAGGGGGCCTAAGCGTTCCTTGGATAAAATATAGTTTTGATCTGCCAACAGTGTTGTGGGCGCAAGAAAAAAAACCTTTTTATTGCTTGAAACAGCCTTTATTATTGCGCGGAGAGCGACTTCGGTTTTTCCAAAGCCGACATCACCACAAATAAGCCTGTCAACGGGTATTTCTTTCTCCATATCTTGAACAACGCTTAAGATTGCTTTTTTTTGATCGGGTGTCTCTTTATAGGGAAAAGACCCTTCAAGGGCCCTGTACAGCTCATCATTGCGACCATAAACAAAACCGCGGGGCAGAGAACGCAGCGTTTGGGTTTTTATAAGATCTTTTATAACACCTTTCGCCATTTGTTTTGCGTGGCGTTTTTGGCGTAACCAGCTTGATTTCCCAAGCTCGGACAGACGGACAGACCCCGCCCCATTTTGTTGGTATTTATAAATCATTGTGAGGTCTTCTGTTGGTAAATATAAAACCCCATTGTTAGAGTAATTAATTTTGAGGCACTCATATTTTTTTTCTTCTGCAGCAATTGTTTTTAAGCCCCCGTATTGCCCAACACCAAAATTTTTATGTACAAGAAAATCCCCAGGCATCAAATCTTTTAAACGCGTCGCCCCAGCCTGCCCGAACATGCCCGGGCTATCGCCCGTTTCCCAGCGGGAGGTGCTCTCGGGGGCAACGCCAGAAAGACAGGAAAAAGACAGAAAACAGAGGCGG
>DTUJ01000080.1 GCA_012964235.1 Fidelibacterota bacterium
GCCTGCCTCTTGATGTGGAAGATGCATCATATAGCACCTTATTTCCTGAATCAATCGAAGGGACGCTTTACTTTTTTGATAATGGCTATATAGCTCAATCATATCTTTTTCATGGTGAAGGATACTGGTTACGGTTTCCCAATGCTGGAATTAGTATCATTACCGGCTTTCCAATCAGTGAACTTACAATTAGCCTGAATGAAGGATGGAATCTGATCTCTGGTATTTCAGAATCAATTGCTATTGGAGATATTTCTGACCCATCCACTATAATAGTTGGTGGCACTATCTATGGATTTGGGAATGATGGTTATTCTCAGGTAAATACATTGGAACCTGGGGAAGGATATTGGGTACGTGCAAACAACCCAGGAAATATAATTTTAACGAGTAACTGACGCCCAGTTTTCAGTCGGCTGGAGACACTGTGGAGATTATTGAGAAATTCAGGTTATGAGTAACAGGGATAAGTTAGACGTTTCATATACAATTAAAAATGATGATATCTGGCAATTAATTAATCCGAATTTAGGACAGGAGTGGTTATTGGAGGATGTAGGAACCCTAAATGACTTTTAGATGGTTGAGATCTTTTACTTCTGAAAGAGACATTGGTGACTATTTCAGTTTTCAGCATTGCAGGGCAGAAGGTAAAAACATTACTTTCTGAAGATACCAAAGCAGGAAAACATTAAGTTATCTGGGGTGGAACCAACTAAATGGGCGAGAATGTTTCGTCAGGTATGTATTTATTTAATATTGATACAGACAATTTGACCTCGATGCAATAAATGTTATTATTAAGAAAATTTTGTTTAAATTAGGAAAATTTATTCTTTAAACAATAACAATCGAAGCGAGAAAGAGAAAAAGAGAAATACTATGAACAGATTGAGTTGTTTGCTTTTGGTTGCTATTCGTTTTTTGCTGGCGAACGACATTCAAAGTGTACAGACACCGATTACCCCTCAATTATCTGAGGAATTATCCCGGACAAGTTCGGAGTCTTTTATCAGGATTAATATTGTGATGAAAGAACAAATTAATTCAGATATTTTGTACTCGAATGTGCAGAGTTTGTCAAAAGCAAATCGGCGTCAATTTGTTATAAACGAACTTAAATATTTTGCTCAAAATACTCAGGGTGATATATTAAATCAGCTTTCTACCCTGGAAAATACAGGACAGGTCAAAGATGTAACTTCCTTATGGATTACCAATGTAATTAATTGTTATGCCACTCCTGAGGCAATTAAAACACTTTCAAGTAGATCCGATGTCACTCGAATTGATCATGATGAATATCGAAAAATGATAATCGATTCTCCGGATGATGTTATTGTCCTTTCAAATTCCGTTCAGGATCGTGAAATAACCTGGAATGTTTTAATAGTAAACGCAGACGATGTTTGGGCGTTGGGATATACCGGTGATGGGGCGTTGGTTGCAGTGATTGACACGGGTGTGAACTACGATCATGTGGATTTACAGGATCACATGTGGGGTGGATTATTTTATCCTAATCATGGATATGATTTCGCTAATAATGATGACAATCCCATGGATGATCATGGTCATGGAACACATTGCGCCGGAACAGTTGCTGGAGATGGAACAGCAGGGTCTCAAACCGGGATGGCTCCTGATGCGCGAATTATGGCTTTAAAGGTACTTGATTCAGGAGGCAGTGGATATGAGTCAGATTGTTGGGAAGCTGTTGAATTCAGTGTTGCACATAATGTAGATGTTATGAGTTTCTCCTTAGGATGGCTACATGCTTGGGGACCGGATCGATCCAGTTGGAGGAATGCAATGAATAATGCCTTATTTGCTGGTGTCATAGCTTCAATTGCAGCAGGGAATGAAGGTGGAGACCAAGGCGCTTATCCAATTCCAGATAACGTCCGTACTCCAGGAGATATCCCACCGCCATGGCTCCATCCTGATCAAACTCTGACAGGGGGGACTTCTGCCGTAGTGTGTGTTGGGGCAACCAATAGCAGCGATAATATTGCTTCTTTCTCCAGTCGCGGTCCTGTCACATGGGAAAATATCAGTCCATTTAATGATTATGCTTATAGTCCCGGTATGGGATTGATTCGTCCAGATATTTCTGCTCCAGGGGAAAATATTAAATCACTGGCTCATTACAGCAATACGGGCTATGAAAGTGGATGGTCTGGAACGTCCATGGCTACTCCCTGCATAGCGGGTGTTATTGCTTTGATGATTTCCAAGGATAATTCATTGACTCCCGAGCAAATAAGTCAGACCCTTGAAGAGAATGCACTGCATTTAGGGAGTGCAGGGAAAAATAACACGTATGGTTCTGGCAGAGTTGATGCTCTGGAAGCGGTGAATGCAATATTTACAGAACCAATACCGCCTTATCCTCCCTACAATCCTAACCCAGCTGATGGCCAGGGATTTGTCAGTGTAGGATCGGATCTTTACTGGTCGAATGGCGGTGGAGCCACATCATATTTGGTATTTATGGGTACGGATAATCCTCCAACCAATATTCTGAATGGTGATTTATCAAGTTCAAGTACCTATATGTTGAGTGGTTTAGACTTTTCCACCCATTATTTTTGGAATATAATCGCCATAAATAATTATGGAGAAACAGTAGGACCCGTCTGGGATTTCACTACTGTAGGTCCACCGGATGAAGATTTTGAATCCGCTGATTTCAGTCAGAATGATTGGGCATTCGGTGGGAATGCTGATTGGATTATTGACAGCAGTAATCCTTATAACGGTACCTACTCCGCCCAATCTGGTGATATTGATCATAGTGAAACTTCTCAGTTGATTATTACTTTAGATGTTATATATGATGGAAATATTGATTTCAATTATAGAGTGGCATCTGAATACAGCCCAACCGGTAACAATTTTTATGATGGATTAGTATTTTACATTGATAATCAGGAAATGGGGCAATATCAACCTACAGGAGATGGTGGGACACCCTGGGTTTTTGCCAGTTTTCCAGTGACTGTTGGGACCCATACATTTAAGTGGTCTTTTGAAAAGGATGGGGGCCCTGGGTCAACTGATATGGAAGAGGATTGTGCCTGGCTGGACGATATTACCTTTCCTCCTACAGAAGAACCATCCAGTGATATTACTGTAGAATATTTGCCTGATTGGAATATTGTAGGTTTGCCAATGGAAGTGAGTGATGCAGGTTTTGAATCACTTTTTCCTGATGCTATTGAAAATACATTATTTTCCTTCGGGGCGAATGGATATAATCAGGAAACAGAATTAACTATGGGCCCAGGATACTGGTTGAGATTTTCAAATGAAAATATGACCACTATCAGTGGTTCCTATGTTGAAAGTTTAACAATCTCATTACAGGAAAACTGGAATTTGATTTCTGGTATCTCTGCGGATTTTGCCTTGGATAATATTCTTGACCCGGATAATTTGATTATTCCCCTTACATCGTTTGGATTTGGAATAAATGGATATTTCATTGTTGAGACATTAGTACCAGGGCATGGCTACTGGATTCGATCCTATGGTGCGGGTGAAATTACCCTTTCGAATTCAGCAAGAAAGAAATCACGGCAGATTATTGAGAATCGTGTCAGCGAAGCTAATGTTATCGCATTTAATGGATTTCCCCTTTATTTCGGGGTAGATATACCTGAGAGTGAAATATTGAGTTATAGTTTACCGCCGAAGCCTCCGGTAGGAGCGTTTGACGTTCGATTTACTGGTGGGTGGAGAGTTGTTGAAAATGAAGGTGAGATTGAATTTATAAATCCGAATAAATCATTGAATATTTCCTATCAAATTAATAAAAATGAAAATTGGAATTTGACTTCAGAAACAGGAACTCAGTATGTACTACATGGTATAGGAGAAATTGAGCTGACGGATAATACCGGGATTTTGTTTCTGGAGAAACATTTTCTAACACCAACACATTATTCCTTATCGCAAAACTATCCCAATCCGTTTAATCCTGTGACAACCATCACCTACGAATTGCCTCAGGAATCGTATATTTCGCTCGAGGTGTATAATATGAATGGTCAACAGGTAACCAGTTTAGCTTCCAAAAGCCAGAAAGCAGGGAAGTACACAGTGCAATGGGATGGCACTGATCTGAATGGCCATAAAGTATCCAGTGGTATATACCTTTACAAATTGGAAACCCCTGATTTTACAAATATCAGAAAAATGGTCCTCATGAAATAAAGTGAGTGAATCATGCTCTTAATACGTTGTATTTTTGATAGTAAGATAATTATTTTCAAAGTGATAAAAAAAATATGAAAAAAATCATTACTGCATTATTTTGTGTAACCTTTCTCATCGGTTCAACCTGGCAGGGTATTACCTCCGATACTCCAACCAAGACCCAGTTAAAACTGATATATTCAGATATTGAAACCAGTAAAATCGAGTTTTTAATCGACGGATTTCATCTCACCCCTGTCAAAACCCCTACGGGGGACATGTATTTGGTCAAACTGGATGATGGTGCTTCCCTGCTGTTGGAAGGTGCGCCTGACATCCATAAATATGCAAGATCCATCATTATTCCGGATCAGGCCAAAATGGAAGTTGAAGTTTTGTCTTCTGAATTTGTGGAATATAAAGACGTTCATATTGCTCCTTCAAAGGGGAATCTCTCCCGTTTAATTGATCCTAAAGATGTTTCCTACACATTCGGGGATGTTTATCAAAATAATGAGTTTTTTCCCGGGGAAATCGTTGGTTTAGAAATTCCTTATGTTCTTAGAGATCTTCGGGGCCAAACGGTTGTTTTCAATCCCATTCAGTATAATCCTGTACAGAAAATATTAAGGGTTTATCAACGCATTCTTGTTGAAGTCTCAGCTGCTGAAAAGGATAATATCAATATTTTTGAAAGGTCGAATGAAGAAGTCAAATATTCCCGTGAATTCCTGAATATTTACCAGAATCATTTCCTCAATTTTGATGAGGACTCCCGCTTTACTTATTTGGTTGATCATGGGAATATGCTTGTGATCAGCTATGCTTCTTTTATGGATGAAATGCAGCCGCTGGTAGATTGGAAAAACAAGAAAGGGATTCCAACAGAAATGGTCGATGTGAGCGATATAGGATCAAATTCCAGTTCAATCCAGAATTTTGTTTCAGATTATTATAATGATAATGGATTAACATTTTTACTCCTTGTGGGGGATATTGCACAGATTCCGTCCCCTTCAGTGGGTGGTAGCGCCTCTGATCCTACCTATGGCTTTATTTTAGGGAATGATTCCTATGCGGAAGTCATTGTTGGAAGATTTTCCGGAAGCAACTCTCCCCAAATATCTACCCAGGTAGAACGAAGCATTGAATATGAACGATATCCTCAATCAGGATTTACAGAATGGTATGATGATGCCTTGGGAATCGCTTCCAACCAGGGGCCTGGCTTTGGCGGATATGATGATGATGAGTTCAACGATTTCTTGTGGGAAACAGTACTCTCACCATTTACCTATGACAGTTACGAAGGCATTTATGATCCCAGTGGAACTGATCAGCAGGGTATTACAGCCATTAACAACGGGGTAAGCTTAATCAATTATACGGGACATGGATCAATAAACAGTTGGGGAAATGGTGCTTCTCTTAATACTTCCCAAATAAATTCACTTGAAAATGACAATTTATTGCCGTTTGTTATAACGGTAGGATGTAATGTTGGTGAATTTCAAAGTACTAATGAATGTTTTTGCGAAGCCTGGCAAAGGGCGACCCATAATGGAGAACCTACCGGGTCTATCGGTCATTATGGTTCTACCATAAGTCAAAGCTGGGAGCCACCTATGCATGGGCAATATGGAATGATGCTTATTTTAACTGAGAGTTATAATGAAAATTTAACCAGAACCATTGGCGGTATCGCAACCAATGGGTGTATGTATATGAATGATGCTCAGGGATCATCGGGTATAAATGAAACAAAATATTGGACCATGTTTGGAGATCCATCCATTCCAATTAGGACTGCACCTCCTACAATTATCGATGCCGAATTCGAGGATATAATTATTTTGGGTGCTAATACGTTTTCAGCCTATACTGGAACAGAGGGTGATTTGGTTGCCCTTTCCCTCAGTGGTGAACTGCTTGCTTCCGGTTATACCGATGAATCAGGTACAGCCATTTTGGATCTTGGCGATGCAGGCAATGTACCAGGGGAACTTGATCTGGTGATCACTGGTTTTAACTATTTCCCATATGAATCAACTGTTATGGTTTTATCACCGGATGGTCCCTATCTGGTCATCGATAATGTTTCTGTAAATTCTGGTTTAGATGAAATAATTGAATTTGGTGAATCGGTGGAGCTGACTCTCGCTCTTGAAAATGTGGGCAATGAAGATGCTTCGGATGTTACGGTCACCATTACTTCTAGTGATTCCTATATATCCATTACAAACGGCCTTGGAACCATCAGTTATATTGGCCCAGATGAAACAGTGGCTGTGGGCGGACTGTCCTTTGATGTATCGATTGATGTTCCTGATGATCATAATTTTGATTTATTATGTGTTATAAATGCTGGCAGTGAAACCTGGGAATCTACCATTTCCCTAATTGCGTACGCTCCGATCGTTTCAGTTGGTACAGTGGCTGTGGATGATGAAAATGGTCAACTTGACCCGGGTGATACTGCAGATCTGATTGTTACACTTGTTAACGACGGCGGTGCTGCTATAAGCAATGTGGCGGCTATTCTTAATTATCCCAATGATGATGGTTTGATCATCGTTAATGATGGAACTGATGAGCTATCGGTTATACCGGCTAATTCCAGTGGTACGATTACTTTTAATGTAACAGTTGCTGATTGGGCAAACATTGGTCTAGTAGCAGATTTTATAATAGAGATCAGCGCTGATAATAACTATTCCGTTTCTGATCAGTTTTCTCTCACGATTGGAATTTGTCTGGAGGATTTTGAATCTGGTGATTTTGTCCAATATCCCTGGGAGTTTAATGGAAATGCGGAGTGGATGATTGCTGAAGATGCTTACGAAGGCAATTATGCTGCAAAATCTGGTGCTATCTCACATAACCAGACTTCCGTGATGTCAGTCACTTTGGATGTCTTTGCCAGTGATGAGATATCTTTTTACTACAAAGTTTCATCAGAGAACAACTATGATTATTTGAAGTTTTACATTGATGGATCGCAGCAAGGGGAATGGGCTGGTGATGTGGATTGGTCACAAACTTCTTTCTATGTAAACGCTGGAAATCGGACTTTTACTTGGGAGTATGACAAAGATGGATCAGTCTCAAATGGCAGTGATTGTGCTTGGGTTGATTATATTATTTTCCCTCCATCCAATCTGCCAACACCACCCCAAATGGATGTTAATCCCATTTCATTTGATGTGTCTGTTCCTATAGATCAAACGTTAACAGAAATATTATCCATATCAAATGTTGGAGGAGGTTCGGTTGATTACAGCATAAACCTTATTGAAACCACTTCAGGAAGGAATAACCCTGATGATGGAAGCATCAATATGGAAGAACAATTAGCTCTTGAAACTGACCAAGATATAGAGAAAAAGAGAAGAATTGCTGCTGGATTGGAGATAGAAGCAGCCGAAGTTACTTCTATGATTCATCCTGATTATGCTCCCGATTTGAGGGCTACTGATGTCACAATTGTATGTGACGGGGGAAACTATCAATATGAAGTTTCATGGAGGATAGTTGCTCCCAATGGAGATGAGGTTGCTTCTGGCGGTGCGCCATTTAATGGAGATGCTTCATTGGATAGTGGCATATATACAGTCTATGCAGAAGATTCGTTTGGTGATGGTTGGAACGGTAATTATCTCACTGTGACTGGCACAGATGGAACTGAATATTTACATTACACTCTTGCGAACGGTTCAGAGGGAACTACAACCTTTGAAATTAATACTCCTGACCCCATTTCATGGATAAGTCTGAGTCAAAGTAACGGAAGTATATTAGGCGGGGATACCGATGAAATTGAGATTACATTTGATACAGCTGATCTGGAAGAGGGTTCAATGTACACTTGTGATATTGACATTAATTCCAATGTTGGACTGATTACAGTACCGGTAACCCTCACAGTTGGAGCACTGAACATTACAATGAATGTTGACAATCTTTATGATTGGAATATAGTTGGTCTACCACTCATTGTTGAGAATGCCGACTGCCAGGCAGTTTTCCCCGGTTCTATAGAAAACACGCTCTATTCCTTTGATGAAAATGGTTATGGACTCAATTCAGAGCTGTCCATCGGAAATGGTTACTGGCTTCGGTTTTGGGAAGCGGGCACATCAGCGATCTATGGAGAAGTTTTAGCATCGGTTACAATTTCTCTTAATGAGGGGTGGAATATGATCTCAGGATGCTCGTTGCCTAATGGAGGCTGGGTTGATCCGTTGGATATTGTAATACCAAATACACTCTATGGATTCGGAGAGAATGGCTATTTTAACTCACCGTCAATTGAGCCAGGTTATGGCTACTGGATACGTGCCAATGCCGCCGGTGAGATTATTGTGTCCGGGCCTGATGGTAATGCTAAGGTTGTTGTTGACAATACCATGAAAGATGCAAACCAAATCACGATCAATGGTACAATTCTTTATTTCGGGATTGATATTCCGGAAGAGAGACAGCTGAGTTACAGTCTACCTCCAAAACCACCGGTAGGAGCAGCTGATGTCAGATTTGAAAATAATATGAAATATGCTGAAGAGGGTGGACTTGTTGAAGTGATGAGTAACCGTGAGAGTCTTCAGATTGATTACCAGATAAATGTTGATGCCGGGGAGAAAATGCAATGGGTTTTGGTTGACCAGAGCACGGGTCAGGAATATGAGCTGAAGGACATCGGACATATCGAACTTGACGGAACTGTTGATTTCTTTATGCTAAAGAGGGCAGCTGAACTGCCGAAAACATTTGTGTTGTCACAGAACTATCCCAATCCGTTCAATCCAGTCACGACGATTAATTACGAATTGCCGGAAGAATCATTTGTAACAATCAGAGTGTATAATCTTGTGGGGCAGCAGGTAACTGACATCGTGTCGAAGGTGAAACCAGCGGGGTATCACCAGGTAATGTGGAATGGTAAAGATCAATTCGGTGAACCGATGGCAAGCGGAATCTATATCTATTCAATAACCGCCAAGAATTTCCATGCCTTCAAGAAAATGGTTCTGATGAAATAGAATTCTCAGGCGAGAAGATAGAGGGCACAGGTTAAAACCTGTGCCCTCCTGATTTTAGGTTAAACCGGGTAAAACCATGAGGAAGTTTCTTTCGTTAATAGGACTTTTCACTATGATCGGGTTGTTGCATGCCGGCAACCAGGGCAGTGATTTGCAAATAAAGACCGATGAATGGTTTCAGAATCATCCGGATTCTTATCCTCACTGGATGACACCCGAAGAAGAACAGCGGAAAGATGAAATCGGACGTGACTTTTATCCAACTGATCCGCCAATCGGCCCAGTCCGTAACATTGCAGAGTTTGAGCCCATGGAAGGTGTTTTAGTCCGTTATCCTTTTGGAATTTCTTATTCTGTTATCGCAGAGATGTCAGAAGACATAATGGTAACAACCATTGTAAGCGGCCAAAGTCAGGAAAACACAGTCACAAATTATTATAGTTCAAATGGTGTAAACTTGGATAATTGCATTTTTTTACATGCTCCAACTGAATCATATTGGACAAGAGATTATGGCCCCTGGTATGTTGTGAATGGAAATAATGAAGTAGGGATTGTGAATTTTATCTACAATCGGCCCAGGCCAAATGATAACGACATTCCAATTGAGGTGGCAGAATTTTTAGACATAGAACTTTATGGTATGAATTTAATCACAGCAGGTGGTAATTATATGACGGATGGTATGGGTATTTCGGCAGCTTCCGAACTGGTCTGGGAAGAAAACCCCTCTCAAAGTCACGCGGAAATCGCACAACTGTTAGAAGATTTTACAGGTGTAACTAATTTCCATGTTATCCCGGATCCGAACAACACATATATCGACCATATAGATTGCTGGGGGAAATTTCTGGATGTTAATAAGGTTTTGGTTCGTTCCGTTCCTACAAGTCATAACCAATATGACGAAATCGAAGCTACAGCGGATTATTTTTCAAATCAAATGTCATCCTATGGTACACCGTATGAAGTATATCGTGTGTATACCCCACAAAATCAACCTTATACAAATTCTCTAATTTTGAATGATAAGGTGTTTGTTCCTATTACAGGATCATCTTGGGATGACGATGCTTTAGCATCTTATGAAGAAGCTATGCCCGGGTATGAAGTTTTGGGATTCACAGGCAGTTGGGAATCCACAGACGCATTGCACTGTCGTGCAAAAGGAGTTGCAGACCGGGGTATGCTTTACATCCGGCATATTCCTCTTTCAGGAGAAATTCCGTCCAGTAATGGCGATTTTGAAATTACAGCTACTGTCATTCCCTATAGCGGTGCATCAGTAAATAATAATTCTCCAACTGTATATTATCGTGTTGATGGCGGTGGTTATCAATCAACAGTAATGGAATCAATTATTGGTAATGAATTTTCGGGATATATACCTGCTTTGCCCTTTGGCGGTGAAGTGGCTTACTATATACACGCAGCTGATGCCTCTGGCCGAAGTGAGAATCATCCGTTCATAGGAGCCCCGGACCCTCACATTTTTCAAGTTATCAGTACCCAGTTAGAAATGGATTTACCGCACCTGGAAAGTTGGAATTTAGTTGGATTGCCTCTTGTGGTTACTGATCCAGGTTATTTGAATCTGTTTCCAACAGCGACTGAAAATTCCTTTTTTTCGTATAGTCCCAGTGGATATACCCCGGAAACATCATTCTCAGCTGGTAACGGGTACTGGCTTCATTTTGAGGAGGCAGGCACTCATATAATTCTGGGGGAGCCATTCAGTGAAATAACGATTGAACTGACAGAAGGATGGAATCTTATCTCTGGTATTTCTTCTACAGTGAATGCAGATCAAATTATTGATCCTAATGACCTCATTATTCCAAATACTTTGTTCGAATTCCAAGGTGCTTCCGGTTATGTTTATGCTCAATCTCTTGAGCCTGGTAAGGGCTATTGGATACGATCTTTCAATGCTGGTGAGATCACTATTACGAATTCAAACAATACTCAAAATCGAAAAAATTAAAGTGAACATCCTGTTATAACGGGAATGTATCTTTACCCTGTTAAATCTGTAGGATTATATTCCATTGGAAAGATAATTTATCTACAATAAGATCTGATTCATCCTACTAAAGTTCTCAACAAGGCGATTGATGAAATTGAAAAATATCATAAATTTATCATTATTTGTGCTGACGTATGCATATTCAATAAGCCTGTATGATGTTTATGTGCAAGCAGGACCTGCCTACGGTTACGACAGGTACATAGAGTTAGATCCGAATTTTATTTATACAGGAGGAATCGGCTCAGGTGAGGAATCTATCTATATTCAAGGAAATGGCGCTGTGATTGATTTATTGGAGGGCACTGGCATATGGATTGCCGGTGATATCAACAACAACATCACGGGATCTCTTGACATCGATCATTGTACAATCACAAATGGCGGTTCATACGGAATCAATCTTTCCGGATATTCAACCAATTCTATTACTAATTGTAATTTGATTGATGTTCATTGGGGCATCCAAGTCAGCGACGATATACATGTTACGATAAGGAATTGTAATTTTATTGATAATTCCTACGGATTAGCAATTATAGGAGAAGAAACTGATGTCAATCTTTCTTACTGTAATGCATGGAGCAATGATTATAATTATATGCTCAATTGCATTGGGTGAGGGAATGTATGGGCAGAGTGTCTGCCTGAGCCAGGTACCGGGAATATTTTTGAAAATCCTCAATTCATAAATCCCAATGAGTATAAGTTTTCTTATGATCCTGCATCTCCCTGCATCGATACTGGTGACCCTGAATATGACGACCCTGATGGAACCAGGATCGATATTGGAGCAAATTATTTCAATCAATCTGAAGAAATAATATCACTGGGAATTGATTGTTTTTCTGGATGGAATATGATTGGTCTACCGGTTCAGGTTGATAATAGCGGATATCTAACCCTTTTTGATAATGCAGTTGAAAACACATTATTTTCTTTTGGAGAAAACGGCAGTTATATACAGGAAGAAATGCTTACACCAGGGAATGGATATTGGCTCAGGATGACGGATGAATATGTTCAGGATTTTTCAGGCGAGCAAATTTCTGAAGTGACTGTTAATCTTGTTGAAGGATGGAACCTGATTTCAGGTATTTCATATCCAATTAATGTGGATGCAGTAATTGATCCGGATGGACTTCTCATTCCCAATACAATCTATGAATATTTTGGGGGAGGTTATGTCACTGTATCTTCAATTGGACCTGGTAAAGGGTACTGGGTGAGATCTTTAGGAAATGGAACTATTTCTATTGTCTTTGAAAGATAATTTTATAAGAACCTTTATTTCTGTGTTTAATATTTATATCAAGGAATAAACCAATGCGTTAAATATTGGTTTGACAATCATGAAGAGGAAAAACATTTCCATCACAGGGGCAGAAGAAAATTTTTTCTGCCCTTTCTTTTATATAATAAATTCATTTCTCAAATTACTTGGTAATTTTATGGATAATCAATTAGTAATGATCAAGCATGTGTCGATTGTATTAGCATTAGTGACCATAACCTCTTTTGTATATCCGGATGAATTTGATATTCCAGACGGTTATTATGATCCATCAGAAGGATTATTCGGTATTGAATTAAAAACTGCTCTCTATGAAATTATTAATGATCATGACAGCCAGAGTAATAGTTCACTTTGGACTCATTTTCAATCTACAGATGTGAAGACAAATAGCAAGGTGTGGGATATGTATTCCGATATTCCCAATGGAACACCACCTTATGAGTTTACATTTGTCACTGATCAATGTGGAAATTACAGCCAGGAGGGAGACTGCTATAACAGGGAGCACTCCTGGCCTTCTAGTTGGTTCGATGATAATTACCCCATGAAAACCGATCTTTTTCATGTATATCCAACGGATGGTTATGTCAATAATCGTAGAGCTAATTACCCTTTTGGAGAGGTTGGTACATCAACCTGGGTATCAGAGAACGGCAGTAAAGTTGGAAGCTGCTCATATCCGGATTGTGATGGAACAGTTTTTGAACCAATTGATGATTACAAAGGGGATTTTGCACGAACGTATTTTTATATGTCCACCCGGTATTTTGGTGAAGATTCCGGGTGGGATGAAAATCAGATGGTTGATGGTGCTGAATTGAAACCATTGGCAGTAAATCTTTTGATGGTTTGGCATGAAAGTGATCCCGTGAGTGAGAAAGAACTGAACAGGAATGAAGCTGTTTTTGAAATCCAGGGAAATAGGAATCCATATATTGATCATCCGGAATACGTGGATAGAGTTTGGAGAGCAGCAACAATAAATGTGGTTTCTCTTGTAAATTGGAACATGGTTGGACTGCCTCTGGCAGTTGATGATCCATCATATCAGACCATTTTCCCCTCTTCGGTTGGAGGAACATTATACTCATACAACAGTGCATACATTCCTGAGACTGAACTTATTCAGGGGAATGGATACTGGCTTCGATTCCAGGAAGCTGGTTCGGTCCAAATTACCGGAGTTGAAACAGATCAACTTCATATTTTACTTACAGAAGGATGGAATATGATATCCGGTATTTCATCAGCAATAAATGTTTCCAATATCATTGATCCTGAGGATTTGATTCTTCCTAATTCGATTTATGGTTTTGAAACAAACTATTACTCTGTCAATTCAATAGAACCTGGAAAAGGTTATTGGGTACGATCCGATGGGACGGGAGAAATTATTATCACAGTTCCTGCATCCCGGGAATAATCTACATAGAAATTCCTGTTTACATTCCCTCTGTGAATTTTAGTAATTGTCATTCCAAAGGGTTGATTGTGATCGTAATATTGATCTTTTGCAGTCAAATATTCGCTCAGAGTCCTAATTTTTCCGTAATAATCAATACCACGGGAGGAGTAGGAAGTTATGATCTTACAATCGGTTTTTCTCCAGATGCAACAGATGGATATGACGATGGTGTAGATGCGTATGCACCTCCACAACCCCCGTCTCCTGCGTTTGATGCAGCCTTGTTTTGGGAAAATGATCGTTATTACACTCAAATTGTAAATGGAGACAGTTTAGATCTTATAGAACATGTATGGAACATTCAGCTGCAGTATCCCGAAGATAACTTAATTACTCTTAGTTGGGATAATGGGTGTCTGTCCGTTCTGGGAACATTTACTCTTCAGGATGCATCTGGGGGAAATTTGGTCAGTGTAGATATGACAACTGTGGATGTCTTGATATTGGATAATCCCGGAATAAATATATTAGAATTAAAGGTAACACCAAATGAATATTTTCCCGATGTTCCACCGCAAGGATTTGATTTTACTCCCAATCCCGCATCAGGTACTTTTATTGGTACAGTTACCATAAACGGCCAAAATGCTGAAGAATGTGACTGGATTGCTGCTTTTGATGAGGATGGAAATTGTGCCGGTTCAGCAATTCTGGTACTTAATGATGATTTAGCTTGGATTAATATTCCAATCTATGGAGATGACAGTACTACTCCTGATGCTGATGAAGGTATGAATCCTGGAGAAAATTTTGTTTTGAAACTCTGGGATGCTTCTTCCGGTCTTATTCTTGAATATCCGATAAGTTTTGACTGCTGGTCAAATCAGAACGGTGCTCCCATGCCAAATTGTGGTGGAATTGACGAAATTTATAATTTTTTCTATTCTTCTTTTTTTTCTGTATCATTATTAGTAGAACCAGAAGGGAGTGGTATTGTATCCGGTTCAGGAAATTATTTTGAAAATGCAATTGTGACTGTAACTGCAACAGCAAATGATGGATATACTTTTGTAAACTGGACAGAGGCTGGGATAGAAGTTTCTGTAGAAGCTTTCTACAATTTTACGATTACCGAAGATCG
>DTUJ01000081.1 GCA_012964235.1 Fidelibacterota bacterium
TATGTTCTATCTGCGGGATCGACGAGACTCGAACTCGCGACCTCCGGCTTGACAGGCCGGCGTTCTAACCAACTGAACTACGATCCCAAAAATTACTTTTTCTTTTTATCCCGGTAAATTAATGCAATCGGAATGATAATCAGGTATCCAATGAAGAGCATAATGGGTGCAAGAGTCAAGCTTCGAAAACTATTTACAGTCCCTGAGGCCATAATGACATAACCAAAAATAATCGTTGCCAAGCCGATTCCACCCAAAACATAGTTCTTTTTTGAAAATGTCCAGCCTTCAAATAAATGTATATTTTTCTCTTCTTTTTTCTTATTCATAAACTGAGAAAAGTTACTGTAGTGAAAAGAGGTGAACCAACAGTTTTTAAACAATTGGATTGATAGAATACTCTTTTTTATTTTTTATTTCAATTAATTTATCTGAACTCTATTAGTTGACTTTAGTCTGATCAATTTTTAAATTCCGCCCGCTAAAATGGGTCTTTTTCCTTTTCTTAACCATCATTTGGGCAAACCTGCACTCTTACTCTTAGGGACAATTGTTGTAAGTATCTTTGCTTTTCATGGAACAATAGTATTCTGGCCCCAGGATAACCCCTTTGAAACAACACAAGTTGAAATTTCAAAAGGAGCTTCCCTTGCAGCAATAGGCAGTAAATTGAAAGAACAGAAAATCCTTACCAACGAAAGAACATTTTTGATGGCAGTGAAAATACTTGGGCACGAAACAAATATCCCCGCTGGTAAATTCACACTCCTGGACCCTAAAAATAATTACCAAATAATCCGTCAATTGATCGAAGGAAAGCCCGTATTAAAAAAAGTTACCCTTCTTGAGGGTTGGACAATGGACAAAATTGCGGAAGCTTTAGAGACAAAACTTGGGCTCAATAAAAAAGGAGTGCTGACTCTCTGCAAAAACAGGTCATTTGTCAGCAAAACAGGTATCCCTTCAAAATCATTAGAAGGATTTTTATTCCCGGATACGTATTTTTTCCACGAGGATGATTCTCCTGAAAATGTCCTCACTCAAATTATAGAGGAATACCAAAAAAATATTTCAGACGACCTGCGGACAAGGGCTGATGAAATGGGATTCAGTGAATTGGAAATGATAACCCTGGCTTCTATTATTGAAGGGGAAGCCATTTATGACACAGAAAGATCAATAATCTCAGCAGTGTATCATAACAGGTTAAAACTCGGGATGAAACTTCAGGCAGATCCCACCATCCAATATATCATCAAAGGCAGCCCCCGACGCCTGCTTAACAGGGACCTTAAAATAAATTCACCGTATAACACCTACCTGTATGATGGCCTTCCGCCAGGTCCTGTGAATAACCCTGGAAAGGCTTCAATCCTCGCGGCTTTATATCCCGATGAAAACGATTATCTCTTTTTTGTTGCCCGCGGAGATGGGTATCATACTTTTTCTAAAACCAAGGAAGAACATAACCGGGCGAAAAAGACTTTCCAGAAAGTCAGACGTAAATATCGAAAAAAACGGAGGTAAAAAAAGAAATATGGCATCGATAAAACTGAATAAAGTACAACAATCTGCTGTAGAAGCAATAAATGGGCCTGTCCTTATTTTTGCCGGTGCAGGTAGCGGTAAAACCCGGGTATTAACCCATAAAATATCCTACCTGATTGATTCTGGTAACTATAAACCGGAAAATATTTTAGCAGTGACCTTTACAAACAAAGCAGCTAAAGAAATGAAAACCCGGGTCCAAAAACTATTAAAAATGAAAAAATTGGAATTGGATATCAGTACTTTTCATTCAATTTGCGCCCGTTTACTTCGGTCAGAAATTCATCATCTGGGGTATTCCAACACTTTTGCAATTTATGATGTAGAAGATCAAACAGCCCTTATGAAAATTGTTCTGAAAAATCTAACTATATCAAAAGATATGTTAACGCCAAACGCAGCCCGGTCACAAATCAGTTATTTTAAGAATAAAATGATCACCCCAGTTACTGTCAAGCAAAAAGCCCGTACAAAGCTGGATCGTATGGTAGGAGAAGTCTATCAGGCATACCAGACAGCCTTAAAAGAAAATAATGCTGCAGATTTTGATGATTTGCTCATCCTTCCCCTGGAACTATTTAAACACCACCCCGAAATTCTCAAAAAATACCAAAAGAAATGGAAATATATTTTAGTGGATGAGTACCAGGATACAAATCGGCCTCAGTTTTTATTTGTGAGCCAACTGGCAGAAGCCCATCATCAAATATGCGTAGTAGGCGATGATGACCAATCAATTTATAGTTGGCGGGGGGCAGATATCAAAAATATCCTGGGCTTTAAAAGGAAATTTTCTGGCTGTTCCACGTTCACCCTTGAAAAAAATTACCGCTCTACTCAACAGATACTGAGTGCAGCAACAGCAGTAGTTGAAAAAAACAAGGACAGAAAACCGAAAACAATGGAATCGGCTAATGGTGCAGGAGATAAAATTGGATTGTTCGAAACCGTGGATGAAATGGAAGAAGCGGATGCAATTGTTTCTGCCCTGGAAAAAGAAATAAACCTGAACAAGCGAACGTTTCAGGACTTTGCAGTATTATACCGAACAAACGCCCAATCCCGGGCTCTTGAAGACAGTTTTCGGAGACAGGGTATTCCCTATACTATCGTTGGCGGTATTCGATTTTATGAACGGGCCGAAGTAAAAAACCTCCTTGCGTATTTGAAATTTATCGTGAACATGAAAGATACTGTCTCCCTTCGTAGAATAATCAACTTCCCTCCCCGGGGAATCGGGTTAAAAACTGTGGATAAATGTGTAACCTACGCTGAAAAAGTGAAAAAGGAATTATTTGAAATTTTACCTGAGGGAATCAAGGTTGGTGTACGAGGCAAACAATGCCAATCTTTAACAAAATTCCATGACACAATTCAAAAATATAACGATCTTCTGAAGAAGATCAATGCAGGGGAATTGGCACGGTCATTAGTGGATGAAATGAAAGTCCTTAACTATTACAAAAATTTAAATACACCTGAAGACAATGAAAGATATAACAATGTACTGGAATTATTGAACAGTATCGATGCTTTTTTAGAACGAAAGCCAGAAAGCGATATAAGAGAATTTATTGAAGAGGTTGCCCTCTTAACAGATATCGATAACTGGAATGATGAGACCAATTCTGTAACACTGATGACACTCCATTCAGCGAAGGGACTTGAATTTCCCGTCATTTTTATTACTGGGCTCGAAGACGGACTGCTTCCTTTCTACAATGCATTTAATGACCAGAAAGAAATGGAAGAAGAAAGACGATTGTTTTATGTTGGATTAACCCGTGCCATCGAAAAAGTCTATTTATTATATGCCAGGAATCGACGAAAAATGGGCTTGGAATATGCAGTGGGCTTGGCATCACGCTTCTTGAAGGAGATACCAGTAAAATACCTTGAAAATATATCTTTCAACTCAGCGTTAATGCGGAAAGTTACTACCAGTAATCGAGGAAAGAAAACAAAGGTAAAGGTGACCCGCAGCATTACTTTATTTGATGATTTCATGGTAGGCGATTATGTGAAACATGCCATTTTTGGCATCGGAAAAATAATGGCTTTAAGTGGTTCAGGTGAAAACCAGCGGGTTGGAGTAGTCTTCAAAGATGGCCTAAAGAAAAAACTGATTGTAAAATATGCAAACCTGAAAAAAGTTGATACTCCAGCTGTAACTTAATTTCTTATCCCCCACTTTTTTCCCGAAATTTAAAAGTACTTTTTAACCCCTAAACTTCTTTTAGTTTATTATTTTCTTGCATAACTTCTTTGAGACTCAATCTCAATAGAGGGACATTATGCATAACACAGATAAACTGAAACAAATTCTCCACAAGAAAAACCTGCGCTATACACAACAAAGACAGGAAGTTTGGGATGAGATCTGTTCCACAAACGAACATCGGGATGCGGAGGATATTTATAATTCATTAAGGAAACGTCAGACAAATGTATCCCGCGCAACTGTATACCGCACCATTGATGTCCTTGTAAAAAATAACCTCGTCCGCCGCCTGGACCTGGGCGATGGACGATCCCGGTTCGAGAATAAAATGGGAATTGCGCACCATGACCATATAGTATGTTTGGATTGCAGGAAAATCGTGGAATTTATGAATGAAGAGATTGAAGAAATACAAGAACAGGTTGCAAAAGAAATGGGCTTCGAAATCGTCCGGCATGTACACCAGTTGTTCGGACACTGTCTGGATGAAAAATGTCCGAACAAGTGACCATTGCTTCGTTGGAAACAGGTGAAATTGCCACAATCGAAGGTTATTTGAATGAACAGATATCCCAATCAAGGCTGGTGGAAATGGGACTTCTCCCTGGCACTCCGGTTCGAATGATCAAGAAAACACCATTGAACGGGCCTGTGGAAATCAAGGTACGGGATTTTTATCTGTCATTACGAATGAGAGATGCCCTAAATATCCTGGTTAAGAAATGACTCCAGCATCACCAATGAAGAAGCAAACCGGCGAGTGGGTTGCTTTGATGGGAAATCCAAATTCAGGTAAAACAGCACTGTTTAACCTTCTTACGGGGTTGAATCAGAAGGTGTCCAATTATCCCGGTATAACCGTAGAAAGGAAAATGGGGCGTGCAGTTTTAAATGATCAATGCCAGGTACAGGTTCTGGATCTGCCCGGCACCTACAGCCTGACCCCCGAATCCTTTGATGAACGGATTGTATCGGAAGAAATTCTTTCCTGGCTGCACGGACCTGATCGCCCCCGGGTCATTATCTCCGTAGTTGACGCATCGAACCTGGAACGCAACCTGTACCTTACTTCTCAACTATTGGATCTGAACATCCCGGTAATTGCCGCTTTAAACATGATGGACCTCGTAAAACAAAATGGCAACCCTGTGGCTCCAGAAAAATTGTGTGAGGAATTGGGAACTGCAGAAGTTTTACACATGTCAGCCCGGAAAAATTGGGGTGTGGAAGAGTTGAAAGAAGTTATTGTACGAGTAATAAATGAACCTGTTCATGGAAAACCTGACCTGCCATTCGCCTTGAGCGGACCTGTACGTTCATTCCTTGCTGATCTTACGGAATTTTTCAAAAAGGAATTTGGTTATAACCCCAGATTTGCCTGGGCTCAGGCTTTAAGAATCATCACCCGTGATTCAGTACTGGATGGATATCTTCACTCCCAGGTGTCCGGTGTAAAATTGGATGACAAGCAAATCAAGGATTTGCAGGAACTAAGGGATACCTCCATCTCTAACTTAAAAAGCCAGGGGATCCAGCCCCAAACCCTGGAAGCAACTCTCCGGTATCGCTGGCTAGATAGCGTTTTAAAAAAAGCCGGTAAACTGAAGGTAGAAATTTTAGATCGTCTTACCCCCAGTGAAAAAGCAGACAAGATACTGACCCATCCTTTTCTTGGTCCGGTTATTTTTATCGGACTACTTACTTTTATGTTTCAATCCATTTTTACCTGGGCGACAGTACCTATGGGTTGGATCACCCGGGGAGTTGCAGTATTCGGTGAATGGATTTTGGATGTTTTACCAACCGGAACACTTCGTGATTTAATCGTGGAGGGCATTATTGGGGGTGTAGGTGCTATTCTCATATTCCTGCCCCAAATCATGATCCTAGTATTTTTCATGACCCTATTGGAAGATTCCGGATACATGGCCAGAGTTGCTTTTATGCTGGATCGTCTCATGACTAAGATGGGTCTCCACGGCAGGTCCGTCTTTCCTATGATGACCGGTTATGCCTGCGCTATTCCCGGGATCATGGCAACCCGAACTATTGAAAGTTGGAAAGAACGATTGGTGACGATTCTGGTTCTGCCGCTCATGAGCTGTAGCGCCCGTCTTCCTGTTTATGCACTTATGATTGGCGCCTTCATTCCCCATAAAAAAGTACTGGGTCTGTTCGATGCGCAGGGACTCACTCTAGTCATAATGTATTTGATGGGTACTGTCACTGCACTGGTCTTAGCGAAAATATTCAGTTATTTTATTCATCAAAAAGGACAATCATCCTTCATAATGGAAATGCCGCCTTACCGCCTCCCGTTAACAAGATCCGTTTTACGGCAGGTCATTCTCCGCAGTAAACTATTCGTCATTAACGCGGGAAAAATAATAATGGCAATTTCTATCGTACTCTGGTTCCTGGCATCATATCCAAAGCTTGAAAAAACCAATGAAAATATCAACCCGATTCACCACAGCTATGCCGGTAAAATCGGTCATGCCATAGAACCTTTTATCAAACCTCTTGGTTTCGATTGGAAAATCGGAATCGGGTTGATAACCTCCTTTGCAGCCCGGGAAGTAATGGTGAGCACCCTGGCTACTATTTACAACGTGGAAGCCGGAGGTAAAGATGTAGTACTCCTTACAGAAGCTTTACAGGAGGACAAGGATCCCAAGACAGGAGAACTTTTATATTCTCCCCTGGTAGCTCTGTCCCTGATGGTTTTCTTTGTGTATGCTGCCCAGTGTATGGCAACATTCGCCATCGTACGGAACGAGACTAATTCCTGGAAATGGCCATTTTTTATGATATTTTATATGACCGCTTTAGCTTATTTAGCATCTCTGTGTGTATATCAGGGAGGACAATTGTTGGGGTTCAGTTAATGGAATGGCAAACAGTTATTGCTCTTGTTCTTGGATTTTTGGCATTGGTGTATGCCGGGTGGTATTTTCTACGACAGTTTTTTCAAGTAAAGAAAAAACCTGAGTGTGAGGACTGCCCTGTACCCAATCAAAAGGGGAAAAAGAGTAAAGATTGAAAAGCAGAAGTATAGAAATATATTTTGTTCAACTGTCCAACAGAGTTTTTACCATGGCTAAATTGTCTTTCTCTTTTCTCGAAATCAGTTCAAATCCAAGAGAGTTGTAGAGCTTTATTGCCAGCTCATTTCCGGAGAAAACTCTTAAAGTGAGGTGGGTACAGTTTCTGTCTTTTGCCCAGGATTCAGCTTGATGAATGAGTTTTCGGGCATACCCCCTTTTTCGGTGTTCTCGGTCCACATACAAATGAAATAAATGTCCCCGATTTTCTTCCGGAACAAAACTCAGGCTCAGGTAAGCCACAATCCATTCATTTTCCCGAAGAATCCAGGTTTTCTTTTCCCCTTCAGAATAGGAAAGCTTCACCCATTTTTCAAAACGGAAGGGATAACTCATTCGGGGGTCAGTCAAGTTCAATGCTTTTGGATCTGAAAACCAATTTTTCAGACAGGACTGAAGTACCTTTCTATCCCGTTGTTTGGAATAATTGACTTTTGTTATTGTAATATTTTCTGACATATCGTGGTTAAATTTACCCTGTAATTTTTCGTACAACAGAAATTTTCTATTGGTGCAAATGAGATGTTGACATGGGTTAGAAGATAGGGGAAAATTCTCCTGCAGTGAAACAGATAACACCTATTCAAAAATTCAAAGAAGGTGCAACCATACAGGGATTTTATCTCTGCGTAGAAAAACATTTGCGACATACACGCACCGGGGATTTGTACCTGGACCTAGTTTTACGGGACCGCACCGGCCAGATTAGCGCAAAAGTCTGGGACAAGGTGGAAGAATATCAACCCAAGTTCACAAGCGGTGATCCCGTTGCTGCTGCCGGGGTGGTGGAATCTTTTCATGACCGCCTCCAACTGGTAGTAAAACGGATCAATAAGGCGACGATTCAGTCCTATTCCCGATATGGTTTTGATCCCGCCCTGGTAGTGCCTGCCTCGAAGCGGGATCCCAAGGAGATGTGGCAGGAGTTAATGGAGATAGCTAAGGGGATTGAGAACAGGCACCTACGCCGGCTGGTGGGCCTTGTATACCGGGAAAACAAGAAAGAATTAATGATCCATCCAGCCTCGATTCTGTCCCATTACAGTTACAGGTCAGGATTATTGGAAAGCATTCTCTCCATGGCAACAATAGGTTCTTCAATAGGTGATAGTTTTGATTTGGATAAGGATGTGTTGATGGCGGGTATTTTGCTTCATGATGTGGGGAAACTGAAGGAGTTATCCGCAGGTTTGGAAACGGATTGCACCGATGAAGGTAATTTCCTGGGACACGCTGTGCTAAGCAGGGATATTGTTCGGGAGGCAACCGGGAAAATAAAGGGATTCCCAGCATCTCTACAGCTTAAGCTGGAACACATGATCCTGGCACATCGAGGGAGGTTGGAATGGCGGGATAACCTGAAACCAAATAATCCGGAAGCACTTCTCCTGCACCTGATTCACAATCTGGACAAGCAAATGAATTTGATGAAAAAATCCATCGAAGAAGATGTGGAGGACGGAGAATGGACTGCACGTGTTAACCCTCTGTACATACCCCTGTATAAAGGCAAAACAAAAAAATAAAATGGGAGACAAACTTTTTCTTTTATCAAATGAAATTCTCCAGGCTTGATCTTTGGCTGAAAACACAAATCTGACTAAACTCGTACGGGCAGCCATGTTCGCTGCTTTAGCGGTTGGGTTGGGTTATTCTCTTATGTTGGTCCCCAATGTTGAATTAATTACTGTTATTATTTTTTTGTCAGGTTTAACTCTGGGAATACGATGGGGAATACTTGTGGGGGCTGTAAGTGAATTTATTTTTTCAGCAATGAATCCTCTGGGATCAAGCCTCATGTTCCCTCCATTGATAGCTGCCCAAATTATCTCCATGATAATCGTGGGTCTTGCCGGCGGTCTCCTTCGGCCGGTTTTTTTCAAGAAAAAACTTTCATTTTTTCGGATCGTAACAATAGGCCTTACAGGATTTTTACTCACATTTATTTTCGATTCCCTCACCACACTAAGTTATCCCATTGGTTCTGGATTTGACTGGCCGCAGACCTGGGGCATCTATCTGTCTGGAATTGGATTCACAATTGTACATCAGTTATCCAATGGATTTATCTTTACTGTCTGCGTACCCGGGGTAGTAAAATATCTGTCATGAGTCAACCTGTCCGGTGGGCTCCCTCTATACTTCTGATCATTGGATTACTCCAGGGAGACAGTTCTCCAAACATACTCCCCTTTGACTGGAGTGGACAAAATGGATTGTTATCTGTCAATGGTCAATTATTCTGGAATCATGATTGGATGTCGGGCCCACTGTATTTTGATGGCACCTTTTCAAATTTTCCCCTTCGGTTTGGTCCATCTTATTTACATTCATTCCAACCTGACAATGCCGGAGAAGTCCCAAAGATGGAATCTATTCCTGATTCTGCTCAAATTTCCAGTTCCTTCGATTACAGAAAAGGAGATTATCTGTTTGACCAATTAGATGTCCAGGCAGGCTTCAGTGACGGAACACGTCTCCTCAAAATGAATGGATTCAAACGATCCTATGCAGGGTCATTTGGACAGTATGTTCAACCGGAGGGAATCCTAACACCAAATCAGCAGTCTTACCGTTTGGATTACCTTGCCAGTTTTGATACTGAAAAAGTTCAGGCATCCGTGGCTCATTTTGTTACGAATAGCGGTCTGCCGGATTCAATCATGAATGGACACCATGAAAATATCACTACTGTAGCCGGAATTTCCTATTCTAAAACTGACACAACTAAAACTTTCCAGGTTTTCGGTTCTCAGTTTAACCAGGAACGGCGTGTGGAACTTTCATCTATTTTTACATATCTCAATCGCACTCATCTCCACTTCCGGTGGACCTGGAATGCGTATAAAACGGTTGGGTTTTTCGCCGATAAACAAAGCATCATGCAGGATGAATTGAGGGATTTAAAGTGGGTAACTATTTATGGCGGTTTAAATGGTGAAAGACTAACAACCAGCTTAGGTGGTTCATTCCTGAGCGAGGGGAAATCCTACGCCATATATTTGAAATCAAGTTTTTCATTACAAGGGAAATCGTGGGAGATTAATACCGGATTATCCTACAACACAAAACCAGCTCACATCGCGCTAATTGACACCTCTCAAATGTTTGAAACCTGGAGCAGAGTTCACCTTAACATTGAAAAGAGAATCTGCTTATTCCGGTTTCAGTCAGCAAATAATTTTGGCTCTGTGGCTCATTCAGGGTCCGGTTCAAATCCAAATTATCTTTCCAGTGAACTATCCATGTCATGGGAGATATATTCAAAATGGACAGTTTCAGGAATGGTGGGAATGTATGAAACACTGTGGAATAATTCATCCTTGGTGGAAAATACCCCTCTCACTGATGGGTTCAGGAGAAAAATTCAGTTTTCCATTAAAGGATCCCAACCGTTTTTTCATGGAAATATGATGGTCCACACAAAACTCAGGGTTAATGGGAACCTGAACAGAGAACAGAATTATGGATATGATTTTGTGAATGCCATTCCCATTCAAGAGGAAAATCAATCCTATCCCCTGCCCGATTATTGGGTAGCCCATTTTGAAATTTCAGCGGTTGTTTCCAAGATGACACTTATTTGGAAAGTCCAAAATGTGCTGAATGCATACGAACCTACAGCGAGAGAAATATATCCCGGGCTGAACAATGATTATGTCTGGATCCGTAATAACAGGGACTTTTATCCCATGGGCCAGCTCATCAGCTTCAGCGTCCTTTGGAATTTTGAGAATTAAGGGGATATCTTTTTATAGTTGTGTATATCCCAGTGACAGCTTAAAGGATCGCCCTGGCTCCGGATAACCAGAGATTGTCTGAATATTCTCTTCAAGAAGATTTTCAACAATAAGAGTTACATCAAACCGATTCCCATAGATAGGAGGTCTATACGACAAACTCGAAGAGCCCCCTATAAAACTATCCATTAATGTACCCGTATTATCCCTTCTTTCTCCTGTATACTGAAATTGTAAGCTCCACCCAATTTCTTTCCCTTCGAAATGAAGACCTATATTGCCCATTCGATCTGGTGTGTATGGGAGAGGTTTCAAGTCTTCTTCATCCAGAGTCTTTAATAAAGTAAAATGACCCTGAAAGGAAAAGGGCAAGACCTTCAAAGGTGCTTTCCCAAATATGGTTACATTCTGACGCCTTGTTTTTGCTAAGTTGAAGGGTTGCCATACCCAGCCGGTTTCATCAGGAATCCACTGAATCAGATCCCGGCTTTTACGATCTATATACGTTACGCTCAGAAAATTTCCCTGATCAAATGTATGGTCCCATTTAACCTTCCTATAATCGGAATATTCTGGTTTCAACTCTGGGTTTCCATTCCAATACAAGTCATTAAAACTTGGGTGCTGATAATTTGTACCAATTTCGGTACTAAACTCACTGCCTTTTAAACTTATTACTGAGATTTTTAAGTCATACGTGGCTTCACTATAAAAATCCTTAGCATGATCAAGCCGAATAGCAGGAGTGATCGAAAGTTTTTGAATTGGTGACCAGGTAATTCGAAATGCTTGAGAAATGGTGTTACGTTTATGAATACCTGCATCTGTGCTATTGATTGATTCTTTTTTCCATTCGCTTGAAGATTGAAAATATATAGATGGAATAGACTGGGTAGATAATGTAAACTTTGCGCCATCAGTTAATAATTGATGTTTACTATAAATGAACCACTCTGGACTATCATAAATCTCATTACTTTCTCGGCGACTAAGCTGGAGTTTCATGTATCCCTTTAATAAAGCATATCCTAAAGAAACGGATTGAAGGAAAAGTTTGTCATCTTTATTCGTTTTAGGGGTTAGAGCATCTAATGAACCAGCAACTCCTCTATGTTGATCAGTCATTATAGTTACAGTCGAAATACTCATCTTTTTATTTATAATCCCTCTAATCTGAAATTTCCCCCAATCTTGTGAGAAATAATTATTTTCCCTGTTTACTGAATTATTCCCGATGTTCACAGGATAATTTCCTATGTCCTCAGTTTTACCAACACCTATATGGTAAGCCCAAGATCCAAATGATTTTTCTAAACCAAAATCAGCAGCACGGTATCCATAGCTTCCGCTTGAAAGAGAAACCGACGTCTGATCCGGCAAAGAACTCATTGAAAGAATACCATCTATTGCTCCACTTCCCCAAAAAACTCCAGGCATAGGTAAAGTGGTTATTCGATCAATAAGTGCTGATGGAATTAAAGAAAGATCCGTACCACCATTTTGTGGGCTGGTGAGATCGACTCCATCCAATAGAACTTTAGTATGATTCCCTGGCCCTCCATTGAGACTTAATGATCGGTTGCCTGCCAAACTTCCGTAAGAACGGATTTGTAACCCTGGGATTCTGTCCATATGAGAGTGGGTTGAATGTTTGTCACCATATTCCTGAATAAATGTATAACTAGTTACGTTTGGGAAAGTGAGTTTTCCCTCAACTAATACTGGTTCAATAGATACAGGATGTTTATTTAATAATATTTGAACCACGGTGCGACCTCCCAATGAAAAGTTTTCCGGTTCGTAGCCTATTCTGGATATAAAAAGCTCATCACTGTTCCTTAAATCTCCCAATAAATGAAAAAACCCATTCTCATCAGAGATACTCCATTTCCCACTGTGTGGATGTTCCACAACAGCAAAGGGAATAGGGAAACCACGATGGTCGGTGATTTGCCCGGTGACGCTGACTGGATTTGATGATAGAAAAGAAAAAATGAGAAAAATTCCTGATAGCTGAAGAGTATTTCTTAACATAAAAAAACCCGATAGTTTTCTTGCTTCGGGGTCATGAGATTGGATTGAATACCAGGAGATATTCAAACTATATCATGACTTTTATCCCGAAAGCCAGTTGATATTTAGACCGTTGGGCAGATTTCCTGACTTGCACATTACTGGATCCCCTCCGCCTTCTCATACCGATTTCAATCAGTACAATGGCTTTATGGATGGTTCCTCCATGCTCACAGTAGCGGGAACTGTGCCCGATTTTACGGGACTTCCCTGCCTTAATTGTCTTATTGATTTAAAATAGCATCAGAAGATTAAAGCCTTTCATGATAAAGAACAATAATTATTTGGATCAAATACCATCTTGTTAATGAAGAACATGTCAGAATAAATTCTTTACTAAAATAATTTAATAACTGTTTCATTAACTATGTCACTTTTCACTATCAATACATCCGTAGCCGATGTGTACCGTGAACCGGATTTTAATTCCACAATGGTAACACAGGCACTGCTTGGAGAATCCTGTGAGGTTCTGAACCAACATGAAAATTGGGTACTAATCCGGCAGTGGGATGGATATGAAGGATGGGTGAATCATTTTTTTGGTGTACATTCAGAGGAACCCTACATGTCCTCTCACGTTTGTTATTCTTTGTCCACTCCACTTTTGGATAAACCAGATGGTGAAATTTTGCGGAAGATTTGTTTTAACTGCAGTCTCAAGGCTGATAGTACTGAAAATGGATATCGTGTAATCCTTCCAGATGGTATGAATGCGTGGACAAATACCGAACTTTACTCTGATCCTGATCCTGCCACCCGTGAAAATATCCTGCAATCTGCATTCCGGTTTCTCGGAACTCCGTACCAATGGGGCGGAAAAACTCCCGGTGGAATGGACTGCTCCGGTTTTGTTCAAACCGTCTTCAAATCGGCAGGAGTGAATCTTCCGAGGGATGCTCATCAACAGGAAGAATTCTTGAAAAATGCTCAGGTAGAATTGGAGGAAGCAGGATGGGGAGATCTCTTGTTTTTTAGTGAAAATGGAAGAGTGACCCACGTGGCAATTTGCACCGGGGAAATGGGATTCATCAATGCTCGGGGTTGGGTGAGGAAAGAAAGTCTTGAAGAAAATGCTCATAATTTTAACAAAAAATTAAAGAGCCTATATAGTTTAGCTGTGAGCATGAAAGATTTATTGATAGCATGAACGCAATAGCAATATCGCTCAATGGATCCATATTGAATCGAGCCGTACTCGTACTTAATTCGAATTATGCCCCATTACATGTGTGCACAACAAGAAGGGCAATCTGCCTTTATTATCTTGACAAAGCAGAAATTCTCGAATCGTATGAAGAAGCAGCTCATTCCCCCAGTACAACTCTCTCACTGCCAAGTGTAGTAAAACTGAATAAAATTGTTCATTACAACAGTATGTCAGTAATTCTGAACCGGAGAAATATTGTTCAGAGAGATCATCATACCTGTCAGTATTGCGGAAAATCCTCCGGCCCGGTCACAGTGGATCATATTATTCCTAAAGAACGGGGTGGCTTGGATTCATGGGAGAACCTGACCACAGCCTGCCCTTCCTGTAATTTAATAAAAGGAAATCGGACACCAGGTGAAGCAGGAATGCAGGTAAAAAGACAACCTGTGCGGCCAAATAGAATCCATTATTTTCAACAATTTGTACGACATCAGCAAATTGGCTGGCGACCTTACTTATTTATGGAACCGTTACAATAACTCAAAGAATCTCATGAAACGCGTTTTAAGTGGAATTCAACCATCTGGACAATTACATCTGGGTAACTATTTCGGAATGATGTCCCGAATGATTCACTATCAAAAAGAAAACGATCTATTCGCTTTTATTGTCAACTACCATGCTTTGACATCCATTCAGAATCGGGAAATTCTTAGAGAAAATACTTTTAGTGCAGCATGCGATTTTCTGGCACTCGGTCTTGATCCGGAAAAATCTACTTTTTGGATACAGGGGGACGTCCCCCAAGTTACGGAATTGACCTGGCTTTTATCAAACGTGGTAAATGTTGGCTTGCTACAGCGATCAACATCGTATAAGGATAAAATTGCACAAGGAGTTGCTTCAAATATGGGCCTTTTTTCCTATCCAATACTTATGGCTGCTGATATACTTTTATTTGGTTCTGAAAAAGTACCTGTTGGAAAAGATCAAAAGCAACATCTTGAAATGGCACAGGACATGGCAACCCGTTTCAACAATACTTTCGGTGATGTTTTCGTTGTTCCTGAACCAGACATTGACAAGGAAAAACAGCTGGTGCCTGGCATTGACGGTCAGAAAATGAGCAAATCTCATGGAAATACAATTCCCGTTTTCTGTAATGAAAAAACATTGAAAAAGAAAGTCATGTCCATTGTAACTGATTCAACTCCAATCGATGAACCCAAGAGTACGGATTCTCCAATTTTTCAAATCTACAGTCTCTTTCTTGATAAAAAAGAGAAAAAAGAATTGATCAATCGATTTAAAACTCCCGGGTTGAAATACGGTGATGTGAAAAAAGAGATTTTTGACCGAATCTGGACTCATTTTGAACCATTTCGTAATAAGCGAAATTATTTGACAAATCACAGTGACTATGTAAAAAATATTCTAAAGGAAGGTGCTCAAAAAGCTTCCGCTGTTGGAGATGATTATCTATCAAGAGCTCGGGAAGCAATGGGATTAAACTATTGAGAAAAATGTATAAGGTATCTCTTGAAAGTTTTGAAGGACCCCTTGATTTATTACTCTATTTTATCCGTAGGGATAAGATTAATATTTATGATATCCCCATTGCTAAAATTACCAAAGACTATGTGAAAGCCTTGGATATGATGAAGGAATTCAATGTAACAGTTGTAGGAGAATTTATCGTCATGGCTGCAACCCTAATGCGAATTAAAGCAAAAATGCTTTTACCCTCTCACGGGAATGATGAAGACAGTAATGTTGAAGATCCCAGAACCGTTTTGGTACAGCAATTATTGGAGTACAAGCAGTTCAAAGAAGCTGCTGAACATCTGACTGAATTGGCCAAAAATCAAAATCGGTATTTCCCACGTAAGAATGCTATGGACTTCCCTGAAGCTCATGCAGATTTAGAATTTTATTTAAAAGACGTTTCATTGTTTGAAATGGCCCGGTGTTTTAAGATCGCCATGGACAATATGCCTGTGATTTCCACATATGAACTCCGGCGAGAACAAATAAATCTGGAGGAGAAAAAGGCAAAAATCCTGGGGTGCTTTGATGGTGATGGGGTACTCCGGTTCTCAGCTTTAATGAGTCGTTTTAACCACAAACTTGAAATCATTGTATCTTTCCTTGCTATCCTGGAACTAATCCAGCAAGGTACGATTACTGTTGCACAAAATGAAATTTTCGGTGAAATTGAATTCCACTACTTGGAAAACTTAGCTTAAAATAATGCAGGGAAAGGAAAAACAATTAATTATTGAATCCTTACTTTTTGCAACACCGAAGCCTTTGACCCAAAAACAGGTTAATCTTGTTTTCGAGTCAGATTCCCCTAAAATATCGGATACTGTAGAACAACTCAATAAAAAGTATAAAATAGAAGAACATTCATTTTACATCAGGAAGATCGCTGATGGGTATCAAATTGCAACCAAACCAGAATACGAAATTTGGATACGACGGTTATTAAAAAAAAGCGGTCAACTGATGCTTTCAAGAGCATCCATGGAGACAATGGCTATTGTAGCATATAAACAACCCATCGGAAGATACGAAGTGGAATCCATCCGGGGGGTTGATTGCACAGGAGTATTGAAGACCCTCCTCACGCACAACTTGATCCGAATTCGAGGAAGAGATAAAGGTCCCGGGAGACCACTTCTCTATGGTACAACCAAAAAATTTCTCGAAAAATTTGGCTTGAATACAATTTCAGAGATACCCAAATTAAGGGAAATCGCTGAATTATCAAGTGCAACCGAATAAACTAAAAAAAATAAATCGTGGAAAAAAACAGAAATGTTATTCTGTCTGAAAAATTCAACTTCTTTTCAATTGTAATCATTCGAGATACGTCTGTCCCTTTATCAAACATATTTCATTTTTATTCTTTATGCGGCTGAATAAATATCTTGCCAAATCAGGTGTCGCTTCTCGACGAGAATCAGACAAACTCATTCAAGCTGCAACAACTTTTGTAAATGGAAAACTGATTACAGATCCGGCCTTTAATGTGAAAAAAGATGATGTAGTGAAATATGATGGTCAAAAACTATCTTTAGTAACTGAGACAATTATCATAATGCTGAATAAACCGAAAAATATCATTACAACCGCAAAAGACACCCATAACAGAAAAACTGTTTTAGACCTTATCCCCCTGCAAAATCGGTTGTTTCCTATCGGACGATTGGATAAAGACACTACAGGACTTGTTTTTCTCACCAACAATGGTGAATTAGCAAATTACCTGATGCATCCAAAAAATAGAATTCCTCGGATTTATCAAGCAGAAATCGAGGGTAAACTGAACCAAAAAGCAATCATGAAAATGAAAAAGGGAATCTATATCGGTGACGGCGAATTTGGCCGGTCGGAATTTGTTCGTCAAAAATCCGTAAAAAAAAGATCAATAGTGACCCTAAAATTATACGAGGGGAAAAAACGTGAGATTCGAAGAATATTCAGGTTTTTAAAAATAAAATTGTTTTCCCTTCAAAGAGTACAATATGGTGAAATTATTCTTGGAAATCTTCCCACAGGACACTGGCGATTTCTCTCAAAAAAGGAAACTGAAATCCTAAAACATAATTACACGGATAGAGTTAAAATTGATTGATTTTTTTCTATATGATAATGTGTAGGTTATCACATTGACAAAAGTTAATTTTATCGGCTTATTGAGAGTTGAAAATCATGATATTAGCATTTGACGGTATTGCTGCTTCTGGTAAAAGTACTACGGCGAAAATGGTAGCCTCAAAACTGGATTTTACCTATCTGGATACTGGTGCAATGTATAGGGCGGTGACGCTGGCGATTTTGGATCAATCAGTTGAATTGAATGATGAAGCCGCGTTAAAAACTCTTTTGGCAGATTTGGACTTAGAGGTGAAACCGGATAAAGAAGGGACAAACATCTTTTTAAAAGGGAAAGATGTATCCAAGAAAATTCGGTCCGTAGATGTTACTGAAAACGTTAGTGCAGTTAGCGCCATACCTATCGTGAGAGAAGCAATGGTTACTATCCAAAGGACTCTTGGGAGTCAAACGGATTGTATCGTAGAAGGTCGGGATATAGGAACGGTGGTTTTCCCAGATGCGGATTTTAAGTTTTTTATTGTTGCTGATGTGAAGACTCGTGCCCGACGACGTCAATTAGACTTATTAACCCTTGGAGAAAAACGATCAGTTGAGGAGTTGAGCAAGGATTTAAAAACCCGTGATCAGAAAGATTCCTCCAGGTCTCATTCTCCATTAACAAAAGCCGCTGATGCGGTGGAATTAGATACGACTCATCTTTCGATTGATGAACAGGTAAAATTCATTGTGGAATTCGTCAAGTCGAAAAATGATAAAAGGAAAGATAAAATGACTGAGAAAGACACAAAAGAAGTGGAAGTTGAAGCAATTGATGTTGAACCATCAATAACTGCCATTTCCCAAACTAATATAGATATTTCAGATACATTGGCTGTTGTCGAAAATTCACCTTCTGTTGACTATTTAGACCCAGAATTATTTCAGGATACACCTTTGATAGAACGTGAAAAATTGGATCAGGAAACTATTGATGTAATTGTTCCCGAAGAGATTCAAGAACAGTATTTAAGTACGTTCAAAGATATTTCTGAGAATGACATGATTAATGGCCGGGTAATCGGAATTACTGACAATGATATTCTGGTAGATATTGGATTCAAATCTGAGGGAATTATTGACCGGTCTGAATTTCCAGATGACAAGCTGCCAAAAATCGGAGAAAAAATCGAACTATTTCTTGAAAAACTTGAAGATAAACACGGTCATACAATCCTTTCAAAATCTAAAGCTGATTTTATGCAGCGTTGGAAACGGTTACGAGAAACTTTTGAATCTGGTGCTACATTCATAGGAAAAATTATGCGAAGGACAAAGGGGGGGCTGATTGTGGATATTGGAGATATTGAAGCATTTCTTCCCGGTTCCCAAATTGATATTCGTCCGGTTAAAGATTTTGATCAATTCCTTGATCAGGACATGGAATTGAAAATTGTCAAATTTAACGAATCACGGAAAAATATTGTTGTGTCCCACAAGGCAATTCTTGAAGAAGATCTCAAAGAATTACGTGAAGATCTGTTTAAGAAAATTCAAATAGGGGAAACATTGGAAGGACGAGTAAAAAATATCACTGATTTCGGTGTATTTATCGATTTAGGCGGATTAGATGGTTTACTTCATATCACTGATCTGTCTTGGGGCCGCGTGATTCATCCTTCGGAAATCGTAAAACTGGACGAAGAACTTACAGTAAAAATTATTGATTACGATGAAGAGAAAAAACGGGTATCCCTGGGATTGAAACAATTAACACCTCATCCATGGGATGGAATTGAAAAGAAATATCCCGTAGAATCTACTGTGACTGGTAAAGTTGTGAGCCTAACAAATTATGGGGTTTTTATCGAAATCGAACCTGGCATAGAAGGATTAATCCATATTTCTGAAATTTCATGGACACGACACATAAAAAATCCGTCTGAATTATACTCTATGAACGATGAGGTTGAGGCAAAAATACTTTCCATAGATATGGAGGACCGGAAAATAAGCTTAGGAGTAAAACAGCTCCAGCCTGATCCATGGGATACAATTAAAGAAAAATATGCAGTTGATGCAGTTCATAAGGGAAAAGTTATACATTTGACTCAGTTTGGAGCTTTTATCGAATTGGAAGAAGGGATTGATGGACTCATTCACATCTCTGATCTTTCTTGGATAAAAGTTATTCGGCATCCAAAAGAAATCCTCGAAAATAATCAGGAAGTAGAAGTTAAAATATTGGAAATATCCAAAGAAAATCGGCGAATTGCTCTTGGTTATAAACAGGTTGGAGATGATCCCTGGCCAGAAATCCTAAAGTTCTTTGAAACAGGAAAAGAAGTACAGGGTAAAATCATCCGAATTCTTGAAAAAGGAATAATCCTTGAGCTTGAAAAGGACATAGAAGGAATAATTCCATTCGATAGAAAGAATAAAAAAGAGCAAAAAACTATGATGGATAAATATAAACCAGGTGATACTATCACCGGGATTGTCATGGAAGTTAAACCTGAAGAAAAGAAAGTGTTTCTCTACTTTGAAAAATTAATTGATGAACACAAAAAATCTTCTAATAAGGATGCTATTCATGAGTTCATGGATCAGCAAGAAGACCTCTCCACCGAGAAAATAGAAATTCCCACATCCATGGAAAATATTGATGAACCTGAAAAAAAGGAAAAAGATTCAGAACCGAAAGATAGCAAGTCAGATAGAGCTTAACTGTGTGTTAAAAAAATCAGTACTCTATTAATATAACCCAATTTTTCAACAGCTTAAACACTGGAGGGAGGAACTTTTAATGACTGATAAACCCCACCACCATCCTGCCCCTTTTTTCTAATAAACTCCCATAAATCGTGAAGTTATTTCATTTAATTAAATTTTTCTCCCTCCAGAAACTTGCCTTACGTCTTGGTGCATTGGGTATGGCTATCGTGCTCTGGCTTTTTGTCATGAGCGACAAGGAATATTCAATCATTATGAAAATGCCCCTGGTAGCTCGAAATATCAGCGCCCAAAAAGCACTAAAGGAGGAAGTCCCTGAATTTGCTCAAGTTCGATTAATTGGTACTGGAAATGAATTACTAAAAGCATATCTTCTAAAAAACTTTTTCGAGAACTTTAAACTCATCTTGGACTTGGATCATATTTCAGAAGAGTATGATTTTATCCTGAATGATTACTTTTCGAAATATCCGCAGAAAGTTGTAATTCCTCCCTCCTTCCACCTAAAATTTGTCGAAATTGTTTATCCAAGGGAAGTTCACATTAGTTTGGACGAGTATCTTGTAAAGTCTGTTCCAATTACCCCACAAATTATAGTTCAACCAATACCTGGATACATTCAAGTAGGAGATATAAAAATGATTCCACCTTCTGTAAATGTTGCTGGCCCAAATATGTTAACGAAGGAAATCACTGAAGTTTTGACAGCAACAGACACTCTGAAAAATATCGAGCATTTTACAAACCGAACGATCTCTCTGAATAAATCTAACCGACTCATCGAATATTCACTGAATGAAATTAATTACCAGGTAGATATTCAAGAAATCAGTGAGCGGATAATCAGTGAAGTTCAGATCCAGGTAGTCAATGTACCGGATGAATTTAGGGTATTTGTTAATCCACAAACTGTATCTTTAACTATCTTTGGAGGTGTAAATCGAATTGCCGAAATATACCCTGAAGACATATTCATCTACATTGACTTTGAGAAACAATGGGCTCCTAGATCACAGTTTTTTGAACCTGTCGTGGTGACACCTAACGACATTTTGGAATGGCAAAATTTATCGCCCAGAAACGTGGAATTAGTCGTTACGAAGGGAACAAGTTGAACATCCTTGGAGTTGAAACCTCCTGTGACGAGACAGCTGCTGCCGTGTGTACAAATGGCTCTATTCTGTCAAATATAATTAGTTCACAAAAGATCCATCAATCTTTTGGTGGTGTTGTTCCGGAGCTGGCATCCAGAGAACATGAACGTCTCTTAAACTCACTGGTATTTCAAGCCATTGAAGAAGCTGGAATCTCATTAAGCAGTTTAGAAGGTATAGCAGTTACAAAAGGACCCGGTTTGGCGGGAACTTTATTGGCCGGCGTTTGTTTTTCAAAAGGATTAGCACAAGGATTAAGGATTCCTGTCATTGGGATTAATCATCTTGAAGCCCATATCTTTGCGAGTTTTCTGGAGAATCCAAATTTAACATTTCCATTCGTATGTCTTTTGGTTTCCGGAGGACATACTCAGGTGTGGCTCATAAATGAAATAGATAACTATGAATTAATGGGAGAAACCAGAGACGACGCTGCCGGGGAGGCTTTCGATAAAGGAGCAAGAATCTTAGGCCTTGGATATCCGGGAGGACCTGAGATCGAAAAATTAGCACGTAACGGAAATCCAAAAACAATAGATTTTCCTAAGTCATTCATGAAAACCAATGCAATTGAATTCAGTTTCAGTGGACTGAAGACATCCTTGCTTTATTATATGGATCATTTTGATGAATCTGATGGCAATATAAGCATAGAAGATGTTGCCGCCAGCTATCAGAATGCAATCATTGAAGTATTGATTCATAAATTGAAACAAACTTTGGAAATTACACATGTCAAAACATGTGTCATAGCAGGTGGTGTGGCTGCAAATAATCAACTAAGACAGAAGGCTCATCAGATGCTGCCCGAAATTTCATTGAGTTTCCCTGGCTTGGTATATTGTACTGATAACGCAGCTATGGTTGCTTTTTTGGGAGAACTGAAATTGAAAGCAGGATATACTTCCCCCATAAATTTTGGGGTCAAGCCTAATTTACAACTCCAAGTCTAATTTCAGGTTTTGTGATTCATTTCAGCACCATGAAACAACACCACCTTTTTCCTTCCTACTCTTAAACCATGTTTCTGGAATTTCTTCGACCTCCCGATCTTTGGTTTTGGGGATTGTTATTAGGGGTATGTTCCTTCTCTCTTTGGAGTATTTTCAAACTCTGGTCTATTCATCAGGTGAGAATTCCTGTGCTAATCAGAATTGGTTTATTCAGTTTACTTTTATTCAGTCTCCTGCAACCAAAAATCACCCGGGAAACATCGAAGGAATATCCCCTGAAGTGGGATGTTTATACTGATAATTCGATGAGTATGGGATACCACCAGGCCTACTCATTAACAACTCTGAACGAAGAAATAAAAGAAATCTTGAACAAAATAGAAAACAAAGGAGTTGTGATTGATCGTTTTCATTTTTCAAATGAGGTAATCCATACCGACTTGTATGAACCATTAAATGCAGGAGGTTCCTCAACTGATCTTGGAATCGTTTTGAATTCAATAAAAGAGGAAGAGAAAGATAATCTTGCAGGAGTAATTTTATTTACAGATGGCCAAATCACCCATGGCTTAGACCCAGTACAAACTTCATCGGAAATCCACGTGCCAATCCACATCATTGGCGTTGGAGAGAACACACCTCTTGTGGATGTTGCCCTAAAATCTATAGATGTACCAACCGTTGCTATTAAAGGTGAGGATGTGGAAGCAACAGTGGTTGTTGTAGCAACAGGTATTACTGCAAATGAAGGAATAAACATAACTTTATCGAAAGAGAAGAAAATAATTGGCTCACGGTTCATGAAAATCCAGGGTGACGGTGTACAGTCAGATATATATTTTCGATTTAAACCAGATGACTTAGGGGAGATTGCATACCAAGTTCAGGTTTCTTCTCTTGAGAATGAAATAAATGTCCAAAATAACCGCCAATCCTTTCATTTAACAATCCTGAAAAATAGATACCGGGTCGCGTTACTTACCGGTGCACCGAATTATAATACTTCTGTGATGAAAATGATGATGAATAATCAACCACGAATTAAGATTGATCATTTTATTTTTATCAATGATTCATTCCGGCCAGCTATAAAAAATTTCTGGGAGACTTCATACGATCTAATCGTCCTTGATAATTATCCTATTCAATCTGTTTCTTCACAATGGCAGCGGTTTTTTGCGAAAAAGATTGTGGCTCAAAAAACAGCTTTGGCATGGATTATTGGTCCAAGCATAGATCCATTATCTGCAAAATCTTTTTTTCCCTTTTTTCATTTAAAATCGTTAGAAACAAAAGTTGATGGTGAAAAGTATTACCAATGGTCATTCAATGAAACAATAGTGAATTATCCAATTTTTCCACAAAATGATGTTCCTCTTAATTCCATTGATCAGACCGAACTTCCACCTCTAAAACCTGGACTTCAAGTTTCTAGTACAAAAAAAATGATCCAATCATTGGCAGACTTAATATCACCCCAACAAATTCCAGTACTCCTTATTGGAGAAGTGGAATCCTTACGGACAGTTGTTTGGACAACCCCGGATTTTCATACACTTTATTATAAGTTAACAGGTACCAGAAGATCCGAAATGTTTGCAGGGATCTGGAATGGAATTTTTGGGTGGCTTATGAGGACCACGGGAGATAACGATATGTATTTTCGATTGGATAAAGATTCATACCAGCAGGGAGAATTAATAAAAGTAATGGGAAATAAAATCGGGCAAGCATCCCCTGCATCCCACGCTGCAATTACCTTACAGTACGATGGAAATACAATTAATTCAACAGAATTGAGATATAACCCAACTTTTCAGCGGTGGGAAGGACAATTATGGGCATCCAAACCAGGTACCTATGACTACGAAATTATTTTTCAAAATGAAAATGCCACTTCTTCCCAAAAAGGGGTATTTATTGTAAAAGAAAGTCAGATTGAACTTAATAAAGTCTTTCTCAATGATAACCTGTTGAGAAAAATCTCATTGAAAACGGGTGGAAATTATTTTCACTGGGATTCACGAAATGAACTTATTGACCACATTGAACAACGAATAATTACAAAACGAAAAGTGGTTCATATAGAACCACTTAATGAATGGTGGATATTAATTGGATTTATTGTTCTGTTAACTGTTGAGTGGAGCCTGCGTCGAAGAGCAGGCCTAATGTAAAAAACATGTTTCTGATTAGTTCAGAATATCAATAACTTTTTATTCTAATACTAAAGGAATGGTATGAGACACATAGCAATTATTGGAACAGGATACGTCGGGTTAGTCAGCGGTTCAGGGATATCTGACTTTGGACATAAGGTAATTTGTGCAGACATTGCTGGAGAAAAGATTAAGATGCTTCAAGCTGGTAAAATGCCGATTTATGAACCCGGATTGGATGAACTTGTTGACCGTAACATCAAGGCAGAAAGGTTGTCCTTTTCAACAGATGTTGGAAAAACAATCCGTGATTCAGAGGTAATTTTTATTTCGGTTAGTACACCGCAAAGCGAAAATGGTGAAGCGGATATTTCTGCTGTGAAAGCAGTGGCAAAAATAATCGGTAAAAATTTAAATGAGAGAAAAGTTATTTGTACAAAAAGCACAGTTCCAATTGGTACCGGGAAAATTGTGTCTGAAATTATTAATGAAAATAAATCAACAGAAACAGATTTTGAATATGTATCTAACCCTGAGTTTTTAAGAGAAGGTTCAGCAGTAAAAGATTTTTTATGGCCTGATCGTGTCGTTATCGGAGCTGAATCAGAATGGGCATTTGAAATAATGAAAGATGTTTACCGTCCTCTTTATATCAATGAAACGCCTATTGTACATACAACAGTGGAAACAGCTGAATTGATAAAATATGCCAGCAATGCCTTCCTGTCGTTGAAAATCAGTTATATTAATGAAATTTCCGCTTTATGTGAAAAGGTTGGTGCTGACGTTCACGTTGTGGCAAAAGCTATGGGATCTGATGGACGAATAAGTCCGAAATTTCTCCACCCGGGGCCTGGGTTTGGAGGCTCATGTTTCCCAAAGGATACAAGCGCTCTCGTCTCTATGGCTCAGAATAAAAATGTGCCCATGCGTACTATTCAGGCAGCCATAGAAACAAATGCTCATCAAAAGAAAAGAATGGTAAAAAAACTTCAGGCTTTAACTGGAGATTTTTCAGGATTAACAATTGGTATTTTAGGTTTAGCATTCAAATCCAAAACGGATGATGTCAGAGAATCAGCTTCTCTTGAAATGGTAGGATCATTACTGAAGGCAGGTGCGCAAGTAAAAGCATATGATCCGGAGGCAAATACCAGCTTTGCTGAATTTTATCCGCAGATCACATATTGTAAAACCTGGGAAGAAGCAGTAAAAGACACAGATGCCGTTGCAGTGATGACAGAATGGAACGAATTCAGAACCATGGACGCAAAGACACTAAAGAATCTCATGAAATCTCCGATTATCCTTGATACGCGAAACATTCTTTCCCGGAAAGAATTACAAAAAAATGGATTTTCTTTTGATAATGTTGGTCGGCCAATGGAAACAAAGTAATAATGAAAGTTGAAAAAACACAATTGGATGGATTAGTTGTCATTCATCCGGATGTACACGATGATAAACGTGGTTATTTTTTTGAAAGTTATAACAAACCACTTTTTAAATCACTTGGAATCCCTTCAGATTTTGTACAGGATAATCAGGCATTGTCAGGAAAAAACACATTACGAGGACTTCATTATCAGCTCAAATATCCCCAGGGGAAATTAATTCAAGTTCCACTGGGTAAGGTCTATGATATCTCATTGGATATCAGGCATGGATCTCCCACATTCGGGCAGTATTTTGGTATAGTGTTATCTGATAAAAATTTTCATATTGTATATGTCCCGGAAGGATTCGCCCATGGTTATGCTGTCTTATCTGATAATGCAATCTTCCAATATAAATGTACCGAAACCTACCATCCGGAAGATGAACATGGAATAAAATGGAATGATCCATCCATTCATATTAATTGGCAAATAACTGATCCGATTATTTCTGAAAAGGATTTGGCGCTGCCTTCATTAACAGAACTAGGGCCATCTTTATTACCAGCATACAGAGTTCAAAAATGAAAACCGTTTATTTTGTCACCGGAGGATGTGGTTTTATCGGAGCAAATTTTATCCAGTATTTATTGAATAAGACAAAACCCAAAAGTGTAATCAATCTGGATAAACTGACCTATGCAGGAAATCAGAAAAATCTTGCAGATTTTGAACAGGATCCCCGATATATATTTGTGCATGGTGATATCTGCGATGCGGAATTGGTTTCAAAGTTATTCACCGAATATCAGCCGAATTATATTGTCAATTTTGCTGCTGAAAGTCATGTTGACAGGTCAATAGATGGGCCGGCAGAGTTCATACAAACCAATATTGTCGGTACATCTGTTCTCCTGCAGGAAGCACTAAAATATTATTCAACTCTGGAGGGGGGGGGAAGTGAACGTTTCCGGTTTTATCATGTTTCGACGGATGAAGTTTTTGGAAGTTTGAGTGAATCAGGATTTTTCACGGAAGAAACCCCTTATGATCCCAGTTCCCCCTATTCCGCATCAAAAGCTTCTTCAGATCACCTTATCCGTGCGTGGCATCGAACATTTGACCTTCCGGTATTGATTTCTAACTGCTCAAATAATTATGGCCCATATCAATTCCCGGAAAAACTGATTCCCTTAATGATTCTGAACTGTCTCGAAGAAAAACCATTACCTGTTTATGGGACAGGAGAAAATATTCGAGACTGGCTGTACGTAGAAGATCACTGTGATGCTATTTATACAATCTTACAAAAGGGTACTATTGGGGAAACATACAATGTTGGCGGTAATAATGAAATCAAAAACATCCAAATTGTAGAAGAGATCTGTGATGTTCTGAATGATATTCATCCGGCAGGCTCAGGTAAATCGTACCATGAATTAATTACTTTTGTTAAAGACAGACCTGGACATGACTTTCGGTATGCAATCGATGCATCAAAGTTAAAGAAAGAAATTGGATGGGAACCAAAAGAATCCTTTAATACAGGAATTCAAAAAACTATTGAGTGGTATCTGAAAAATGAAGAGTGGTGGAGAATAATTCAAGAGAATACGTACAAACAAGAGAGGCTTGGCATCTCTAATTAAACAAATGTAACCATCCCAATTAATTACCACTCATCTTCTTCATCCTCAACAATAAAGCCGTACCCTTCTGTCTCCAAATGGCGTTTGACGATCGCTGACACATCCTGCTGTCCTTCAATACCCCACAAGTAATCACGTAGTGCCTTTAGCATTGCTTCGGAATCCGGATGCAGTTTAGCTACATCCTTTCCCCACGCTGATTTCACATCTTCTATCTGTTCATCAAATGGCACATAAGGTGTCGGCATATTTGTTCCAGGTATAATTGCTTGAGGATCACGGAGCCAATCAAGCACCCATTCTGAGCGCAACCGTCCTTTTGTTAATGATAAATTCGGTGCCCATGTAAGAGCTGCCTGTTTCGGTTTGGTGGAACCGTAAAAGTGACAGTTATTGCAAGCACCCAAATCCTGAATAACATCACCTGCCCTGTACGAGGAGGAAGACTTGGATATTTGATGGGGGTTCTCATACGCTAATGTCTGACCGTCCTTAAGCTGAAAATATTTGATGATTTTATTCCAATCTTCATCCGAAATCACTGCATAGGTGGGCATCCGTACTTGGAGGTTAGGACGAATCATGGTTGGATGGTTTAAGAAATTAAATAACCACTCCGGTTGGACCTTTCTTCCTTCTGTGTCCAATATCGGCGGGGAAAAAGATTGAATCAAACTAGCATCCTCTGCAGAACTTGCACCTGCAATATCCCCTAACCAAGTAGCAATTGTCGGCCGGATGGCGCCGCCTTTATCATCAATTATATGGCAACCCAAACAATTATAAATTCGAATTAATTCTTCTCCTGCTTCAATTGCAATGTTTCTCTCATTTCTTTCCGGTATCTTCGATTCGGGAATTTCATCTTTTACAAAACCAATCAAAGCTGTAACAATTGCTGCAATTTCATCATCAGTAAAATCATAATTAGGCATGCGTAATTTTTCATCTGGCAATTTTACTTTTCCCCGGTCAAAAATTCGTGGTTCCTTTAATTTCTGCGTAAACCAAGCTTCCCTTGAATGGGGTATTTCAATAAATCCAAAATCAAGTTTTTCAACCAGTTTACTACCCTCAAATGTTAATTCTGTACCTATCGGCTTGTCATTTTCAAAGCCCGGGATGTCATGGCAGCCAAAACATCCATACATTCGTATTAATTTTTCACCATTATAATCCAGTTTTTCCTCAAAAGTCATTTCCCCTCTTTTTATCCGGGAATCTTTATCTGAATTCATTTTCTTAAGAAAATCAAGGGTGATTTCATCAAGAACCTTCTCATCTATACTGGGAATATTCTTTTCGGAAAATCCTTCTTTTGTTAATGAGGATAGATACGAAGCAATATCTGCTGCTTCCTGATGGGAAAGCCTTAAATTAGGCATTTTAGTAGCTCTAGAATATTTTTGAGGATCCTTCAACCAAGTATAAACCCAATCTGCAGTTGTTTTTGAACCGATTCCAATCAAGTTTGGACCATGATCTCTGCGAAGGGTTTCTATTGTTGTTTTACTCTGGTTAAGGTCTGATTCAATGCGGTGGCATCCAAAACAACCCAGGGAAGAAACAAGGATTTCACCTTTTTGAATATCTCCTTCCAGTGGTCTAGTATCCATCCTAAAATCAGTGCTATGTTCAAACAAGTAATGAACAATTGAATGAATTTCCTGCTCAGATCTTTTTTGTGAATCGGGATCATTGTTATTGGGTTGGTTAAAAAAACGTGGCATCCATGTGTTATGCCGGAATGACTTCGGATCATTTATCCAATTGTAAGCCCATTCTTTTGTGACTTTTGATGCAAGCTTACCCAGGTTTGGCCCTATCTTATCACGATCCTTATATTTTTCAATTTTATGGCACCCAAAGCAACCAGTCCGTTCTATTAGATTTAATCCCAGATTTAACCTTTCAGCATTCTTTATAGATGTTTCACTAGAATGACACTTAAAACAACTTGCTTCAATATATTGAGATGGCAGCATGGGTGTATCCCAATGATGTAATTGATGCCAGTTATATTTTTCCTCCCATTCCTTTGCTTGTTCATGCGATGATGGTACATGAACTGTAGAAATAAAATCAGTTCCACGCCCGCGGCCACCATGACAACTTGTACAACCAAATTCTTCAACTGGGTGGGGTGACGTACTTGATAAATATAAATCCAATCTTGGATGTGCTTTAAACGGCTGGGTATCACTTTCAAATTCTTGATCAAGAATTCCTTTATGACACGTCATACATCGGTCTACTTTTGGAACTCTAGTAAAATTAACATTATCAGTTATATCATTAACAACAACCTGTTCTACTTTATAGTATGGAGATAAAAAATCAACAAAAGGCAAATCTCTGATTATATTTCCGATCTTGTTTGAAAAATCCATATGGACAGGGTCGAGATTTGTCAATTTTCTTTCAATAAGAGTTGCTTCTTTTGTCAGCTTTCCTTTTTCTGCTTTAACCTCATTTATTTCTTTACTGAATTGTTTAACCAAAGCAGATTGTTCATCATAATCATCTTGCGCAGCTTCCAATACCAATTGATTTTCCAACATCTCAGTATGGATTTTTCCCAACTTTTCTTCCAACTCATTGGCTTCTGATAAATGATGTGTACCTTCCTCTTCAAATTCGTATTTAATAGCATCATAGTTCGCCTTTATAAAATTAAACTCTTGCTGTACTCTGTATAATATTGCATCCTTTTTTAATAATTCTTCTTCAACCCGGGAAATCGCTTCAGATTTTTTGTTATATAATTCCTTAAAATTAGTTAGTCTTTTTTGAATGTCCTTGTATTCAGCAGTCCCTTCATATAATTTAGATGCCTTCTCAAACTCTTCATTTGTTTTCTCAATTTGAAGTGCTCTGAAATCACGCTGGTAATCTTTCCATGATCTAGAATAATCATCAACAAAAGACCATATCAAAACAGCAAAAAAGATTAAACTGGAAATGGCAAACCAGATATTTAAATTTGAAATATTGTATAGTCTCTCTTGAAAGTTCTCTGGTTTTTCTGCCATATATAAGTAAGTTTATATATTGAAAAAATACTCTGGAATTGCCACAATATATTTCAAATTAAACATCCATCTGAGATACATTTTTATAGGTAGACTTATTGCAAATAAAATTAAAATAATAAAAACACTATAGCGGAGGTTGCCCAACTTCTTATACAGTTTATTTAACATGCTTTTTGCTAGTAATGGTGGTAAAACCATAAAGTATCCTAAGATCAATAAAAATCCCCACATCTCCCGGATTAAAATATTATCAGGAAGCCCCGAACGGAACCAAATTATATAAATGTATTCTGATAGATTTATATTTGTAAGCGGTGCCAATTTGTGAATATCCCAATACTCAAATGGACCGAAAAAATTCCAGTTTGGTCCTCTTAAAAATGTACCAACTATAATTAGAAGAATCCAAAGTACCAGCCATCCAAACATAAATAAGGATACAGCCATTTTTCTCTGTTTGAAACTATAGTATCCAACTCCTTCCTTATTGATATCTAGATAAGGAATTGCCATAAGACCAATAATCATGATGGTAGGAAAAAGGACTCCTGCAATCCATGGATCAAAGTACACTAACATTTCCTGCAATCCTAAAAAATACCAGGGTGCTTTGGAAGGATTTGGAGACAGGGTGGGATTTGCAGGCTGTTCTAAAGGTGCTGGTAGAGCAATTGACCACACTACTAATAAGACTGTACACAACACCAAAGCAATGAGTTCTATGTAAACTAGATCTGGCCAGGTTAATACCTTATCGTCTGGGTCATGATATTCATTTACCTTTTCATTATTATCAATCCGCTTATCATTTTCCGTGGCTTGTTTCATACTCAGCCATGTAAAAAACGCAACCAGAAAAATCAATCCAACAATAGGCACGTTATCTGGCTTCAAAACAATAAGTTTGAAATTCTCATCTGTTAATCCAAAAAGAAAAAAGGTTAACAATCCTAATAATATCAGGATTCCGCCTTTATTTGTCCAGATAAGATCTAACTTGAATTTCTTGTTCCATTTGTAGAACCAATCATTTGGTGGAAAAATGAAAAAGAAAGTTAAGAGAATAAAGGTTAACATAACGGTTGGGGAGGAAACCGTATTTATTATATGTTTTATTAACTCCACTGGTATCAGTATCTCCTAAAATTAAACCGGTGTAGTAATTCCACCATCTTTTCGAATTCTCCAGAAATGTATAGCCATAAAAATTATGATAATAAACGGAAAACCAATGCAATGTAGTACATAGAACCGTAATAGAGCAGCCTCACCTACAAATCGACCACCAAGTAATGCAAATCTCACATCACTTCCTGCATGAACCAGGTTAATATCCCCAATTGACAGTAGAGCCGCACCAGGCCCTTCATGGCCTAAAAATGGAGTTGCTCTAGCCATATTTGTTCCCACAGTGATAGCCCAAATTGCTAATTGATCCCAGGGTAAAAGATATCCGGTAAAACTTAGTAACAATGTCAAAACGAGTAGAATAACTCCTACCATCCAATTGAACTCTCTCGGTGGTTTATACGATCCAGTCATAAAAACTCTGAACATATGAATCCAAACTGTTATGACCATAAGATGAGCTGCCCAGCGGTGGATTTCCCGCATGATTCCCAACGGTACCTGCTCACTCAAATCCATTATGTCCGTATAAGCATACTCAACAGTGGGCCTATAATAAAACATGAGAAGAATTCCGGTGATAGTTAACACACAAAAAATATAAAAGGACAATCCCCCAGCGCACCATGTGTATTTCAATCTTACAGCATGACGCGGCATCCTCACCGGATGAAGATGGAGGAATACACTATTCAACACAGAAAACATGCGGCCCCGCCTGTTTCTTGGTACTCCTGTTCTAATTATAGATTTCCAAACCTGAGAATCTCCTAATCTGGAAATAAATCCTCTCTTTTTACCCTTTTGATCTTTAGCCATTTTGCTTGTAATCCTAATTTTTCTTTATTTTAAAATTTCTAAACGCGGAGAAATGACTCCGGGTCGCTCCATTGGCCTTTTTCGTATGCATATTTTTTCGTTTTATCAATGAAAATTTGTCCATCATTTGCTAAAGTAATTTTAAATCGTTCTAATGGTCTAGGTGCAGGACCTTCAAAATTAATACCTGTCTTACGGAAGCCGCTCCCGTGACAGGGACATTTAAATTTATTTTCATTTTTTAACCAGTTTGGTGTACATCCCAAATGTGTGCAAACTGTCGACAAAGCATAAATTTCTTCTGTAGATCTGACAATCCAAACTCCGTATTTTTCTTTTAAACTTGTGGTAACATCACCAACACTATAGTCATCAGGATATCCAGCTTTGAAGGTCTGTTTAGGTTCAAAAAGAACATTGGGAAACATAAATCGGAGCATGATTCCAAAAAAAGTTCCGGTAGCAGCAGTGAATGCCAACCAAGCCAGGGTAAGCCAGGAAAAAAAAGATCGTCTTTTTATTGGTTCTACAAAAATTGATCCTTTACCAATGGAGGCACGTTTTTGAGCAGGATTTTTTTCCGGTTCGCCTTTAGGTACCTCTGGTTTTTTTGAATCCAGGTTTTGTTCATCTACAGAATCCATTTTGGGATTAGCACTATCACTACTAATTTCATCGGTCTGTCCAGAAATTTGTTCATTTTCTTCAGCATTATTTACATCATTTGGTATGTTTTTGTGTTTATCCATAGGAAACATCATATTCCATCCACTGATTAGAAGAACTTGTATCTATTTTTAACACATCCATTGCTGTTTTTCGAATGTTAATATTATTTTCCTCATCAGCCAGTTCTTGAATCTTACTATTAATGATGGGGTCATTTAGAAGTATTCCTGCTCTGATTGCAATAATTCGAGCCTGATCCCGTTCCCGTATATCCACCTCTGGGAAATTAATGAAAAATTTGCCTTCGATCAATTTTAATATTATTTCACGGCCAGAATCATCTCCAATTTTAGCAAGAGATATAGCTGCATCCCATCTAATATTTGGTTGACTATCATATAATGATTTTTTTAAATCCTCTATTACTGTTGGGTCAGCAATATTTCCGAAAGCAATAACAGTTTGCAAGCGAATGTTTTCATCTTCATGATCTAAAAATAGTTTCAGTTTTTGGACTGCTTTCCCAGATTTTAAAAGACCCAGCGCTCTGATGATAGCTGGAATATTTTCAGTATTTTCATCTTCAATTTCAGAAAGTAACGGATCGATATATCTGCTATTACCAGTTCTTCCCATTGCCAGGGCAAGATATTGTCGTACTCGATTATCATCATGTTTGGACTGTTTAAATATATTGATCATTTCTGAAATAAACCGATCATCCTTTGAGATTTCATCGGAAATGTACAAAATCTTTGAAAGTTCAAAGGCAGATTGCCAGCGTTTAGTAGCACCACCAATTTTGATATCATTCAGATAATCATAGGGGGTAGCATCCTCATAGGTCAGAAGACTAAACAAACTATAAATAAACACCAAAGATGCGGCCACAAGAAAAGGGATAATCACAAATGAGTTAAACAATATCTTAAAAATGGATTTTTCCGGTTCGTTTGGGATTGGGATTTGATCTGTCATTAATTACCTAAACTACAAATTGTATCAAGAATCAAATTTAAAACTGTCTCTAAAAAATTTACAAGAGCAAAAACGGGAACTTATCACCCTAGTTTTTCCCTTTTTCGAAGGTACTGACTGAGAGCAATATCCAAATCTTGATCTGTAAACAAAGGAATATAATCTATCAATCGTTTTCGGCATTGCTTTCGGTATTTATCCTGAAATTCAAGCATCAAGTCCTTGTAAGAATTGCGAATTTGCCACGGCTCTGTAGTAACCAGTTCCCCTGTTTCCATATCCTTAAACCGTGTGCGGGTGTTAAAATTGAAGTTCAATTCCTGGCGATCAAGAATGTGAAAGACAATTACCTCCTGTTTATTGTATCTGAAATGTTTTAATCCCCCTATAATTGCATCAAAATCATCGAAAAGGTCAGAGATCAGAATAACAAGTCCCCGTTTCTTGATCCGATCAGCCATTTCGTGTAATACACTTCCAAGCTGTGTATCTTCACCAGAATTTATCTGATCCAGTTGGGACAAAATAGTATTTAGATGACTGGATGTTGAGCGAGGAGGAATAAACGACTGAATTTTTTTATCAAACAGAATGAGACCAACCCCATCTTTTTGATGAAGCATTAGATAAGAAAGGGCTGCCGTAAGGTAACTTGCATATTCCAATTTGGAGATCTTCTTGCTATGGTAAGTCATGGATTTGCTGATATCCATGATCAGGTACGAACGAAGATTGGTCTCTTCTTCATATTGCTTTACATAATACCGATCGGTTTTTCCATAAAGTTTCCAATCGATATGCCTAATCTCATCTCCCGGGCCATATGCCCTATGTTCCGCAAACTCTACACTAAATCCATGGTAGGGGCTTTTATGAAGTCCGATGATATATCCTTCAACTACAAGCCTTGCTCTGAGTGACATATTACCCAGCTTTGCTACCACCTCAGGATGAAGGTATCTTCTTTTATCTACAGCGGGCAAAACTTAACTCTTTGCTTCCAACAATTTTACCAGAATATCATCGGTGCTTAATCCTTCTGCTTCAGCATTAAAATTGGGGAGAATTCGATGCCTCATAACAGGGAAAACCAAATCCTTAATATCATCAATATTCGGTGTTGGGCGACCATCCAAGACCGCTTTTGCTTTTGCACCAAGGATAAGATATTGAGAGGCCCTTGGTCCTGCTCCCCATTCGATCCAGTCATTGATAAAATCAGGTGCAACTGCGGATCCTGGCCGGGTTGATGCTACTAAATCTACAACATATTCTACTACATTTTCCGCCACAGGAACCCTTCGGACAAGATCTTGATAAGAAAGAAGATCGTTCCTGCCTATAACTTTTTTCAGTGCTTCAGAAGTTTGTCCGGTTGTGGTTTGTACAATGGCTATTTCTTCTGACCGATCAGGATAATCGATCTTGATATGAAACATAAACCTGTCCAACTGAGCCTCAGGAAGGGGGTAGGTTCCCTCCTGTTCAATAGGGTTCTGGGTTGCCAGTACAAAAAAAGGTTCCTCCAAAATATAGGAGGTGCCTGATGCAGTAACCTTGTGCTCCTGCATCGCTTCCAACAGGGCAGCTTGTGTTTTTGGAGGTGTGCGGTTAATCTCATCTGCCAGGATGATATTCCCAAAAATCGGCCCCTTAAAAAAACGAAACCCTCTTTTCCCTGTTGATTGATCTTCATCAATTACTTCTGTCCCAGTGATGTCGCTAGGCATAAGATCGGGGGTAAACTGGATCCGCTTGAATTTCAAATCCAAAAGTTCAGAAATTGATTTGATCATCAGTGTTTTCGCCAAGCCCGGTACGCCAACCAAGAGAGTGTGTCCTTTGCAGAATAAAGCAATTAGTATATGATCCAGAACGCTGATTTGACCAATAATTGATTTCCCAATTTCTGAAAGAAATTGGGTGCGGGCATCGGTCAATTTTTCAAGCAGATGTAAATCTTTTTGTTCGTTCATATTATTCCCTGTTTTGATAGTTACATTCAAAAACTAAAGGAGGAAAATTACGAGCCCCTTGTCCCTTTTACAATCTTATTGTCTTGTTCTCCCAATAAAGATTTGAGAAATTCATGTTCATGTTCAACGTTAAAACAAATGAAAAAGTTCACTGGATAGGCCAGACCCGTAGTGAAATGAGGGAACATGTTGCAAAACTGGGACAACCACATTTCCGGGCAGATCAAATTTACAACTGGATTTATTCCGGGAAAATTAAATCATTTCAATCCATGGAAAATATTCCCAAATCCTTCCGCACAATTCTGGACAAAATATCGGGGCTTCATCCTCTCTCTTTGGTTAAAATAACCGGTCGGGATTCCTCCCTTACCAAGAAATTTCTCTTCAGGCTATCCACCGATGAGATGATTGAATCCGTTTTAATGCAGGAAGGAAACCGAACAACTGCCTGCTTGTCTTCCCAGGTGGGGTGTGCGATGGATTGTGATTTCTGTGCTACAGCGAAAATGGGATTCCAAAAAAATCTCTCTGTTGGGGAAATTGTAGATCAATTTCTCTTTTTGCAGCAAGAATCTGAAAAAAAAATTACCAATGTTGTATTTATGGGAATGGGAGAACCTTTCCTGAATTATGCCAGGGTGATAAAAGCTGCTGACCTGTTAAATGAACCAGGTGGAATTGATTTGGGCGCACGCAGGATTACAATTTCGACTGTGGGGATTATTCCAAAAATAAAGCAGTTTACCAAAGAGGGCCATCGTTATAAATTAGCTATCAGCTTGAATGGGACAACCCAGAATCAACGATTACAAACAATGCCTGCGGCAAAAAAATATCCCATTCATATGCTGATAGATGCGGCAAAAAACTACTATGAAACAGCAAAACGGTTTCCCACTTTCGAATATGTTCTGATGAGCAATCTTAATGATAGAACTGCTGATGCAGAGAATCTCATTAAACTGATTGGAAATCTCCCTTGTAAAGTGAATCTAATTCCCTACAATGAAATTGGAGGGAATTATAAGCGTCCATCACATGACCGGGTAACACGTTTCATCAAGGCACTGAAAAATGTACCGTTTACCGTGACTGTTCGTTGGAGTAATGGTACTGAAATTGATGCTGGTTGCGGCCAATTAGCTGTGAATGCAGGAGGTGGTGTCCAATCATAAACAAAAAACTCATATCAATGGCTGAGGCTATCCATTCGTATTCAGGATTTCAAGGGAAGAAAGCAGTAATCTTAGGCTCAGGACTTGGTAGTTTACCAGATCAATTCGAAAACAAAACCATTATTCCTTACGAAAAAGTTCCTGGATATCCCAAGCCCTCTGTGAAGGGACACTCTGGAGAATTTGTAGTTGGCACACTGAACGGTGAAGAAATTCTGGCAGCAAAAGGAAGGTTCCATTATTACGAAGGGTTTGACTTCCCAGAAATTACATTGCCTATCCGTTTATTGCATGAGCTCGGCATTGCATTTGTTATAATCACAAATTCCGCTGGTTCATTACGTAAGAACTACCATCCTGGAACATTGATGGCTATGAATGGTCATATCGACTGCACATTTATTGAAGGACCTGAATTACCAACAATAAATAAAAAACCACGTTTTTATAATTCTGAAATATTAGCATTAGCAAAAAAATGCTCTCTTAAAACCGGTGTTCAAATAAAAGAGGGAGTTTATTGCTGGACATTAGGGCCAGCTTACGAAACGCCGGATGAAGTTAAGTTCATACAAAACCTCGGTGGAGATGCAGTAGGAATGAGCACGGTACCTGAAATACAAATGGCAGGAGAGCTTGGAATAAGTTCATTGGGAATTTCCTGTTTAACAAATTTCGCCGCAGGAATTACAAAAAATCCTTTATCCCATGATGAAGTGATAGAGACCGCTGATAAAGTAAAAAATCAATTTTCAAAACTAGTCACAAAAATTTTGATTGAAGCAGACACAAATTAAAATCTATTTGTGAAGAAAGATTGTATAATTCAAAAAAAATGAATGATATTCACTCCCATATGAGAGGAGATTTAAAAAGGATTTAAGCAAATTTACTATGACAAAAAAGCACCAGAAAAATGATTTAATAGTTAATGTAAGACCAGAAATCTTTGAGATTCAGGATACCATAATTGAAACCCGGAGAGACATTCATAAATATCCGGAATTGGGTTTTGAAGTACACCGTACAGCTGGAATTGTTTCAGACCGTTTGAATTCATTTGGAATTGACGTCCAAACCGGAATAGGGAAAACCGGAGTTGTCGGGACTCTTCAGGGAGAAAAAGACGGTGCCACAATTGCGTTGCGTGCAGATATGGATGCACTGCCAATCCAGGAAACAAGTGACATCCCATACAAGTCGGTTCACGATGGGGTTATGCATGCCTGTGGACACGATGGTCATACAGCCATGCTTTTAGGGGCAGCAGAAATTATTTCAAAATTTCAGGATACTCTCAACGGTACTGTAAAATTTATTTTCCAACCGGCTGAAGAAGGAGAAGGAGGCGCCCGTTTTATGATTGAAGATGGATGCTTGGATGGAGTTGATGAGATCTACGGAATTCATGTTTGGAGTTATCAAAAATACGGAACAATCGGTGTTAAAAAAGGCCCAATTTTAGCTGCAGCAGATGCATTTACAATAACAATTGTGGGAAAAGGTGGGCATGGAGCAGCTCCTCAGGGAACAGTTGATGCCATTGTAGTTGCTTCCCATCTTGTGACAGCCCTGCAAACCATCGTAAGCAGGAATACAAATCCTCTGGAAAGCACAGCGCTTACTGTGGGGAAAATATCAGGAGGATACAACTTCAACATCATCGCTGATACGGTTGAGCTCAAAGGTACTGCCCGTGCCTATACTGAAGAAAACAGGCAAATGATCAAGAAACGATTAAATGAAATAATTAAAGGAGTAGGAAGTACGTATGGTGCAAAAATTGAAATGGATTATTGGGATGGATATCCACCTACTGTAAATCATAAAGTACCGGTGGAAAAATTAGTTAGATCTGCAAGAAAAATTGTTGGAGAAGGAGTAGGATTCCCATATTTATCTATGGGTGGAGAAGATTTCAGCTATTACGCGCAGAAAATTCCCGGCTGTTTTTTCTTTGTAGGATCAACCCATCCGGACCAAAAACCAATGAGCGTGCCTCACCATTGTTCACATTTTAATATTGATGAACGGGCGCTTCTTGTTGGTTCAAGCATTTATGTGCAATTAATTGAGGATTTATTAATAAAATAAATTTAATATCCTTCCGTTGCGTTTTCACCGCGGGGATCAGCGCCACCGTAAAACCCCTTCTCCCCTATCATTATTCCATTGGCCTGCCCAATAGTGCTCCAGCGATAAGGCCGGATGGTGTGACCACGATTGATTAGATTCTGTTCTACATCTTTGGATAAGCTTCTTTCCTCCACAATAATTGCATCAGGGAACCACTGTGAATGGATTCGTGGGACAGAAACCGCCTCCTGAATATCCATCCCGTGAATTGCAACATTTAGAATAATTTGCATGACTGTAGTGATGATGGTAGACCCACCGGGAGTGCCAATGATCAAAAAAGGCTCACCGTTCTTTAAAACAATTGTTGGAGTCATGGAGCTCAATGGCCGTTTGTAAGGCTGAATAGCATTGGCTTCGTTTCCAATGAGCCCGAAGATATTTGGTATCCCGGGTTTTGCTGAAAAATCATCCATTTCATTGTTCAAAAAGAATCCAGCACCCTCTACCAATACCCCACAGCCAAAGCCAGTATTCAATGTGGTGGAGACACTCACTGCATTTCCATTTTTGTCAATAACGGAATAATGGGTTGTCTCTCGGCTTTCATAAGCTAAAGGATCGCCTGCTTTTACAACCGAACTTTTTGTCGCTTTTTCCATGGAAATATTCTGAATTCTCTCGAAAGCGTATTCTTTTGAAACCAGCATTGATACCGGCACTTCCCAGAAATCCGGGTCACCCATGTGTTCAGCACGATCCGCATAGGCCCTGCGTTCAATTTCCGTGAGAAGGTGAATATAATCGGATGAATTCCAGCCTAAAGTGTCCAAGGGATACTGTTCTAACATGTTGAGCATTTGGATCAGGAGAACCCCACCGGAACTTGGAGGGCTCATGGAAATAATATCTAAATCCTTGAAATTTCCGGTAATAACAGTGCGATAAACTGAATGATAATTATCCAAATCATCTTTTGTAATGAAACCATTGCCTTCGGCCATTTCTCTTTCAATCAATTGAGCAGTTTTCCCCTCATAAAATCCGGCGCGCCCTTTCCTGGAAATCAGCTTCAAAGTCCTGGCTAAATCTCTCTGGACTAACTTATCTCCCGCTCTCCATGGTTCACCGTTCTTTTTAATAAAAACAGCTTTTGCTCCGTCGTCATTTATAAAAAAGTCATAGAATATATTCAAAACTTGGGCAAACCCATATGAGATGGGAAAACCCCGCTCTGCCAATTGAATGGCAGGAAGCAGCAATTGACGCAGGGAAATATTCCCCGAACCATGATCTCTCCAGATTTTCAATAATCCATCTACTGATCCCGGTGTGCCTGCTGCCAGGTGGGAATAAAGAGAAAGGCCGGGAACCACATTGCTGGAATCATCCAGATACATATCACGGTGTGCCATACTTGGTGCCATCTCACGAAAATCCAGGCTGAATGATTCTCCGTAGGCCATGTGAGCTACTAAAAAACCTCCTCCGCCAATATTTCCGGCCTGGGGATGTGTTACCGCCAACGCAAACCCAGTGGCCACCGCTGCATCTATTGCATTACCGCCTTTTTTTAATATGTTAACTCCAGCCTCTGATGCTAATCTGCTAGAAGACACCACCATTCCATTTTTTGCATATTCCGGTTTTGCCTGGGAATATTGAATGAGACACAGAAAAACAATTGCCCGAAATATATTTTTGCATTCTATCTTCTTCATTTCAGTCCTGATTCATAATGATAAACTCAATAGATATAATCCAAAGACAAAGCAAACTAAATCCGCATAGATAACAACATGTCTTTTTATTATCACTCTTTTTATCTTTTATATTAACTCTTATTTTATTTTTAACAGGAAGGAATCAAATAAAAGTTGGACAATGGCTCACTTCAGATACGGATGGCAATGAATAGTCTGGTCTACTGCATACCGCCAATTTTGCAGCAATCAGGAAGATTTTCGTAAACTATAGGATCCGCCTCTGTATTATTGGCTTGATAACCAAGAGCAGAAACCGCTTTTTCTATGGCAGCTAACTCAATAACCGATGCTTTGTAAGTTACATGGCCAACTTTTGTATTTAAATCAATGTCAAACTTACTGATACCGTCAACTTTGGCCATCCCCGATTCAATGGTTTTTTTACACATACCACATTGAACGGTACTCAGTGTCACGTCAGCGTGTTTTTCTCCTTCACTGCTGCAGGCCATAATTCCAAATAATAGCCCACATAAAGCGAATATGTTTACTTTCTTCATTTTACACTCCTTCGTTAAATAGAAATATTCGAAGAATTTTATTTAACCAATTTTTCCTGTTACTCAATGACAACTACCGTACCATCCGTCCCTGGCACATTTTTTAATTTGGGAATAAAGTTTCACCTTCACTTTTAGCAATTATCGCAGCTCCAATGCTATCGCTGGTTATATTGACCATAGTTCTAAACATATCCAAAGGGCGGTCCACTGCCAGCATTGTTCCCACAATAACAGCAACATCAGGATGATCGCCAAGCCCAACGGAATCTAATACCACAAAGATCATCACCAATCCTGCGGATGGAATGGCTGCTGCACCTACGGATGCTAAAAAGGCTGTCAATACAATGACAAATTGTTGTGCAATGTTCAAGTCGAAACCGATTGCCTGGGAAATAAATAACACGCCAGCGCACTCGTATAAGGCGGTGCCATCCATATTGATGGTTGCACCCAAAGGCAGAACAAAACTGGTTGTTTTATTCGAAACTCCCACTCCATTTTCAACACAATCCATTGTAACAGGAAGAGTCGCTCCGGATGAACTGGTAGAAAATGCCGTCATGAATGCAGGAGCCATGGCTTTTAAATGCTTGATTGGATTGATGCGCGTAAAAAGATAGAAAATGACCGGCAGTGTAATCACCCAGTGGATCAGCAAGCCTGTTACAATTGTGATCATATACATCCCCACAGCTTTGAATAATTCAAAACCGGAAGTGGCCACTACTTTGGTAATTAAACCAAAGACACCAATGGGTAATAAAGCAATAATGCCATGGGTGAGTTTCATCATGGCTTGAAAGCCATAATCGAAAAAATGTGTCAGCATTTCCTGGGGTCTTCCAGATAACCGGGTGATTGCGAAGCCAAAAACGATGGACCAAAAAATCACACCTAACATGTCGCCGTCAGCCATGGCTGCAATCGGATTCAATGGAATCATGCGAATGATAATTTCTCCAAGAGATGATGGCTTTTGCAAAGAACTTGGATCAAAAGACTGGCCTGAACTTGCATATTCGAGACCAACCCCTGGTTGAATGATATTGGTCAAAATTAATCCAACAAGAATTGCAAAAATGGACGTCGCAAAATAGTATACAAATGTTTTGGCGCCTATTCTTCCTAATGTACGGCTGTCACCCAGACTGGCAACACCACTGGTGATAGAAAACAGAATTAATGGAACAATGATCATTTTTAATAAACGCATGAATATTGTTCCCAGCGGTGCAACAAATAACGAATTTTCACCGAATACAAGTGCAAATATGGTCCCCAGGGCCATAGCAATGAGAACTTGCCAGTGAAGTTTTAGTTTAAACACGAATATTCTTTATTTAGAGTAATATATTGGTTAAAGGTACTGCAAATTGTGGAAATAAAAAAAGCCCGAAAGAAATCAGATCACACAGTAATCAAGCATCTGATATCACTTCCTGATTACAAAAACAATCAATGACTTAGGGACTGCTGCCATTAGCAAGGTATTGCTAATACACATATAAGAACGGAAATTTTTGGTGTCTATGGCGATTGAGCACACCTCTTACCATTCCGAATAGAGAAGTTAAGCGAACTTGCACAGATGGTACTGCCCTTTTGAGAGTGAGAGAATATGTGGATGCCACTTTTTTTACCTAAATTTAAAATGTTATGTTGTCGAGATTGACATTTCCACCAGAGAGTATAACCCCAATATTTTTGGAGTTCAGATCCGCACTTTTATTGATGAGTGCCGCGAAGGCAACTGCTGAGGAGGGTTCAATGACAATCTTTAAGCGAGACCAGATCAATTTAAGCGCAGATAAAATTTGATCCTCGGTTACCAAAACAATTTCTTCAATCCCATTTCGAATAATTGGAAAGTTAATATCACCTAATTGGGTTTTTAACCCATCTGCTATGGTATCTGTAGTTTCATTGGTTTCAATTCTGCCAGATTTTAAAGATCTAAAAGCATCATCTACATTTTCTGGTTCACCACCATATATTTTACAATTAGGTGATCTTTGCTGTACAGCTAAAATTGTTCCAGCAACTAATCCACCACCGCCAACTGGTGTGAAAATGGCGTCTAGGTTTGAATATTTTTCTAACAACTCAAAAGCCGCTGTACCCTGCCCCTTAATAACATCTAAATCATTAGAGGGATGAATGAAAGTAGCACCATTTTCTATCGATATTCGCTCAGCATTAGTTTCTCTATCTTTCAAAGTTGGTGGACAAATAATAACCTCTCCTCCATATCCCTTGACAGCATCAATCTTCACTTGTGGAGCAGATGATGGCATCACAATATATGCTTTTAAACCTAATTTATTTGCAGCAAGAGAAAGAGCCTGAGCAAAATTTCCTGAAGAGTGAGTTACAACACCCTTAGCCTTTTGTTCTTCTGACAAGTTAAGAATGGCGTTCGTTGCTCCTCTCATCTTAAATGCGCCCATTTTCTGAAAATTTTCACATTTAAAAAATATATTGCAACCGACAATCTCATTTAAAAGAGTAGAAGTCAAAATCGGGGTTTCATGAATGTATGGCTTGATTTTTTTTGCTACATTTTTGATTGTTTTCATAATAGTCTAGAATTTGAAATATGAAAATACAAAAAACAGGCCTGACAATTGATAATACATTTTAGATGTTTAAATTAATAATTACCAACCATTGAAATTCTAAAAACGTTTATAATATAGAGATGGGAACAAAAGAAACCCCTGAACTCAAAGAAGTTGTCGACGTCATTGTGCTTTGTGGGCAATGTGGACAGATAAAAGGATCCGGTGTCTGTTGTGTAAAAGACGCTAAAGTGTGTGGGTATGGCACCCATTCTGGTTCGTCCGCCTGCTGCAAAATAAGCCTAACGGGAGAAGATGCGGTCTTGTGTAATCATTGCGGTCAGGTGAAAGGGAGTGGTGACGTTTGTTGTGTCGATGGAGCTGAAAAGTGTCCCAAATGCAAGAAAGTGCTAGATTCTCCAGGCTGCTGCGTGATTCTTGTTGAGGCTCCAGATGACTCAGAAACAACCGACGAAGTGACCCCCAGATGATAAATAGACATTTTTTAATTAATACGCCTGTAACCATTTAATAATCCGTTCAATGGCTTCAATAAGGTCAGCACAGACCGGCATGATATCATCGATTGTCATTGTTTTATCAGTGGGAATTTTCCTGCTGATTTTCAGTGCTTTTGTTCCATCAAAATTGATATAGGCTAAACGGGCATTCAGTTCAGTTGCATCACGTCCAAATTCTGAACCGGGTAAAAGAGATACACCAGTATCCTGTAATAATTGTTCACAAAGTGTAGGTGAATTCGTTATACCCCTTTCAGTTAATTTTTCTCTGAAGTTTTCGAAATCTGGAAATAAATAAAACGCACCCGATGGAGCACGAACTCGAACCCCGGCTTTAGCTAAACTATTCGCACAGTAAGACCCCACTATTGATAGTAGACGACGGGAGTGAATTAAATATTCGTCAACAGTTTTATAATCAGTATAAGCCTGAACGGCTGCATATTGAATGGGAGTGCTCACACAGGAAAATGTTTCGCTTGAAATAGAAGCTATGACGTTTTTCAGTCCATACAGTTCTCTTGGAAACGCAAAATGTCCCAAACGCCATCCACCAGCTCCGCACCATTTGGATAATCCGGAACTGACGATAGTCCCTTCAGGATAATACCTGGCAATTGATATATGATCTCCTTGGTGATGCAGTCGACCATATATTTCGTCAGATAGAATTAGAACATCATTCTCCCTGCACACAGCAGCTAGAGCAGATAATTCTTCGGGGGTGTATGTTCCGCCATCAGGGTTACCTGGATAATTTAGAATTAACATGTGAGGACTTTCAATAAAGCGGATTGTAGACTCAAGCTGATCAGGAAGCAGTCTCCAGTTGTTTTCATATTGAGTTTGAATATAATGAATTTCTCGATGGACGATTTGTCCTTGGGGTCCATAGGAAACCCAGCAAGGGGAAGGTATTAATGTTGACCCTTCCATTGCCAATTGTAAGGTGAACACCAATTCCTTAGAGCCTGGGCCAATCATGATGCCTTCTGGTTCAAAATCTGTTTTGTCTGTTTTTTGATGGAATTCAGCTACAGCCTGGCGTAGATCATACAATCCTTCTACGGGTAAATAATCTTTTCGATAGGCATTTCCCTCCAGGGTAGAAACGATGGAATCCGGAACAGGAAAGGGTGATTGACCAAAACCAAAACGGAATATTGTTTTCCCAGCAGTTTCTAATTCTCCACAGTATTTGTTGATCGCCACCGTAGCAGACTGTTTCAGGTTTTGTAAGTGAGGATGGATTTTGTGGGGCATAAATGGACAGTAAACTTAAGAAGTTTCCTTTCTGGATTAAATAAAAAAAGGTTCAACTGTACGGCCAATATTAGAATATTAACTGTAAACCCGTGCTGTGATAATATCAAAAAACTAGCGGAGGATGACTCCTTCAGCTAAAACTATTAAAAACATCCATATATTTTATCCCACTACCGGTGATGAATAAGACAATTTGTTCATCCTTCTGAATTTGTCCGTTTTCCAATAGATTTTCCAAAGCTGCAACAGTTGCCCCGGCTTCCGGAGCAGCAAATATTCCTTCGGCTTTTCCCAATGGAGTCACACCTTCAAGTAATGCATCATCGCTAACAGCGAGAGCATATCCATTACTATCACGAATAGATTGCAAAATAAGAAAGTCACCTATTGCTGACGGAACACGAAGACCTGAAGCCACAGTATCAGCACCTTCAAAAGGTGGAGCATTATCCAATCCTTCATTAAAAGCACGAACTATGGGAGCACATCCTTCAGCCTGAACAGAAATCATTTTCGGTCGCTTTGAATCAATCCAACCCAATTCTTCCATTTCCTGAAATGCCTTCCACATTCCGATTATTCCCGTACCTCCACCTGTGGGATAAATAATTACATCAGGTAATTGCCAGTTCAGTTGTTCAGCAAGTTCATAACCCATTGTTTTTTTCCCTTCAACACGATAAGGCTCTTTCAATGTTGAAATATCAAACCATCCTTCTGCCTCTTTCCTTTTAGCAACAATTTTTCCACAATCACTGATTAATCCATCAATTTTTTCTACAATTGCTCCGTATTGTTCACACTCAATTTGGAATGCGTCTGGAGTATCATCTGGCATGAAAACATAGGCTTCCTGACCAGCTTTTGCAGCATAAGCAGCTGCAGCGCCCCCGGCATTCCCTGCTGTAGGGATGGCAATTTTTTTCACTCCCTTTTCTTTTGCCTGCGAGATAGCAGCGCTCATCCCACGGGCTTTAAATGAACCGGTTGGATTAAGTGACTCGTCTTTGAGGTAAAGATTAGAGAAGCCCAACAATTCTCCCAATCGTTTGGCTTTGAATAGTGGCGTCCACCCTTCTCCTAAAGTAATGATATTTTCTTCGTATTCTACAGGCATCATTTCTTTATACCGCCACATTGTTGGCTCACAATACAGTAATTGATCTTTCCGGATGATGGATCGTGCTTTTTCAATATCATATCGGGCAAAGAGAGGAAGACTGCAAGAAGTACACAGATTCAATAATTGTTCTTTAGGGAAAATCTTGCTACAGCTTGTACATTCAAGATGACTGAATGTGGACTTGGTTCGTTTATCCAATTTCTTCTATCAGTTTCTCAGGTGAAGACTCCAAAATTAAAGCACGGGCAAGAATTTTTGTTGAATCAATCAGTGGCTTCCCATTGATTTTATTATCTTTTATAGCCAAGGGTATTTCCGTACACCCCATGATAATTATTTCTGCACCTTCCTTGTCCAAATAATCTATCCCTTTTAATAATTCCTTTTTTGCCTGGGCTGTTACAGGACTTGACTGTGCTTTAATTCCATAATCCTTACTGAAAATAGCAGGGCTAATATAATTTTTCTGAATTTCCTCTGAAACTTGAATTCCGTTTAATCCGTATTGCGAAAAACAATCAGGATAAACATGTGAAATGGATGTTCCCATTGTGGACAAAATACCCACATTTTCCATAGATGGATATTTATTCTTAATAAACTTGGACACTTCATTTATCATGTGAACCAGTTTTACTTCTTTGGGAATTCTTTCAATAATTTCATTGAAAATTGGTGTTGCATGAGCAGTATTACAGGGCATTCCGATTATGCATGCTCCAATTTTTGATAAGGTACCAATGACTTCTGATATAGCACTGGCGGGATTGACATCAGATTTTCCTGAAAGGAATTCGGTTCGATCAGATATTGAATGAGGTATTGATAACATGGCTATGGGTAAATGGTCTTGGTCAGATGCTGCTTTGGTCTGATTAAATATCTTCTGGACCAGGTCAATGCCGGCATGTGGTCCCATTCCACCAATCACACCAATCATTTTTTTATCGTCTGTATTCATACTCGTTTGATTTACAACCAGCTTTTGTCAAGTGTTTTTTGGCCCAGAACTTCCTGCAGGTCAGCCACGCTGGGGATAACCGCATAGTGCGGGCAGGCCCTTAGCTGTTTTTCGTTGCTAGCCCCGCTCAGCACACCGATGGCTAGTACACCCGCATTGTGAGCGGCTTGCATATCGTAACAGGTGTCACCGACGGCTAGCACGCGAGACGCATCGTTGCAACCAGTCAATTCCATTGCTTTGAGAATCAGGTCCGGAGCTGGTCTGCCCCTGTTTACGTCATCTCCACAAACCATCGCATCCGCGATTCCTGACCAGCTTATACTGTCAAGCATCAATGATGCGATATGGCGATCAATCCCTGTATTCAAGGCAATCAGCACGTCCCGATCCTTCAGCCATCCGATTACTTCCCCGGCTCCTGATATCGTTTTGACACCCTGTTCTGAAACGTATTTCCGCAGTAGCTCCTGGAAGGTTTGGTAAACCGATTCCGTCCTTGTCGCGGCCTGGGACCCGAGGTGCCTTTGGAGCAGCATGGCTAAAGCCTCCCGTTTCGAGCGCCCCCGGATTGCATTGATTTCTTCGTTCTTCAGCATGACTCCAGATTCCTTGAAGGCCTGCCGGAAGGCTCCAGTTACATAATCCCCAACCCGAAGTGTGGTGCCTGCCAAGTCGAAGACAACGAGATCAATTCGATCTAACAGTTGCGGAATTAAGCGCTGCATTTACTGAAGAATAAAAAAAAGGCGGTGAATTCACCGCCTTTTTTCTGTTATTATTTAAGAAATTAGAAATTATACATCAACCGTAAGTACGTCATACCACCATGGTAACCAATGGGTGTTCGGCGTGGGTAAGGCATACCCTGAGATGCACGTGTTGCAATCTCAGTTGGATATGTATTTAAGATGTTGTTGGAACCAAAAACCATAGAGAGGTTGCTGCTCATATTATAACGCAGTTCTAAATCGATTAGTTGTGTTGGATCAACGACTTCCTGAGTACCACGTTCATCCTTGGTTTCTCCATAGTAATTGATGCGGACCAAAGCAGACAAATTCTGGTTAATGTCATGACCCACTGTCGCAGTTAAGCGGATTTTTGGCAGGTTATTCTCAATATTGAAAACACCCCCGTCAGTTACAGGGTTCACTCCATTTACTTGCCGTTGTGGAAGTACCACCTCGGTACTATTGGTATTCATTGCTAGAGCGATGTCCGTCTTTCCCATATCATAGACTGCCACAATATCTATTCCTGATGTCTTTGTATCAACTGAATTTGTGTAAATTGCAATATCTGTAAAGGATGCGCTGCTTCCTTCAGGTACTGTCAATGATCGGGATTTTATAATCTTATTTGTAACGTCTATATTGTACATATCAACCGTCAAATTCAGGTTTGGCAAGAAACTGGTGGTGAAGCCAAAACTGGTATTGGTTGCCTCTTCCGGAACCAGTGCTTTGCCACCCATTAAAACAGAAAGCGGGTCATCCGGTTTTAAGGTACCTTCTTGAATCTGCATTCCGGTCACTCCGTCAAATGAGGTGACAACCCCTGTGTAATTCGACTGTCCAGGCGTTGGAGCCCTGAAACCTGTGGAATAACTACCTCTAAATGTGGCTATATTGCCCAGTGAATAGCGACCTGCTAGTTTGAAGTTGGTCGTAGCCCCGAAATCTGAAAAATCCTCCATACGAGCTGCAACCAGAATGAGTAGATCATCACTCAGGTCCCA